>DATJGZ010000183.1:0-3875 GCA_035494535.1 Patescibacteria group bacterium | reverse complement strand
GCCGCTCCGATCAAAACGCCATCGACAATTTGCCGCCCCTGCGCGACGTCATCGCGCGCCATGATCTGCGCGCGGACAAGCGGCTGGGCCAGAATTTCCTGCTCGACCTCAACATCACCGACAAGATCGCCCGCGCGGCGGGGCTGCTGGACGCCGGCACTGTGTTCGAGATCGGGCCCGGACCCGGCGGCCTGACCCGCAGCCTGCTCAAAGCGGGGTCAAAAAAACTGATCGCCATCGAATACGATCCGCGCGCGGTCGCAGCTTTGCAGGAGCTGGCGCAGGCGGATTCGCGCCTGACTGTGATACAGGCCGACGCGCTGGAAACCGATCTTTTGAAGACTGCGTCACACGGACCTCGAATCGTGGTCGCCAACCTGCCCTACAACATAGCGACGCCGCTGCTGATCGGCTGGCTGAAACAGATTCGCGACGTCCCCGACGCATTCGCATCTCTGACACTGATGTTCCAGCGCGAGGTTGCCGACCGGCTCGGGGCCGGGCCCAACAGCAAGGAATACGGCCGCCTGTCGGTGATGACTCAATGGCTGTGCGATGTGAAGAAATTGTTCGACCTCCCGCCGTCGGTGTTCGTGCCGCCGCCGAAGGTGACGTCGAGCGTCGTGCACTTGAGGCCGCGTATATTAGCCAAGGACGCGCCATCATTCAGGGCGATGGAATCGATTGTGGCCGAGGCGTTCGGCAAACGCCGCAAGATGCTGCGGGTGGCGCTCAAATCCCGCACCGGCCTGCTAGAGAAGGCCGGGATCGACGGCACCTTGCGGGCTGAGCAGATTTCGGTCGCGGACTTTGTAAGGCTGGCATCGCTCGCGGGGTCTTGACCGGGCGGAGCCGGCGCAATAGGAATAAACATGGCCAGCAACGCTTACCACCGCATTACCATCACCGGCGACCCCGGCAGCGGCAAGACGACGTTCGCCCGCGCGGTTGTGGAAAAAACCGGCTATCAGCTTATCACCACAGGCAATATCTTCCGCAAGCTCGCGGCCGAGAAAGGCATCTCTCTTGCCGCCCTTAACGAGCTGGCCGAGACGCAGGCCGAGATCGACGCGAAGGTCGATGACTACCTTAAATTATTGAATGATCATCCCGGCCACCTGATCCTCGATTCGCGGATGGGCTGGCACTTTATAAAAGATTCACTGAAAATCCGCCTGACGGTCGACCCGGAAGTGGCGGTGCATCGCATCTTCCACGACAACGCGGAGCTGCGCGAGAAGTTCGGAGACATAAAGGAGGCGATGAACGAAGTGGAGCGCCGCCGCACCAGCGAAATCGCGCGCTACAAAAATCTTTACGGCGTCGACATCGGCGATCCGAAGAATTTCGATCTCGTCATTAATACCTCGCACAAGGCCCCGCAGGACGTGACCGCGGCCTTCGACAAGGCCTTCGCTGAATACAAAAAGCACTTCAACCCCGCGGCGGCATGAAGAACCCCAGAAGCATCCTGATCACCGGCGCGTCGAGCGGCCTCGGCGCGGCGTTGGCCCGGCATTACGCCGCATCCGGCGTTCACCTTTCGCTGGGCGGGCGCGACGATGCGCGGCTGCGCGAGGTGGCGGATGATTGCCGCAAGCACGGCGCGACCGTAACGACCGCGCTGGTCGACGTGACCGACGAGGACAGCATGCGCACTTGGGTCGGCGTGACCGACGATCACCATCCGCTCGACCTTGTCATCGCCAACGCAGGAATTTCCGGCGGCACGGGCGGCGGCGGCGAGGGCGCGGCACAGGCGCGAAAAATTTTCGCCGTCAATCTCGATGGCACTTTCAACACCATCGATCCCATTATTCCGCGCATGAAGACGCGCGGGCGCGGGCAGATTGCCGTGATGAGTTCGCTGGCGGGCTTCGGCGGCTGGCCGGGCGCTCCCGCCTACAGCGCCGCCAAGGGCGCCGTGCGACTGTACGGCGAGGCGCTGCGCGGCGCGCTGGCGAAATCGGGAATCGGGGTCAGCGTCATCTGCCCGGGCTTCATCAAGACGCCGATGACCGACGTGAATCCGTATCACATGCCGCTGCTGATGCCCGCCGACCGCGCGGCACGGATTATCGCGCACGGATTATCGGTAAATCGCGCGCGTATCGCCTTCCCGCTGCCGACATATGTATTCGCGCTGTGGACATCTTTCTTGCCCGTCGGCCTCGCGATCCGGCTGCGCAGCCGGATGCCGGAAAAGCCGGCCGCCACAATTACGCCTGAAAAATAAGAGGAAATAGGACGGCGTGTTGTTACCGAGGTGATACAGTGCGTGTCCTGTTAACGTAAATCGTTTATAATAATATGAGGGATTGAATGCGGGTATGCCCCTTGACAAAGTGTGGAAATTCGGGTTTTTGAGGGTGCTGCATAGTGGGCTCTTCCACTAGCGTACAATCTCTGGTTTCTGCTGCCTTCTTGGTTCAGTTACATATGGCAAAGGAATGGATGTAGAAGAGATAGAGCGCAACATAGAGATCGCTGCCAATCTTCTGAAGGCTTTATCTAACGAAAAGCGTTTGCTGATTATCTGCGCACTCTACAAGGGCGAAAAAAGCGTTCGTGAGCTCGAGGAGATCGTGGGCCTGAGCCAGTCGGCACTGTCCCAGCACTTGGCGCGCCTGCGTCTCGACAAGCTCGTGAACACGCGCCGCGAGGCGCAGACCATCTTTTATTCCCTGCATGACCGCGCCACCAAGGCCGTGCTGCGCTGCCTGTACGACATCTACGCGCCCGAGGAGCAATAACCCCTGCGCCCTTGAACGCCGCTAATCCTGCGGCCATACTCGCTTACAGAAAAGGAGTATCCATGCCCCGGCTGCGCACGCTTGCCCTATCCTCCGCATTTCTGCTGGCCTTTACACCCGCGTTCGCCGCGGAGACGGCTGCGAAACTGGTGATGCCGACGCCTGCGCCCGAACAAAAACCAACCAGCGAGACGCTGACTTTCGCCGTCTATGCCGGCGGCTTGCACGTGGTGCAGGCGCAGATCGATTTGAGCGACCCGGCCAAGGACCGCTACCACGTCGGCTTCTCGGCGTGGACGCAAGGATTCCTCGGCTCGCTGGTGCCATGGAAGGGGACGTTCCAGACCGACGGCTGGCGGGTGAAGGGCAGCGAAACACCGGAGATCTACCAATCCTCCTCTGTCTGGCACAAGAAGGACGAGATCAAGAAATTCACGTACGCGAAAGACGGCAAGTTCGTCGGCTTCACCAAGAGCGAGGACGGCCGGGACACGACGCCGAAGGACTTCGACAAGAAACTCGCCGACGGCACCACCGACAGCCTGACCGCGACGCTGCTGGTGATGGACAAGGTCGGCGCCGGCGAAAAATGCGAAGGTAGCAAGGATGTCTTCGACGGGCTGCGCCGCTTCAAGCTGGAGTTCCACGACGAGGGTCCGGAAGACCTGACCAAGACCAGCTACAACGTCTACGCGGGCCCGGCCGAGCGCTGCACGGTCGAGGTCGTGCCGGACGGCGGCAAATGGTATCAAAAACCGCGCGGCTGGCTGTCGATCCAGGAACAGGGGCGGCAGAAAGGCAGCCTGCCCACCGTATGGATGGCCCGGCTCAACAAGACCGGCCCCGCCCTGCCCGTGAAGATCCGCGTCGTCACCGATTACGGCACATTGTTCATGCACCTGACGAAAATCGAAGGGCCGCAGGCCATGGCCGCCAAGGATGCGCCCGAGGATTCAGGACAATAGGAACCCTTCTCCGCCCGGAAGGGTTTTAAATGTAACCTCCTGCAACAACATGTGAATTGTAATACAATTCATAATCGCCAGAATAACCTCCGGGAGAATTCGAGATGCAAGACGACAAGACTGCCAAACCACTGGCCTGCGTGATCCTCGCCGCCGG
>DATJGZ010000182.1:0-13604 GCA_035494535.1 Patescibacteria group bacterium | reverse complement strand
CCCTGCTTCTGATCGCCCTGCTTCTGATCGCCCTGCTTCTGATCGCCCTGCTTCTGATCGCCCTGCTTCTGATCGCCCTGCTTCTGTTGCTGTTGAGCGGCTGCATCCTTTTCGCGCTGCTGCTCCTTGGCCATCTGGTCGTCGATCTTCTTGTCCAGCTGATTCGCCAGCTTCTCAAGCTGGTCCTGAACCTTGGCCATATCCTCCTGTTTCTTCTGCTGTTGCTGCATCTGCTTCAGATCCTGCTGCATCTGCTTCATCTGCTGCGCCATCTTTTGGGCGTCAGGCTGGCTCATGGGCTTATTTTGCTTTTGCAGATCATCCAGCTGCTTCTGCGCCTGCTGGAGGTCGTTCTTCATCTGGTCCAGCTTGTCCTGATTTTGCTGGCTCTGGTCGTTTTGCTGCTGCTGTGCGTCCTGCTGCTTCTGCTGCAGGTCGTCCAGCTTCTGCTGTTTCTGCTCGTCCGTCAGTTTCGGATCCTGGTCGAGTTTTTTCTGCAGTGCATCGCGCTCGGCGTCGTTCTTTGCCTGCTGATCATCGGATTTCTTCTGTTCCGCCGCCTTCTGGTCGTCGACCTTCTGGTCCAGCTGCTTCGCCATGTCCGACAGCTGCTTCTGGACCGCCTGCATGTCTTCCTGACGCTTGTTCTCCTGCTGAGCGGCCTTGTCGCGAAGCTCCTGCTGCTTCTTGATCATGTCGTTCATCTTTTGCATCATCTGCTGCATCTGTTGCATTTGCTGCATTTGCTGCATCATCTGCTGCATCTGCTGTTCCATGCTCTGCTGCTGCTGCGGCGTCTGGTTCGGCTGCTGCTGCATCTGCTGCGTCATCTTCTGCATCTGCTGCGCCATCTTCTGCTGTTGCTGCGGGCTCATTTTGTTGGCCAGCTGCTCCATCAGCTTCTTCATCTGCTCCATCATCTGGCGCATCTTTTCGTATTCTTTTTGCGACTGCGGATCCTGCGCTTTCTCGGCCTTCTCTTTGAGAGCGTCCTCGAGAGCCTTACGCGCCTGCTCCATCAGCTTTTGCAGATCCTGCGGCGAGACATCGTTCCGCTGGAGCGCCTCCCGCAGAGCCTTGTCGGCGTCGCGCAGCTCTTTCTCCGCCTTCGTCATGTGGTCTTCCTCGAGCTGCATCATGACCTTCCACATATCGGTCACGGCCTGATCGAGAACGGCATCATTCTTCGCGCCGGCAATGGCGCCCTGAATATCCCTAAGCGCCTGCAACGTCGCCGGATTGGGTATATTGGCTTGCTGGTCCTGAATCAGTTTCGCCATTTGCGTGGCCACAACCGGCGCCTTGCGCGCATCGAGTGCTAGCGTCTTGCGCATATCGGCGAGCGGCGGGTTTACCGGGTTGCGGAAAACAGGCTTCGGCAACGTGACGACGACTTGCTCGCTATGACCTTCCTGCCCGAGGCCGTCTTTTACAACCACCGTCAAGGTCACCTTCTCGCCTGCCAACGGGCTCGAGATCAGGTTGGGAAGCTGGTTCTTGATCGCCTCCTCGACGGCTGGTGAATTCTGGTTTGCAGGTTGTTTAGCCGGTTCCTGACCATAGGCAGTCGCAGCCATAAAGAAATTGGCGCCGATCAGGATCGCGCCTGCCGTAGAAGTCGCTTTTTTAAAAATGTGATTCATTTTCCGTCAAAAATCCCTGTCGCCTTATTATGTTCTGTTCTACGCGAGCCTGACATTTGTAAGCCCATTTCCGACATTTACAAGCTTGGCTTTGGAGCGGATGCCGTCGTCTCTTCCGCAAGGCCATATACAGCCAGAAGACCCTTGTGCAGCGGCTCATCTGTTCGTTGAAGAATGAACTTGAACCCCTTGCCTTCAGCCAGATTTTTCACGAATTCGATCTTCCGCTGTATTTCAGCCTGATATTCCTTTGCCATGGCTTCGGCGCGCTTGAACGCCTTGCTGCCCTCGCCTTCAAGACCATTGAATTTGACGTGCCCCTTGAATCCATTAAATTCTATTTCCATAGGATCAAGGACCATGACGAGATAACCTTTCAGGCCGACGCCATTCAATTGGTCCAATGAGGCAATTAGCTCTTCCTCCTTCATCAGGAAGTCGCTGAAGAGAACAGCTGTGCTATTGCGGGGCAATTGCCTCCCGAGCGACGGCATGTCGCCGGTTACGACCGTAACATCATCTTGGGGTACCAGCTGAGACGCGAGATATTCAGGCGCTTTACCCCCGCGATATTGACCGCTCCGATCAAGGACACCGATCAGTTCGTCAGCCTTGGCGAGATGCTTGGCGAGCGCCAGGAGCATGATCTCTTCGGCTTGCTTTTTAGTGTAGCTCTGCTTGGGCGACTTCCAGTTCGTCGACTTCGAGGAATCACGCCAGAGATAGAAATGCTGCCTGATCTCGGCTTCGTTCTCGACGACGACGGGATACCCCCTGCGCGCCGATAACCTTGCATTGGGCGCTTTGCTGTCAACGCCCGGCCGGTGAGCGCGCGCTTCAAAAAATTCAGTCCCTATACCCGCCCGGCGCAATTTGCGCGGCCCGAATTCCGGCAGGCTCAGGGTAACTTTCTCGATTTCCATCCGCATGTTCGGCAGCATGGAGTACGTTTCATCCGCTTCCGCAAGCAGCTGATATATCGTATTTCCATCATCTTTTGTCTTACTGAAAGCCAATTTCAGCGCTCCTGCAGTATCATGGTTTCGGCGGCGGCGCGCTTGCAGCCGCTGTCGGGCGGAAATTGGGCTCATTGCCGCCCTGGCGCGGCAGGAGGCCGCGCTGGCCGAGAATGACTGCGAGATCGATCAGCAACAGCGTCAATGCGCCCGCTAGCATCGGACCGGTCAGATCATTCTCGCCTTTCTTGTCGTTATAACTCGCGCTCGCAACATCATTCGGCATATTGGGCAATGCCTCGAGAACAGGAACTCCGCCCGCAAGGTTGTGGGCCTGCCGCACACTCTCGTTCCCGTAAAAGCCTGGAGGATTTGCCGGTCCCACCTTTCCGGAGGCAATTACATCCTCGGTCAAGGGTTGCGCCGCCATGTCCGGCGTCACGAACTGTCCGCGCCCGTCCATCACTTTCAATGGCGGCAATGCGGCGCCGGTTCCTTCACCGGTAGGCGACACGCCCTGACTGTGGGAAACGACCGCCCGCATCATGTCAATGAACGTGTCCGACAAAGCTAGATTCGACCAGTCCGTACCGGCCGTCGTATGAACCAGCACGACCCAGCCCTTGCCGTGCTGCGCAGCTGTCACCAGCGGCGTACCGTCTTTCAACCGGGCCCAGGTCTTCTGGTCAAGGTCCGGCGCCAGTTGAGCAAGTACGTCCTTATCGATTGTAATGTCCGGAGAGATTTTTACATTCGCAAATGGCGAGCTCGGGTCGAACTTATCCAACTTACCCGGTCCGGTCCCAGCCATCTGATTGCTGATCTCGTGAGCGCCGGGCCGCAGTTGCACCGGCAAAAGATCGTCATCGGGCTTGGCCTGCGCGGCAAGATTGGGGCCGGCGAACCGGAGGAGCGTGCCGCCATCGTTGACCCAATCGCTGATTTTCTTATGAGAAGATTCGCTCAAGCCTACGTCATCGGTCATGATCATGACCGCCATCTTGCGCTTCAGCAAATCGTCAACACTGCCCTGCCGCATGTCGACATAGGATCCGAGCGCTTTTTCAACATACGTGGACTGATTCAGTAACGACGAATATGAATTGCCGGCGCCGTCGTTAACAACGCCGACCGGGCGACGACGCCAGCGTTCATCAAGCATGATCTTCGCGCCGGCGCTATTCTCACCGAGGATGGATACGCCGGTAATCTGGTTTTGAACCTCAGCCGGCACCTTGAACGTGCCTTTCGCTTCCTTCTCGCCTTCCTTGAAATCCACCTGTGTTTGCGCAAGAACTTTGCCGAACTCGTCGCTCGCAGCGAGGATGACGACGTCCGGTTTCGCGGCGCTCGGCCGCTTAACGGAAACCGTCAGCGTATCCGCGGTGGCGTCCGGAGGCACCAATAAATGGGCATCCTCAGATTCATCATCGCGGAACACGGTGAGACGCCCTATGCTCTTGAGTTGCTGCGCAAGCTCCAACGCACCCGGGCCGTTCTGATCGTCACTCAGCCAGACTACCGACGCCGGCTCCTTGAAGCTCAGGCTTTTCACCTGATCGAGCGCCGCCTTGTAATCGGACGGCCACGGTTCAGGCTTGATATCCTGCATCATACGCCGGGCCTCAGCAGCAGAAACCGGCTCGAGTAATTTGAGCGGTGATCCGTCAGCCGGCTGGGCGGTGGGAAGCAGCAATATAGGACGGTGCTCGCGCTCAGCCCGATCGATTGCGCGCTTCATTCCGTCCACTCGCTCGGTCCAGTTGGGACCCGACCCCCATCCATTGTTCACGACGGTAAGAATCGGTCCCTTGCCCGCAAGTGCTTTGTCGGGGTGCAGATGCGGCTGTGCCAATCCCAACGTCAGGAAGAAGGGAATGCTGACACCGAGCGCACGCTGCCACAAAGGCATGCGTGCGGGCGACTGGTCCTCGGAATGGAGATTGAAAAGAAGACGAATCGCCGGAAAGAAAACCTCCCACGGTTTAGGAGGCACGCTTTTCAGCATTTCCCAGATCGGCGGCAACGCACCCATCCCTGCCGCCATCACCAACGGATTGGTAAATTCGAGAGGACCGACACCAAATTTCCCGAGCGCGAAACCAGCCGCCGCCGCAGGAATGGCTAGCAACCCCGCTAGGACCTTGGAGTTAAATTTCTTTGTCAGTGAATCGCCGTCATCGCTCATTTTTTTACCTACGGCTCATTCTTCGGCGGTGACGGGCCCGTATCCGGCGCCGGTGTTTTTTTGCCAAACGGTGATCCCAGTTCGCCCTCGCGCCAACGGGCACCCGCATAGAGACCGACGGCCATGACCAGCGCCAGCCACGGCGGAATAAAAGGGGTCCGGTTCGTGTCTTTAAGATTGCTTGCGTCCCGCATATGGACGCCGATCCAGTCAGGTCCGGCCGCTCCGTTGGCTGTCTGCTTCGCGTCCAACTGTTCAACTCGCGGGAGCTTGAGCGTTTGCGGGGTCTCGCCCACGCGCGCGACACTGCCGCCGGTTCCGCTTACGAAATTTTTGATGATCTCGGTGCTCGAGATCGTATTCACGAATTCCTTCGGATTGGCTGGACCGATATTGATGAACGAAGACACCGGATGCTTTCCGCCCTGTTCCGCCTTATAGAGCCCGAGTTCGTTCAGAGGCTCGGTCGCGCGCCAAAGCCCGGGGCCAACCTGCACGGGTTCAACAGTCATTGTTTGCCCCGACGGCGTATGAATTGTGATCGGTGTTGTCTTTTCCTCGATCGTCTGGCGCTCGACGATCAGCTTGCCATCCTGCTGCGTCATGCGCAGCGCTTCTTCCTCAAGCGCCGGATCCTTCATCAGATAACCGACCATCTTTTGTATTGCCTGGTCGTAAGGTCCGCCGGCATAATTTCCATTACCCTGATAGCCGTTCTTCCACAAATTGAGATTGCTTGACAGAAGCACGGCGACACGGCCTTCACCGGCCTTGCCAAGCACAAGCAACGGCTTCTTGTTCGGGCCTTCCATCACGACTTCGCCGGAAACTTTCCCAACTTCAGTCAACGTCATCCACGGACCCCAGTGCGGCTGCTTGTCGCCCGACGGGTCAAGATCGCGAGTTACAGGATGACGGCGTCCAAGGTCGCTTAATTGCGGTGTGTAATCACCTTTGTATGTTTGTGTTCCCGGTTCGACAGGCAGAATGGGTCCGAGCGGCGTATTCTTCAGGCTATTCGGGCCATTGAACTCATCGCCGGCAACAACAAGAACCGCGCCGCCTTTTTTCACGAATTTGGTGATATTTTCAAGATAGTCGGCCAGCACCACGCCCTGGTCGTCAAAATTATCGAATATGATCAGGTTGAATTTGCCAAGCTTGTCCTCGAATACTTCGTCGAACGGGAAAGGCGCGAGCGCCATTTCGCTGTCCGGCGTGTCGTCTAGCTGCGTCGGCAGACGCTGAATCATGAAGTGGATAAGGTTGTCGTCGGGGTTGGACCGGATCATCTCGCGGAAAAGTCGCGTGTCGGGATTCGGTTTTCCTGTGATCAGCATCACGTTCAACTGCTCGCGAATACCTTCAATGGTCGCGACCGTCTGGTTGTTGACGGGCGTAAGTTCGCCTTTCAAAGCCTCTGCCTTGAATTCGATGATATTCGGGCCCGCGTGCGGGATATCGACGGTCATTTTCACCGGCTGCCCGGGCGTGACCTGCTGCGTCGAAAGTATTTTTCCTTCGCTGCTGACAGTTACAGTGACAGGAGCAGCGGCGCCTTTTGCACCCTGGTCCTCGACATGGAACGTAATGTCCTGCTTCTTGTTGACCAGCCCGAAATGCGGGGCGCTATCGACGACAATGCGCCGATCGACCTCGTTCTCGCGGCCCGACACGAGCACGTGCACTGGCACGCCTTTGCCCATTGCGTCTGTGTTCGCGGGAATATCATGAATTTGGCCGTCCGTTAGCAAAATGACCGCGCCCAACTGATCGCGGGGCAAGTCCGTGAGGTTGTTCACAGCCGTAAACGGGTTCGTGCCATCAAGCGCAACACCGTCTTTATTGGTCCCGGTGACGTCGATCGTGCGGACCTCGACGCCCGGAAGCGCGGATAACGACTTATCAAGCGCTTCAGATGCGGCCTGCGTTGTCTTGTCACGACCATCGAGCTGGTTGCTGGCACTGCGATCGACGACTTTCAGTACCACAGTGGGAAGTTTCTCGCGGTCCTCGCGCAGTATCTCCGGGTTGAGCAAAGCCAGCGCAATCACACCGCCTGCGCCGGCGCGAAGCCATGAACCTTTCACACCCTTCTTCGCGCCGTAAGCACCGGCAGCGGCAGAAAGGATGCCGAGTCCGGCAATCATCCCGATCAGAATATTTGTATCAAGCGGCACGTGGGAACCAAGCGGATTGATCGGGTCAACGGTCGGCGACCACGACGTCACGATTTCATGACCATTGCTGTTCGCCGCTGCCGGAATCGTCACCGGCGCTTTCGGGGTCTGTTGTGTTATTGGCGCCGGATTTTTATTTTGGTCAGGATTTGCAGACGACTGCGCAAGCGCCGTACCACCGGATGCGGCAAGGCCGAATGCCAATGCCGCCGCTGCTGCTCTCGAAATGATTCGATCGCGTTTCGTCATCCCAGATCCCTTGAGAGATATATGGTTTTATGGTTGAAATTATGGCTAACAGCGCAGAGGGATTCAGTCAATATTTATTCTGACCAAACGCGGAAATAGTTCTAAACAACTCAAGCATTAGTACCGTTATTTTTGATAATACAGGAGCGCTTTTTCCATTTGCGGTATTTCCGCAAAGCATGTTATGCAACGTGATCCGCAACAGGGAGAATGAATGAGTTCCAAAGGAACCGGTCGAGGATTTTTAGCTGCTGCATTGATTGCAGCGTTCAGCGCCGTAGCGGCCTTGCCCGCATCCGCGCAGCAACAGAGCGCGCCTGCGAATCGTCCTGCACAGACAGCGCCGGCACCCGCGACGAATGCGCCTGTAAAAAGCCCTATGATCATCGACGCCAACACACGTAAATGCGCCGGGGCGGTTTGCCTGGCCTATGTGAGTACATCATCGTCCCAAGTAAATGACGATGCCGAAAAGGGCCTTACAGCCCTGCAGGACGTCCTGACAAAAAAGACCGCAGTCCATCCCGAAGCAGTCGTCGCCCTCAATATCGAACAAGCGGATCTGAGCGTTTTCAACTTTATATACTGGCCGGTGACCGCAAACGCCCAGCCACTATCGGACAACGCACGGCGCAAGGTTCAAACCTATATCAACCGCGGCGGAGTCATTCTTTTCGACACAATGGGTGATACCGGAAACGACGCGCTGCGCCGTATCCTTGGTGACATCAACGTCCGTCCGTTGGCCAATCTAGACAAGGATCATACGCTGAAACACGCTTTCTATCGCGTCGGCAGCCTGTCCGGTAGCAACGATTATAACGGCGTATGGGTCGAGTCGCCTGGAACGGGGGGGGCCGAGAATGTCACCTCCATCATTGTCGGCAATAACAATTGGGCCGGCGCCTGGGCCGGCCGTACTTTGCCCAAGGACTCGCGCGAGCGCGAGCTAGCCTTACGATCGGGCGTCAATATTTTCCTTTATTCGCTGGCCGGCGATTTTAAATCGGACCCGGTTCAGAAAACGCTCGAAAAGCTCGGAAAAACCCCATAAAAAACAATCCCGGCAATTCGCCGGGATTGATTAATTCCTTGTACCTTACCTTAAGCTTACTGAAGTCTCGGCGTCGGCCAGAAGCAGTAAAGAGTCGGCCGCGTCTGCGGAGATTCTTCGGACGGGAAGCTGTTATTCGTCCAGATAATATTGAACGGCGGGGCTTTGAACGTCGGATCGTCCGGGTGCTCGGCCTTGACCCGCTCGTACAGCGGAACGTCCACGATGTCTTCGTCCGGTACATCCATCCAGAACCCACCATTGGGAAGTTCCTTGCCCGCCGAGTCTTTCGTAAACTTGACGTGCCAATGTGTACCGGCCGGATCCGCGTGAGGTTTCCCGTCTTCACCAATAACGGCGGGATAGTCGGTATGTTTTTCTACGACCTTGCCCATGCCATCCTGCATGCCGCAGCAATGCATGCCGCTCGGGCGCCTCATATCTGCGATAAAGCCGGCATAAGGAGCGAGCAGGTCGTGTTGATCCTTGTTCTTTTCTGCCGAGGGAACGTGCGCTGCCGTGTTAAAAGACGGCGCCATCAGCGCGGCCGCGCCAGCAATCAGACCCGTTGCCGCAATGGCAAATAGGCCCTTGTGACTTTTTTGCGGTGCGGAATTATTCTCGTTATCAGACATGACTAATCCTCCTCATGTTCTATTAGTTATAATTTTTTAATCATTAACGGGCATAGCCTTGCCCAATGGGCGAGTCAAGCGCTTTTTGCCCGAAGTCCGCTTATTTTCAGAGCTTCAATTTCAGATGATTCAGGACCGCTGCGAAATCGACGTCGCGCGCACGGGCATCGTATTTCAATGCCATGCGGTGCTCCATAACCGGTGTCATAAGTTCCCTGATATCATCGATCGTCGGCGACAATTCACCGCGCATCAGCGCCTGCGCCTTCGCCACTAAAGCGAACGCTTGCGATGCACGCGGACCGGGCCCCCATTTCACGTTCTTCTGAATGAATTCCGAAGAATCGCCGGTCGGACGCGCACCGCGCACGGTATGGAGGATCGCATCGACGACATCTTCCGAAAGCGGCAGCCTGCGCGTAAGCTCCTGCATGGCAATCAGGTCTTGCGTTCCGAGAATCGCTTCGACTTTCTGATGCTGTTCCACGCGGCGATAATTTTCTGGCTTTCTGAGGTCTTCGCCGTTCCCGATCCGATTGAACAAATCGCGGACGGCCTGCGTCGTTGTAGTCGTTGTCTCGAGAATAATACGTTTTTCCGCGTCCCGATCCGGATAATCGAACGGGACCTTGATCAGGAAGCGATCGAGCTGCGCTTCGGGCAGCGGGTAAGTTCCATCGTTTTCAAGCGGGTTCTGCGTCGCCATCGTGATGAACGGATTGTCGAGATAATAAGTATGGCCGTTGACCGTGACTTTACGCTCCTGCATCGCCTGCAGCAGCGCGGCCTGTGTCCTCGGGCCCGTCCGGTTGATTTCATCAGCCATAAGGAATTGTGTGAAGAGCGGGCCGGGCACGAAAATAAAAGGTTTCTCGCCAGGCTTGCGATCTTTTTCATCCTTCTGAACTTCCGTTCCGATAATGTCGGGCGGCATCAGGTCAGGCGTGAATTGCACGCGCTGGAAATCAAGTCCCATGACCTTTGACAGAGTAGCGACGAGCAATGTTTTAGCGAGGCCCGGCACGCCTTCGGCAAGCAGGTTGCCGCCCGCGGCCATGTCCGCAAGGAACAGATCGATCAAGGGATCTTGTCCGTAGATGACTTTACCTACTTCCTTATGAGCGCCTTTCAGCTTGTCGGCAGCCCACTCGACTTTCTCTTCGATAAATTTTTTGTCATCGCCGGTGAGCGGTTCGCCGATCAGCTCTTCTCTGGTCAGCTCCTTAAAATCATCCTTAGGAAAATTGTCATCAGGCACGTTCGTGACTCCCCGTGTAAAAAATTCTTGTTATGGAACTAGGGTTGAACCGTACCGCACGATTTAAATTTATGTCAAGATTGTCATTACAAAAAATAAATTCGTTATCGCAAATATAAATTCTGGAAATAAAGTCATGAGCCAAGCAAACCCGATTGCAATTTCAATCGAGCTTGATGAACTATTTCTAGAATCACTGATATGCCTGATGTGATTCCGTCTAGTGGGTGAATGCTATTTATGTCGGCGCGCCACGAGCGCCAGACTTGTCATATGCGAGCCCTGCTTCGTCTCCCATGGCAGCGCGCCCAGTGGCTTTACTTCGATCTTCGGATTTTCGACCGCGATTCGTTGCATCGCGCGATACGGGCCGGAAATAACATTGCCGTCGGGAAAAAGCGGTCGGGCGTTTGGATAATAATCGTGGAGGAGAATAACGCCGTCATCATTCAGAATCCGAAGCGCCGCTGAAACCTCACGGTAAACCGCGCTCGCTGAATGATCGCCATCCAGAAAGATGAGATCGAATTTGTCCCTCGCCCTCTCCATAAACTCCAGGGATGGCGAAGTTTTAAAGACAATATGGTCGAGACAATCCAGATGATCGGCGCAGGTTGCTGGCGACATCGGCAGGCCGAGTTTCTTCCACGCTCCGGTTTCCGGATTGTTGACGTCAAGGATATCGACCGTAGTGACTTTCGCATCATCGGACACATATTTCAGCGCGCGCGCAATATAAAGGGTTGAAGCGCCGATATGGGTACCCACCTCAAGCACACTCATGGGCTTGAGCGTCCAGACAAGATAGAACAACGCCCGGCGATCGCCAGGGTTGATACCGCCCATGATGTGGTTGTCGGCAAAGGAACCGCATATCTCGTCATGCACGACCTGCCACAGGCTGCCCGTCGCGGGATCGGAGAAAAAAGGAATCGGGCTGTCGAAATCCTTGCCTATACGCAAATGGGATTCATCAAGCGGACATGAGGGAACCGCACTTAGCCTCTTGCGATCCCGTATATCGACAGCGGCATGCAGAACCTTCGGCGGCAATATCTTTTTTACAAGCTGTTTCATGGCGGAAGACATTAAGAGCAATAATGATCGAAGTCTAGTTCGGTCCCGGCGCAGGCGAAGGCGGAAGACGATTGTCCGACGCCGGCTGAACATTCAACATTTCCAGAGCGGCTTTCAACTTAGCGAGCGTTTGCGCATAATCGCCCTCGTGCAAGATGCCGATGCCGCCCGCTTCGGTAAACCGATCCACAACCTTCTTATTGTCATCGATCAGGATGCGGCGCGGCCCCGCCAGAAGCCACTTCTGGTACTTTGGGCACGTAATAAACTCATACAGAATTCTGTTGCCGCGTTCCGGCAGGAATTTCTGTACCCAGTCAACCTTGCCGGAGTAACTGCCAGCATTCCGCTTTGCGCCGGTCACGAACATGACCCTCGATGCATTATATTCATCAGCCAGAGTTACAACGTTATCGTAGAAAGCCCTGGCACCGTCGAAGGCTGGCATCGAGAGCCACCATTCGTGTGTTAGATCCTGCCCGTCATTGACCAGTTCGCCATCCGGCTGGAATAGATTATGGACCTTTGCGTGCCGATTGAAGTCAGCCACCAGCCCATCCATATCCAGGAAGATATAGATTCCGTTCGGGTCGATCGGCGGCGGCGTGTCGTTGATAATCTGAATTGCTCCGGCTTTTTTATACGATTAATATATAAAAGGATCCTGATGGAAAGGCAAATTATGTCCAACCTTGCGGATAAAGGCATTATAGAGCCAAAAGAACTGGCCGCGTTGCTGAAACAGGCGAAAGGCCCGGTGAAGGTGGTTGATGCCACCTACGCCGCTGGCGGACGTGAAAAATGGCAGCAACGCCGAATCGACGATGCGGTCTATTTCGACATCGACCAGATTGCCGATCACGACAATCCAATGCCGCATATGCTGCCGTATGCTGTGGACTTTGCGGATGCCATCGAGGAGCTCGGGATTTCGAGTGGTGATACGGTCGTTGTTTACGACCAATCGGGACTTGCCATGGCCGCTTCGCGTGTCTGGTGGACATTTCGGGTGTTCGGACATGACGACGTGTGCGTTTTGAATGGCGGACTGCCGGCATGGGAAGCGGAAGGGCTGCCGGTGAACACATCAACGCCGAAGAAACCCAAACGCGGTGAGTTCAATGCCTGCTTCAGACCAAACCTCGTCCGCGGGATGGTCGCAGTTCACCAAGCCACGCAGGATGGAAATTGCGTAATTCTTGACGCGCGCAGCGCGGGCCGATTCAGAGGAGAAATGCCTGAGCCCCGCCCCGGCTTACGCGCGGGTCATATTCCGGGGAGTCGCAATATACCGTTCTCGGATGTCATCGATCCAAACACCGGAAAATTCAAAAACTCCAAAGAGATCGAGAACTATTTTCATTCATTAGATAATGACAAGAACATTATCACCAGCTGCGGCAGTGGCGTCACAGCCTGCGTACTTGCTCTAGCCCTCCATACCATCGGCAAAAAGGATGTCGCTGTATACGATGGATCGTGGGCGGAATGGGGCCATGAAAGCTCAGAAATGCCTGTTAATATTGCAAAAAAATAGCTTTCCTCAAGTAGTATCTTAACTAATAAAATTACGAAAACAGGCCATTATTTTACGTATAATTGTAAGAACTGTGCTTTCTTTATAACTTACTTGCGTTCCCACAGGCCTTGGGATACAAATATTACACACACCCTCTATTACCGCCGTTTGTCCGGAGATCCGAAAAGGTCTCCGGACCTTTTTTTCTGCCGATCGCCAAGCTCAGAAACGCAAGAACAAAAGCGTCGCAGCACCTGCAATCAAACAATAAATTCCGAATGGTTTAAGTACCGCCGCATCGTAATTCTTGAAGTAATGCATGAGGAATGCCGTACTGAGATACGTAATCAACTCGCCGGCAAAAATCTTATGCGGTGACAACCGCAGCATTTGCTCGACGCTGCTCGACCTTGATCGGCCCCTTGAATTGCGCCAGCACGGCATCGGCCAAATCTTCCGAATAGTTGCCACCGTTCTTGATCCGTTGCGCAGGAAGATGGTTCCACGGTAGGGCGGGGTTCCTATGGTGAGTCAGGTGATGGTTGAAGTTGAGGATGAATCGCTCGAAGATTACATTGGCACGTAACTCTTTTGCCGGAACCGAGTTATCGAGCGGCGTCCCATAATGATAGGCATTGTCCATCAGCGATATGGCGAATGCCCGGCCAAGAATGATCACCAGCGGCAGCGTCCACGATCCGGACGCGACGAAGAACAGGCCGTACAGCAGCATAATCACAAAACTGTCGATACGAATTTTGTCGACACTTTCTTTTTTCAATAGCGCATTCAACGCGGCCTCGTAATGGCGCCCATCCGCGAAAACGAGCTTCATAACGCGCTTC
>DATJGZ010000181.1:0-2752 GCA_035494535.1 Patescibacteria group bacterium | reverse complement strand
CGATAACAACAGCGACGTTCCCGGCAACGTGACGAACGCGTTTCTGCTCGAATCCGAACTGACCCTGCACGACACGCATACATTCCTAGGCCGCGCCGAATGGGTGCAGAAGGACGAGCTGTTCGATTCAGGCCCACTTATTGGTCGCACTTTCAGCGTCGGCAAGCTCAGCCTCGGCTATATCTACGACATCCCGATCGCCGATCATCTGAAACTTGGCTTCGGCGGTGTGGGGAGCGCCTATGCGCTTCCCGGCGATGTACGCGACGCCTACGGCACGCCGCTGTCGGCGATGCTGTTCGCGCGGCTGAAGCTGAAATAAAAAAGCCCCTCAAGTGGCTGTCGAAAATGGAGCGGATGACGGGATTTGAACCCGCGACCCCGACCTTGGCAAGGTCGTGCTCTACCCCTGAGCTACATCCGCGATCCGTAAAAGGGCAAAAGTAATCCCGAAATATATGGATTTTGACCCCGAATGCAAGTGAAAAACCGTGGCTGAAAGCCGCCAAAAACCCGAAAAAACTTGCAAAAACCGCGCCGTAACGCTATTTCCGAAAGCGGAAGAAGCCCTGAAAATGAGCGCCGAAAAGGAAAAACCAATACCCCTCGAGCCGCTGCCGACAACCCCGGCGGCGCTGTTCGCGCGCCTTGATTCTCTTGGCATTTCTTACAAGGTCTACGAACACGCGCCGGTCTTCACGGTGGCCGAGAGCGAAGACGTGACCGCCCATATCCCCGGCCTGCATTGCCGCAACCTCTTCGTGCGCGACAAGGCCGAGAAAATGTTTCTCATTACGGTCGGCAACGACACCCGCATAGACCTTAAGAAATTACAGGTTTTGCTGGGCTGTGGCCGCCTCTCGTTCGGCTCGCCCGAGCGCCTGTGGAGGCATCTCGGCGTCCGGCCCGGCTCGGTCTGTCCGTTTGCCATTATCAACGACCGTGATATCTCAGTGACCGCGATCCTCGATAAGGCGATGATGGACGCCGAAATCGTTAACTATCACCCGATGGAAAACCATATGACCATCGGCCTGACCCCCGCCGGATTGATCAAGTTTATTGAATCCTGCGGCCATAAACCCCATATTATTGACCTCAGCCCGGCAAGCCCGGAGGAAAGAGAGCCATAAATGTTCGCGCGTAGCAAAGGCTCCGACAAGGGGGATGCGAAGTTGTCCGCACAACAGCCTGCGGCCGCCAACGATGTCATTTTCGATGTCGGCACCGCCGACTTCGAGGCGCGCGTCCTGCAGGCCTCGCTCGATACACCCATCCTCGTCGATTTCTGGGCGCCCTGGTGCGGCCCCTGCAAGCAGCTCGGCCCCATACTCGAGGCCGCAGTCAAGGCCGCGAACGGCAAGGTTAGGCTGGCCAAGGTCAATATCGACGACAACCCGCAGCTGGCCCAAGCCCTGCGCGTGCAGTCGGTCCCCACGGTCTACGCCTTCTTCCACGGCCAACCGGTCAACGCCTTCGCCGGCGCGCGGCCCCAAAGCGAAGTGAAGCTTTTCATCGATCAGCTCGTGAAGCTCGCCGCAAACGCGAAGCCCGATGCCATCGACATCCCTGCCGCGCTGAAACAGGCGGCGGAGGCGCTGGCAAAAAGCGACATCGCGACGGCGCAGAATATTTATGCCTCGGTCCTCGAACAGGATGAAAAAAACGCGCAGGCCTATGCCGGCCTCGCCCGCACCTTCGTCGCGGGCGGCCATCTACAGGAAGCGCAGCAATTCATCGCTAGCGTGCCGCCGGACATCGCGAAGGACCCGAATTTTGCCGCCGCGGTCAAGGCGCTGGAGCTGGCGATGGCCGCGCCCAAGGGCAATGAATCGGCGTTCCGCGCCGCGCTCGAGAAAAACCCTGCCGATCATCAGGCGCGCTTTGACCTCGCACTGACATTGTTCGCCGCGGGCAAGCGGGCGGAAGCTGTCGACGAACTGGTCGAGATCATCCGCCGCAACCGTACATGGGAGGAGGAAAAGGCGCGCAAACAGCTTATCACCTTCTTCGAGGCCATGGGCCCCGCCGATCCTGAAACGCTGGCCGGGCGGCGCAAATTGTCTTCCGTCCTTTTTTCATGAAGTCCGTCGCGGACATGCCGGGGGAGTTGCCGGTTTTTCCGCTGGCCGGCGTTCTTTTGCTCCCCCGCGGCTACCTACCTCTCAATATTTTCGAGCCGCGCTACCTCAACATGGTCGAGGATGCGCTGAAATCCGACCGCCTGATCGGCATGATCCAGCCGCGCGCGGCCGATGACGGGCGCGGCCCGCTGTTCGATACCGGCTGCGCCGGCAAGATCACCGACTTCACGGAAACCGCGGACGGGCGCTTTGAAATCACACTGACCGGTATCTGCCGTTTTCGCGTGGGAGCGGAGGTGGAGGCGGGTAAGCCCTATAGGCGCGTGAAGCCCGACTGGTCGCGCTTCGGCAATGATTTCACACCGGGCGACTGTCTCGACATCGACCGCGCTGCGCTCAAGAAGATGCTGGGCGATTATTTCAAGATGCACGGCCTGTCCTGCGACTGGGACGCCATTGACGGCGCGCCGGACGGGCGGCTGATCACCTGCCTGTCGATGATCTGCCCGTTCGACCCGGGCGAGAAGCAGGCTCTGCTCGAGGCCGATTGCTGCCGCGACCGCGCGCGCAAATTCATGTCGCTGCTCGAGATGGCCGTACAGGCGCAGACCTGCAAGAGCGGGTGTCACTGAAAAAACTAGGCGCACGGCCTGAGAATTAAGATAGTT
>DATJGZ010000180.1:0-3488 GCA_035494535.1 Patescibacteria group bacterium | reverse complement strand
TTGCCGACCCGGTTCATCTTATGATTCTGGCCCACGCCGAAGCCCCGGTTCGCCCTGCCCGGAACGCAAACCGATATAACTATGAAAATTTAAATACTTAGTATCCCTCTTTTTTATGCATATTTTAAATATTAAAAATGTGTATTTTCTTGACTTTGGGGATGGGATTGGCTATGTTGGCCCTATGAAGACAAGCTACGATGAAAAAAAGGGTAACGAGTTGAACAGAGGAATCGGCCAGTTAGACGAGCTGCGCCGGCAAATACAGTTAGGTGAGCTTTTTCATGAAACCAACCAGCCGGGAGAAATCCCGGAAGGCGAAGGCGAACCCGAAGACGAAGCGGATAATGTCCTGGCTTTCAACGGCGCAGTCGGGTTCGTTGTCAGCCGCCAGCGGCTGCGCGGCCTGCTGCTGATTCGGAGCGAAAAACAGATTCTTCAAGAGATTCAGTGCGAGGAAATGTGGGATCGCCATATGGCGAAAAAACTCAGGGGCCACTTGGAAGGCTTTGAAGCCGGATGTGACTGCCCGATCGACCCGACGCTGAATTGAGATTTTAAGGAGCGCCCTTGCCGCCGCCAATACCTGCGGCGGCTTTTTTTATGCGGTCGTTGATGGCTATGCCCAACCCGTTATCGGGAATGCTCATGACGGCAATGCGCTCGTTGTTGCGGTCGAGCTCGTGCAGCATGCGAAAGAGATTGGCGGCAGCTTCGGCAAGGTCGCCGGTCTCGCTAAGGTTCCTGCGCTTTTCATCGGCCAAATCCTTCGCCGCCCCGCCGCCGCGAATGCCCATGAACTTGTCGGAGCCAAATGCCAGCAGCGCCTCGCCGGGCTCGAGGTCGACCGCATTCAGGCGCAGCTTTGCGCGCGGCGCATAATGACGCAGCAGCTGACCCGGCGATTTCGGCTTGTCCGGATTGCCCGCGTCATAGACAACCTCACGTCCGAGCACAGTGGTGATGTCTTCGGCGCTAATCGCTCCCGGACGCACCACGGCAGGCACATCGCCGCTCAAGTCCAGCACTGTCGATTCCAGCCCGACCGCGCAGGCGCCGCCCGCCAATATCAGATCGACCTTGTAACCAAGGCTTTCGGCGACATGCGTCGGCGTCGTCGGGCTCAATGAGCCTGAGGCATTCGCGCTCGGCGCCGCGACCGGTACGCCGGCTGCCTTCAGCAATGCTTGCGCCACCGGATGATCCGGCGCGCGGACCGCCAGCGTCGGCAGACCCGCGCTGCACAGTTCAGATACCGGACAATTTTTTCTACGCGGCAGGATGAATGTCAGCGGCCCCGGCCAGAAATGCGCGGCCAGTGCCTTGGCCCCATCGCTCATTTCTACCAATGCCGCCGCGGCATCCGCATCAACGACATGAACAATCACCGGGTTGAATTCGGGCCTTCCCTTGGCCTCGAAGATACGTGCGACCGCGCGGCCGTTCAGCGCATCGGCGCCAAGGCCATAGACCGTCTCGGTCGGAAATGCGACCAAGCCGCCGCGTTTCAGTATCGTCGCGGCTTCGCCAATCGTGTCCTTTTGCGCCGTCACTACGCGCGCGCCCATCTTATCCCATGCCTTTTTTAAGGGTTTTAAAGCTTTATATTGCGCCGCACCTTATCAGGTCTACTATAAAGCATCCAAATCGAATCAGGGGGAGAGGGACCATGACGGGCCAGATCATTACGGTTGTCCAGCAAAAGGGCGGCGCAGGCAAAACCACGCTGACCGCGCAGCTGGCAACAGGGTATCTCAAGGCGGGACTGAGCGTAGCCACCATCGACATCGATCCCCAAGGATCACTCAGCCTCTGGTACGCTGCGCGCATGGCGAGCCTCGCCGACGAAAACACGCTGATCCACAGCCAGATTCAGGGCTGGCGCCTCAAGAAAGAGGCCGACCGGCTGGCGGATGAATGCGACATCGTGCTGATCGACTCGCCCCCGCACGCGGAGAGCGAGAACAGCATCGCCATCCGCGCCGCCGATCTTGTATTGATCCCCGTACAGCCCTCACCGCTCGATTTGTGGGCAAGCCGCCCGACCGTGCAGGCTGTGCGCAACGAGCGCGCCGCCGCCATGTTCATCTTCAACCGCGTGCCGCCGCGCGCGCTGCTGACCGAAAACATCGCCGGCAAGCTCGCCGACCTCGGCATCCCCGCGGCCAAGCAATACCTCGGCAACCGGGTGGCTTATGCGGCTTCGATTGCCGAAGGAAAAGGCGTGGTGGAGACTTCCTCCGTCAGCCCGGCTTCGCTGGAGATTGCAGCGCTGGTCAAGGAACTGCGCAAGCTTCAGTCGCGCCCGCTCAAGGCCGCGGCCTGATCTACATGGCGATATAAACGCCCGCCAGTCATCGGCTTCGGCACGCCTGTCGTCGTCGGCAGGCTCAAAGGCAAGCCGCGCAGCGAGCGCACGGCGAGATAGGCGAAACCCTCGGCCTCCATTGCATCGCCGCTCCAGCCCAGATCATCGACCGGGCCGACCGATACGCCCAGTACCTGTTTCAGACCGTCCATCATCACAGGGTTGAGTCGCCCACCACCCGTGACCAGCCAGCGCTTCGGCTTGATCGGCAGGTGGTCAAGCGCCTTCACCACCGACTGCACGGTGAAAGCCGCCAGTGTCGCGGCACCGTCGGGCGCGGACAATTTCGCGATGGCATCAACGTTCCACGCATCGCGGTCGAGCGACTTGGGCGGCTTCTTCGCGAAATAGGGATGAGCCAGCCATTTGTCGACCATCTCCTGATGAATCTTGCCCTGCCGCGCAATCAAGCCATTCTCGTCGTAGTCGCGATTGAGTTTCTTCTTTACCCAATCGTCCAGCAGCGCGTTGCCGGGGCCGGTGTCGAAGGCGAGGATGGCATCGCCGTCGATATAGGTGACGTTCGAAACGCCGCCGATGTTTAAAATGGCAATCGGACCTTCGAGTTTGGCCGACTGCGCCAATGCGCGGTGATAGAGGGGGAGGAACGGCGCACCCTGCCCGCCCGTTGCGACATCGGCCGAGCGGAAGTCACACACGACATCGATGCCGGTCAGTCGCGCCAGCGTCGAGCCGTTGCCGATCTGCCATGTGAATTTATTGGCCGGGTCGTGGAAGATCGTCTGCCCGTGGAAGCCGATCAGATCAATGTCCGGCGGGTGCTTGTCCATGCGCGACATCAGCCAGTCGACGGCGGTGGCGTGCGCCCGGGTGAGCTCGAGCGCCGTGCGGACGACGAAGCCGTCGACATCCTCCTTGCGGCCGAGGCACTTGCGGATATTCTCGCGCACGCCGTCCTCGTACGGGATGGTCAGGAAGCCCATGCGCTCGACCTGCCCTTCCCCGTCCGTGCGGATCATGGCGGCGTCGACGCCGTCCAGCGAAGTGCCTGACATCAGGCCGATTACGGTGTATAAAGGGTCACTTTTGCTTTTCATGGTATGGGAATAACTATGGCTCAGTACAAATCCGAATTCCTGAACATTATGCACGAACGCGG
>DATJGZ010000179.1:0-9786 GCA_035494535.1 Patescibacteria group bacterium | reverse complement strand
AACCGCGCCCTTTCGACGACGGAAATCTCGAATTTGTATCAGGCGACGGCAACGGTGCCGGATCCTGTTGGCTGGTGGAAGCTCGATGAATCCTCGGGCACGATTGCCTCTGACTCGTCGGGCTACGCCAACGACGCGACGATGGGCTATTATTATTGCTGCACCCTGCCGACCTGGGCGCCCACAGGCGGCAAGATTAACGGCGCTCTGCAGGTGAGCTCAGCCTCGACGAATTACGTACAGACAGCCGACACGACTTCGCTGCAGCTGTCGGGTTCGTGGACGATCTCAGGATGGATCAATCTCACGTCTCTGCCGCCGCTTAATAACTACTATACGATGGTTACGCGCGGCGTCTCCGGGCCGTCGAATTACGGGCTTGGCGTCGACAACGAATTCTGCGCGCCCGGCACGGTGGAATGGTTTTTGTGGAACAACGACACGGGCGGCGGCTTCCCGCATGTCTGCTATGGCGGAACCATAAATGCCAACACGTGGTACTTCATCGCGGGAACCTACGATTCGACGACGCTGACGCAGACCCTGTATGTCAACGGCACGGCGGTTGCGAACGGAACGCAGAGCCTGCCACCATATTCCTCGGCGGGCACCGGGGTCAGCATCGGCTACGACGATTGCTGCAATGGCGGCTTCGCCAACGCCACCATCGACGATGTGCGCGTTTATAACCGGGTGCTCTCGGCCGCCGAAATCTCGGCGCTTTACGCGTCGCCGTCGGGCGGCAGCTGCCCGTAGCGCACGTTAAAAATCAGGCTTGCCCGGCATTTCCATTGCGGTATTCTGTCGCTTCACGCGGGTATGGTGGAATGGTAGACGCGCCTGACTCAAAATCAGGTGTCCGCAAGGACATGGGGGTTCAAGTCCCTCTACCCGCACCACTTTTTTCCTTATCAGCCGAGCCTACCCCGCCAGCCGCGCAACCCCGTACATGGCCGCCGCGCCGAGCACGGTGAGCGCGATCAGGCGCATGGACGAGCCCGGCGTGCCGCGCGAATGCGCCTCGGGCAGGATGTCGGCTGCGGCTATATAAAGAAGAAAACCCGCAAAGAAGCCGAGATATTGGGTCATGAGCGCGGGCGGGACGCGAAATACCAGTGTCGAGGCTGCACCCAGCAGCGGCGCGGCGGCATCCAGCAGCAGCAGGGCGGAGGCCCGCTTCCTCGTATTGTGATGCGCCAGCATCAGGCCGACCGTATTGAGCCCGTCGCAGAAATCATGCGCGACGACAGCAATCGCCACGGCGATGCCGACGGCGGGCGAAATCTGGAACGCAAGGCCGATGCCCACGCCGTCCATGAAGCTGTGGCCCGAAAGAGCGAGGGCCGATGCAACGCCCACGTCGGGGTGGCGATGGGTGGCGTAATCTTCCTCGTGCGCGGGGTGCATGAGCACGAACTTCTCGACCGCGTGGAAGAACAGGAATCCGCCGACCAGCGCGATCATGGCGGCGGAAGGGTCGAGCGCATGCGTGGCGGTCAGCTTGAAAATCTCGGGCAGGATATCGAAGCTGACCACGCCGAGCAGCACGCCGGCCGTGAAGCTGAGTAGGAAATGCAGGCGGTCGCTGAACCGCAGCGCGAACAGGCCGCCGCCGAGCGTCGAGAAGAAGGCCGCGACTGAAAAAAGGACTGCGTTCATTTTTCCCCGGAAGGCCAGAGTGTTACCGGATAGCGGCGCGGTTGGCAAGAACGGCGGGCGTGATTACACAAAATAAATATTGACATATATTCAGGCGCCCTGCTAACCACAGTGCACGCAATGCGCATATTGCGGCGGCTCGATTTTCATCTGTTTCGCGAGCCGGTCCCGCGCGCAACCTGCAAAAACAGCCGAAGGCGCTTATGGCGCCCCAAGCGGCTGTTCATCAAGATCACCGATATCTTCCTGAGCGCCGTTGCATTGAATGCCGGGCCGGTTCCGCATCTGCTCCCAAGTAAGAAAGCGGGAACGTCCGGACCTAAGCCCGCGTGGCTTGCTGTCCACGCGGGCTTTTTTTTACTCCCAGCACCATATTGTTATGGCTAAGGTTTCTGTAACGTTTGTGTAACTTTTTGCCTCTTTGTTAATGCTTAACATCCATTTTTCTCATACAATGGATGTAACAATGGAATTGACGGATTTCAGGGGACCCATGAAGCGTGTACGGCTTCTGACTGCTGCCGTTTTAGCCCTACTGGCCCTGCTGCCGGGCAGGTTTGCCCTTGCAGGCTGCAGTGGCTCTATCGTCATTACCCAAGTCACGCCGCTGGCATTCGGTACGTGGGCGCAAACCACGACCTCAAATACCAAAGCGGTCGTTACGACTGGTGGGGCGACTACCGGCTCGACCGGTACGCAGCTCTTCGGGACAATCACCCCCGGCAATTACACCGTCAATGAGACGACGCACGGGAGTTGTAGCAACACAATGACGATAGATGTATCCGCCATGGGCGGTTGCGGCACTAGCTGTTCCATGGGCAGTATCACCGCGCTATGGGCCGGTGTGTCGCATACCACATTTCCCTTTTCGGTGACGACCGCCGATGGGACGCTCAATATTGGGGCGACAGCTACCTATGGCGGTGCAGGCATGCCGACCGGTTCGTACACGCCCGCCTACACAATTACCATCACGAATGTCAGTGGCAGTACCACCATAACGAGCGGTGCGACGAACCAGACCGCCAGCATCGCGTTTGACTCCCAGATTGGTTTCTCGTCGCCTGTCGGGATCAATTACGGCTATGTGCAGGCGGGTGTTGTTGACGATTTCACGATTAATACTGCTGGAACCCTGACTCATACTGGCGGTGCGCTGCTGGAGCCTGGGCCAACCCCAAACGCAGGGCAAGTGACAATCTCCGGCTCGACCACCCAGACCATTACTATTTCCGTTACTGGCACGACTTCGAGCAACGGCGTTTCGGTCACGGCTCAGAAGGGAAAGTGGGGCGCCAGCGGGACGGAGCAAAGCTTCCCATTCAGCAGTGTTTCCGCGCCGGGTGCGGGCACTATTCTTTACGTCGGCGCCACGGTCCACGCGGACGGAACGCAGACGGATGGCGTAACCGCAACCCCCTCAATAAATCTTCAGGTCGTATATCCCTGACGTCCCCGTTTTTGATTCGTAATCCAGCTCACACTCCGCTTTCAGTTTTTCGTAAGCCTCTTGAAACATCACAGAAATATTTTACCTAAGTAAGGGACTTTGCGTTTCATTAGTGTAACGTGCTAATATAAGAAGAGAGGGTATTTGGCATAAGGTACTGTTCTAAATGTAGAATAAAGGCCTCTCAAATTTTAGGCAGTTTCGATCAGAACTTGAGGCGGATTTTAACTTTCTTAATCTCGAAAACGCCTAAAATTTTAAGCTTTTGTTACCCATTGTAACGTTATACTATAATTGTAACCGTGGTGTTTCTACATCCCTCGCCCTGCCATGGATTACAAAAACAGCGAAAGGTTGCTGGCTATGAAAGCCACTGAAATCGGGAAGATTGCCCTTGTCGCCACTGCGTTCACCCTGTTCGGGGTCGGTGCGGTTTATGCGGCCACCACGACCGTCACCGCGACAATCAAATTCGTCAGCGATCTGACCATCAGCCAGGTTACAGCGATGAATTTCGGTTATGTGCAGGCCGCCACGGCCGGCACTTACACACTTAGCACCGCCGGCGTCGTGACGCCGAGTGGCGTCGGCGTGACCGAGGGCGGCCCCGTCGCGGCCGGCGACTATCTAATTAGTGGCTCGGCCACCCAGACTATCACCATTAAAACCAGCGGCTACAGCGCCAACGGTGGAACGTCCACCCCGTCGCTTGCGACTTGCGACTATAACAGCACCGGGTCGCAGGCCTGTGACGCGGGCATCAGCGTCGCCGCTCCCGGCGCGGCCGGCAAGCATGTGAAGCTCGGCCTTAAGGTCGTTACGACCGGCGGTGCCGACGGATCGACCGACTCTCCTCAGTTCACACTGACTGTAACTTATAACTGAAAACCCGAACGCGTATTTGTATAGAGAAAGGTAATACCCATGAAAGCCCCCAAATCAGTCAGAGTAGCCTTACTGACGGCGGCGTCGCTGCTCGTCGGCGCGACGACCGTGTATGCGGCGACCGCGACGGTGACGTCGAGCATCCGCTTCCTGACGCACATCACGATCACGCAGAACACGGCGCCGAATTTCGGCAATGTGTCCTCGGGCGTGGGCGACACGTTTACACTCAGCACCGCTGGAGTTGTTACTGATACGGCGGCGGGCGCGCACCTCGAAGGTGGAACGACCGCCGCTGGCGATTATACGGTTGTTGCGTCAACCAACCAAGCCATTGGGATATATGCCGATGGTTACACAACAGATGGTTCATCAACTGCTCAAGCAGCGACTTGTAAATATGCGGCCGGATCTTCGGTAACCTGCGACGGTGTGGGCAACCAAGTAACGATCGCTACACCAGCTGCCTCGGCAACTCTTAAGGTCGGTCTACAGATTGTTACGACTGGTGGGACCGACGGGGTGACCGAACAGCCGGCAATGACTCTGCACGTCGTCTACCAGTAAGCCGTTAGCTGATCGGCTTTCATGGGAATGCCCCCGGCCCGCCCGGGCAGGGGAGTTCAACGGGAGTAGTCAATGAACCTGCGCAAGCATGGCATGGTTGTCTTCGGTGCCGCCGCCCTCATTCTCGGGCTTTCAGGGGCGGCGCACCGCACGGACGCGGCCTCGCAGGTCGTGACCGCTACCATCAAGTTCGTCTCCCCCGGCGGCGTTAACGGCCATAACGGCATCACGCTGCCCACGCCCGGCCTGCTCGCGAACTCCACCGTCTTCATGGACTCCTACGGCTTCACCTGGGTCCAGAACGGCGATCTGCTGACGGGCTCGCAGGGCCAGCTGGGCGCGGTGAGCATCATGGACTCCGGCGCACAGCTGATCAATTTCCTGACCGGCAATCTGCGCTTTAATCCGGGGCTGGAGCCGCTGCGGGTCATGTGCTCGGGCCCCAACGACCTCGACGGCAAGTGCGACGCCCTGATGACGCCATCGGGCAAAAAGAACGGCATCAGCACCGTCTATATCGCCATGAACGTGCTGGTGAACGGCAAGCCGTCGGCGGGCCGCAACCCTGACGGCTCGTTCCAGACAGCCGATGCGGGCAAATCCTCGGTCGATGTGACCGTCGTTTATCAATAAAAAGCCCTCCGAAAGACATAATCAGCTGGCACAATAAAAAGTGTCGGCTTTTTTATTTGTCCTAAAGCCCTCCCTCAGGAGGAGGGCTTTTGCGAAAGGAAATTTTAACCACCCTCATGTTTACTTTAATCTGGATTGATAGAAGACTGATTCTGCAATAAAATAGAATTGGGGCTCGAAAGGGATTTAGAATATGAAGAAATTCGCATGGCTTGTTGTTGCGCTGGTGGCGCTATGGCCCGCGACTTCCCGCGCCGCCGGATCGGCGGAGATCACGCTGATCCCCACCCGCATCGTCATGGAGCCCACGGACCGCTACGGCACTGTCGAGGTCAAGAATACCGGGCAGGCCACCGGCAACTTCACCACCGACCTCGTCGACATGAAAATGACGGACAAGGGCCTTGTCGTTCCGCTGGACGCGGGCGAGAAGGACGAATTCTCCGCCCAAGCCTACCTCCATATGGCGCCGCGCAGCTTCAGCCTCAAGCCGGGCGAAACCCAGGCCGTGCGCCTGCTGCTGCGCAAACCCGAGGGGATGGCGGCGGGCGAATACCGCACCCACCTGCAGGTCCGCCTTGCCAACGACAATGTCGACGCCGCGCCGCCGACCAAGGAACACGCGGCAGGGATTGCGGTGAAGACGAACATCGTGCTGGTCATTCCCGTGATCGTCCGCCACGGCGAGACGCACTACACCATGAAGATCGAGGACGCGAAGCTCACGCACGACGCACAGGGCAAGCCGGTGCTCGATCTGAATCTCTCGCGCGAGGGCAACCGCTCATCCATGGGCGACATCACCGTGACCTATACCGGTCCGGGCGGCACGGCCACGGTGCTCAAGAAATATCCGGGCGTGCCGGTCTATCGGCCGACGCCCAAGCGTTTTGTCGAAGTGCCGCTCGACGTGCCTGCGGGCGTGTCGCTGAATGGCGGCGTGCTCGACATCACCTACAACGCGCAGGAAAAAGAGGGCGGCAAGCTCCTCGCCGAAGCCAAGCTCCCCCTGGGGCGTTAATCTTTCATTGTCATCCTGAGCGCAGCGAGGGATCTTCCTCGCTTCATGAAATATTTTTCAATGCAAAGAAGCAAAGAACGCAGAGAAAAAATCTCGTCATCCCGGCGCAAGCCGGGATCTTCCCGATCTGTGCTCTTGTCCGTAAGACCCCGGCTTGCGCCGGGGTGACGGACAAATGGATTCTTTGCGTTCCTCGCGGTCTTTGCGTGAAATCCCCTCTTATTTCGCCTTCTCCTCCGGCATTTTGGCCGGCGGGGGGACGAGGGGTTCAACCGGCTTCAGCGCGGGCGTGGCCGGTGCCGGCGCAGCAGGGACCGCGGGCGCAGTGGACGGCGTCGCGGGCGCGGAAGCATCAGGCGTTGCGGGCGCCGCCGTCGCCGCCGCATCCGCCGCGACCAGTTCCATATCGCGGGTGTAGAAATCGGCCTTGTCGACCACGAGGTCGCGTACCTCGGCCTGCTTCAGATTGCGCTGGGCGAGGTCGTCCGCCGCGATCACGAGCTTGTAGGCGCCCGGCGAGATATTCTGGATCAGGTAATAGCCGTCGAACGCCGTATGCGTCGAGCCGACCTTGAGCCCTTCGGTGTTGACGAGATCGACCTCGAGCCCGCCGACACTGGCCCCTTCGGGACCATGGACGGTGCCGTCGAGCTGGCTGACCTCGAAAACCGGATAATCCAGCACGACCGGTTTGCCCGCACGCGGCACGACGTGATACTCGTATGCCGCGCCCGCCATGAACGGGTCTTTGCCCTGCGCCGTGTCCATCTTGACGGTCGAGATGTCGTTGGTCGGCAGGTTGGTGACCATTGCCATCCCGTCCTTGTCGGTCTTCACCTCGCGCCCCGCGATGCGGAAGGTTGCTTCGTCGACCGCGGGCTCGCCGGGGTCGCGCTTCTGGTTGTAGTTGTTGTCCATGAAGGCGTGTACGACGACGATGCCGGCGCCCGTCAGCCCCTGGCTGGAGAACAGCCATTTCTTCGTGCCCGGCAGCGGGCCGAAGCCGGTTGTGACGGTGACGCCGGCAAAGAAGTCGTTGTTCGTGCCGCCGCGGCCGGTGAAGGACAACTTGTATTTCTTCATGTCGAGCGTGAGCGTTTCCTGCAGGATCGTGTCCTTCGTGCCGGTGAAGCCCTGCGTGATCTGCGTGTCGCTGACCATGTTCTCGCGGAACGGCCATGTGGCGGTGAGATTGAGCTGGTTAAACTCGGTCAAAGGCCGCACGTTATAGGTCAGCTGGCCGCCGAGCAGAATTTTCTTGTAGAAGCCGCGCAGGGCGAAGGTGCCGTTGATGTTGTCGAGGCCCAGATTGTCGGTGTCATAGTTAATTGTGTTGGTAAGGCTCAGGCCGCGGAAGGAGTACGAAACCTGGTCGGTCGCCAGATTCTCGACGCGGCCGGACTGGTAGCGGTTGCGCGTCACGGTCAAGCCGGTATTGAGGCCTTTGAAGAAGAGGAAGTCGATTTCCCGGTTCGCGCCGATCACCGTCTGCGCCTCGATCGGATTGGTCAGGTCGGTCGCTCCCTCGGAGAAGAAATTATGAGCGATCTTCTGCTGGAAGTGCAGGTCGGTGCCCTTGAAGTCGCCGAACAGCGAGAGCTGCGTGCTGTGTCCGCGGTTGGTCTCATCGTAAGCATTATCGAGGCTGCCCAGTACCCCGAAGGCGGATGCCCGGACGTCGGCGGTGGCGTAGGTATGCTGCTTGCCGTCGCTCAGAACCGTATGCGCCGCGCCGCCCGCGACCGTGATGTACTTGGTCAGGCCGTATTCGATTTCGTTCACGCTGCGGATGGTCGTCGGGTCGGTGCTGCTGTCGGCGATGCCGGACAGGCTGCGCGCCTTCTGGTCGAGCGAGACATTGTAGGTGAACTGGTGCGGCTCGAGCAGCGAGCTCGCGGCGTTTATGGTCTTGGTTACTTCCTCGACCTGTCCCTGCGGGCCGTAGAAGGCGAGGCGGAAATTGTTGGTGCCGAACAGGATCGGAATGTCCATGAATTTGTAGCGCCCGGTGACGTCGACCGTCTGGAAGTCGATCAGCGTGCCGTTGCGGTACAGCTCGACCTCCCAGCCCGGTTTGGCGTCGCCGATGAAGTTGGTGACGTCGAACTTATCAGAGCGGTTGAGCGCGCGATTGGTCATCAGGAAGCCGCGGCCGGGACTGCTCGACGCTACCTGGCCTAGACTGGCAGAGGTAATATCGCCGCCGATGAAGTACGTCGCCTTCAGGGGCCCGAGCAGATCGGCTTCGTAGCTCTGCCGTCCTGCGCTCACGCGCAGGTCGCTCAGCATTTTGTGATTGCCGGGATCGCCCGAGGCGTAGAGGCGGGTGGTGAGATAGCCGAAGTCGCCTGCGGCCAGCACAGTGTAATTTTCGCCCACCTTGTGAGACGCCGAGTCATACGACGCACCCGCGGTGACGTCCACATAGGGAACGCCGACAGCGGCGTAAGGGAGCTCGACCTGCTTGTAAGCGGCTTGTCCGGAAACCTTCAGCGCCTTCTGCTGCTCCAGCGCCGTGTGCAGTTTCTCGCGCGCGGCCTTTTCCTGCATCGGCAGCGGTTCGCGCGAGTGGATACTCAGCACCATGTTCTTGTCGTCGAAGCTGAAGTCGAGCGGCATCCAGTCAGACAGCAGCTTCGCATCGACGAGCAGCGCATCACCGGTCGAAATCACGCTGTCCTTCGGCAGATCGATGCTGCGGCCCTTAACTTCCGCGTGCGTCTCGGAAAGTTTGAGCGTGTTTTCGGTGTGCAGGAACCATCCCTCGGCGGTTTTCTTCGCCGGGTCGACCTTGATGTCGAGATCGAGCAACTGCGCGAGCTCGCCAAGCGCGAGATACAAACGCCCGTCCTTGCGCCCGCCGTCGACAAAATCCTCCATCTGGATATTGTTGATCACCAGCTGCAGCACAAGGCTCTCGAGTTCTTCGTCCGGATTTTTGGCGGCAGTGTCTTCCGACGGACCCGCGCGCGCGGGTGGCGTCGCATTGTCGGGCGCAGAAGAAGTCTGCGGCGGCACGGCTGCCACCGGCGCAACGTCCTTCGTCGCCGCCACTTCGTCGGCAAATGCCGTGAAGGGCAGCGCGAGTAACACCGCGATACAAAAAACAGTCAGTCTGAATTTCATTGGCCGAAACAGCCGGGAGTCAGAGAGTGAGAACGGATGGAGTGGTGGAGTCAAAAAAGTCAAAAGGCAGGCGCGGCGAAGACAGAATGCCGCCTATGTTAATGTTACAATAAGATTCAGGTATTCCCGTTGTTTATCGGCTTTTATCCACAGGTCTGTGCCCAGCTAAGTATCCGATTTCAGGATGGGTTTTTCTCATTGCGCCGCACAAGCATAAGTCCATGACAAGCTGGGATTTCTATATTAGCGTCTTGCTATAAAAGCATTCATAAACGATCAGGGATACCCGGAAAAAATGGCTGAAACGCCAGAGCGTAAAGGAATGATCATTGCCTCCAGCATGGAAGGTGGGGGCGTCCTTGACCTTATCCAGATCATCAAGCTTTCTTATGACGAACTGCTGACCGGCGGGCGCCCGGCCGGCACGCTTTATCAGGCCTTC
>DATJGZ010000178.1:0-9342 GCA_035494535.1 Patescibacteria group bacterium | reverse complement strand
CCTGCGGAAAATCTTGAATACGCCGTCGAGGTTCTTCTTGTCGATGCCGATGCCATTATCACGCACATAAAATACAGCTTCGCCGGGCCGGTCGGGGTGCGAGCGGGTCCACCCCAACTCGATCTTTCTCTCGCCGCCGTCGCTGTACTTGAGCGCGTTGCCGATCAGGTTGTTATAGACCTCGGTAATCCGCACATGGTCGCAAACGATGACGGGCAGCGGTTGAGGAATTTCGACGATGGTTCCGGTTTCCTTGATTTTTATGGCGTGGAAGGCCAGCGCATCATGCGCGAGCTGATTGAGGTCGGTTTCCCGCACTGACGTCTCGGTCCTGCCGACGCGCGAATAGTCCAGCAGCGAGGTCAGCATCTCGTCCATGCGCCGTGAAAGCCGGGCGATGGTGTTGAGCATGTTGACGCCGTCGGCGTCCAGTTTCGAGGAATAGTCCTGCAGCATGAACTTGGCGAAATTGTGCATGCCGCGCAGCGGTTCTTTTAGATCGTGCGAGGCGATATATGCGAAGTCGTCGAGCTCGCGGTTGCTGTCCTCTAGGCTTTTTGTGTAGCGCCGCCGGTCCTCCTCCGCCCGTCGGCGCTCGGTAATATCGCGGACGAAGGCGGTGAAATGATACGACCCGTCGTATAGTTTCTGATAGGCGACGGCCAGTTCGACCGGAATGAGTCGCCCGTTGCGGTCGAGGGCCTCGACCTCGATCTGCCGGTTCAGGATGGGCCCGGTGCCGTCGGCGAGGAACCGCCGCATGCCTTCCTCGTGGCGGGCGCGGAATTCCGGTGGAATGATCAGCTCTGACAGTTTCTTTCCGGCCGCCTCCGCAGCCGGCCAGCCGAACAGGATTTCGGCGCGCCGGTTCCATTCGGTGATGATTCCGGTCTGGTCCATGCCGACGATCGCGTCAAGCGCGCCGTCCAGCATCAGGCGCAGCCGGTTCTCGCTGTTCATCAGCCGGGCTTCGGTCTGCGCCTGCCGGTAGAAGCCGACGCCGAGCGCCAGCAGCAGGACGATGCCCGTGATGATGGCGATGGCGATAGCCAGCGCGTGAAAGTCCTGGAAAGGGTCGTAGCGGCATCGCAGGAAGGGCACGAATACAGCCGCCGCCATGCCGGTGTAATGCATGCCGCAGATGGCGGCGCCCATCACCAGCGCGGCGCCGACCTGAAAGAAGTAGCGGTAGAGGCTCGCATGGCGCGCCAGCGTGAAGGCGATCCACAGCGCCGCCGCCGACGCGCTGATGGCAATGGCCACCGAGAGCAGGAAAATGAATGGGATATAGCGCAGATACGCATCCATCTTCATCGCCGCCATGCCGGTATAATGCATGCCGCAAATGCCGATGCCCATCAGCACCGCGCCGATGGCCAGCTGGCGGTATGAAAGGGCCCGGCGCGCGACGATCTTCAGCGCGACGTATGAGGCCGCGATGGCGAACAGCATCGACAGCAGCGTCAGCCACGGGTCGTACTGGACCACCATGTCCATCTTGTAGGACAGCATGCCGATGAAATGCATCGACCAGATGCCCGCGCCCATTGCGAATGCGCCGCCCGATTGCAGCAGGCGCTTTTCGCGCCGGGTTTTTGCGGTGGTTACCTGCTGTGCCAGCGACAGTGCGGCGAACGATGCGAAGCTGGCGACGATGTATGAGAGCGCCACGAGCGGAAGCTGATAGACGCCGCGTTCAACCGCCGAGGGCAGGGGACCGGATATGAAGATGGAATCGAGCATGAAGGGCGGGCTGCCGGGCGGCTAAAATAATGACCTTGAAAAAGCGGTTGTTAATCCCTGTGCGTAAATAACTTGTGTCAATTCCTGAACGCTGGATACCTAACGAACACAAAGCCGAAAAGTTCCTGAAACATATAAACCATTGTGCTAATAGGGTTTTTCTTGGGGTGGGCCTGAAATTAGACAGCCAGTTTGGCGTTATGGTAGCGTTTTAAAAAACGGGAGAACCATGGATATCGTGCAGATGTTCAACGCCGCGGCCGAATGGATCAGCAACCCGATCAACCAGATGGTGGTCGGACTGACGGCGCCCGTAGTGGGATCGGCGATTGCAATGCTGGCCATTCGCCATCATGACAACAAGGCCCGCGCCGAGGCCGGTAAACCGTCCGCGCCGTAAATCACTTCAGCGCGAGTTCTATTTTCAGCTTGTGGGACTGCGCGACATGCCGTGCCGCGGACAGGATAGCGTCGTCGTTCCTGATTTTGGTGCTGCTCTGCCGGAATGAATCGCGCATCACCTGATAAATGACGGCGGCGTTATTCTCGGTCCCGGCCGAAGGCGAGGGCCAGGCATAAGGCGGGCCGTGCCTGCCGACGGGCAGGGGTTCGAAAAGCGGATTCACCGGTTCCTCATTCACTTCCACGCTGAAGCGGTGCGACTGCGCGATATGGCGGGCGGCGGATAAAACGGCTTCGCTGTCTTTTATTCGCGTGCTGCTCTGGTTAAAGGACTGGATAAGAATCTCGGCCACGATTCCGGCGATCTTTTCCGAGTGCGCATCGTGCGGCCATGCATAGGGCGGTTGAACCATCGTTTCCTCCTGAAGATTTCAGCACGACCCTAAATATACACGCGCGTTATGTCAAGAAACCTGTGACAACCGGCTGATATGACGTTCAATTTGCCCGCGCGCGGGTCAGGCGATAGCGCCACATGCCGAGCACCGTCAGCGGATAGTCCAGCCGGCCCGATCCCGGAAACGACATGTTCTTGACCGCGCCGAACAGGCGGTAGGTCTTGTCATCCTTTGTGATCGCGTCCGCCAGTAATTTTCCGCTGACATGCGTGAGATTGACGCCGTGGCCGGAAAAACCGTTCGCGTAATAGATGCCGGACCGCAGCCGCCCGACATTCGGCATGAAGCTGCTGGTCACGGCGATGCTGCCGCTCCACTCATGCGCGACGGCGGTTCCTTTCAATGCGGGAAACAGCTTCACCATGTTCCGGCGCAGCGTGGCAAGAATTTTCGCCTGCGTTGCCTGATTGGTGGGTCCGGGAATGACCGTGTCGCCACCGCCAAACAAAAGCCGCCCGTCCGCCGTCTTGCGGTAGAAATGCAGCGACGATGAATTCTCCGACACCGCCGCGCGGCAGCTCAGCACCGCATCGGGGTTGCGCAGCGGCTCCGTCGCCAGAATGGAATTGTTGATGACGACGTACTTGCGGCGGATCTCCGGCACCAATGTGCCGAGGTAGGAGTCTCCGCACAGCACCAGCGCCGTGGCATTGACCACGCCGCGCGGCGTGGTGATGCGATATTTCCCGGTCGCGGTGCTGATCGCCTGCGCGGGCGTGTTCTCGAATATCCTGACGCCGTTGCCGGTCAGCCCGCGCGCGAGGCCGCGCACATATTTCAAAGTGTGGAAATGCCCGGCGCCCGCGTCGTAAAGCGCGCGGCGATAGGATGGGTTGCCGACGGCTTCGGTCACTTTCGCGCGGTCCCAAAATTCGCGCATCGCGCCGCAGTTTTCCTGCAGGAACGCGGCGAGGTCCTCAAGGTCGGCTTCCTCCGCTTTCGTCCCCGCAGTCGTCAGCCCGCCGTCCTGCCAGTCGCAGGCGATCCCGTATTGCTGAATGAGTGTCCTGACGATGCCCACGCCGTCGACCGACAGGTCCCACAAGCGCCGGCCCTTCCCGGGCCCCGTGCTGGCGAAAACGTCGCGCATGTCCGCGAAAAAACCGGGCAGGACCTGCCCGCCGTTCCGGCCGCTGGCGCCCCCGCCGACCGCGCGCTGTTCCAGCACGACGACGCGGACGCCGGATTCTTTGAGAAAATGCGCGGTGGAAAGGCCGGTGAAACCCGCGCCGACGATGCAGACATCCGTCTCCGTCTCACCGCGGAGCGCGGGCAGGCGCAGCGGGAAGCCCGCGGTCGCCTCGTAGTAATTCTGGTCATGATCCTCATTCGTATGAGGAAGGGTCGCCGGCCTGTTCATTTTATAAGTCCGAATTTGAGGTCGACCTTAGCACGGCCGCCCTGTTTTTGGCGACTGCCGCCGCCTAACGCGTTGTTATTGAACGGTTACGGCGGGAATTTGTTCCGTGAAGTCCCTTCATCGTCATCCTGAGCGAAGCGAAGGATCTCATTCCCTAAAAGAGAGATTCTTCGGCCTTCGGCCTCAGAATGACAATATGGGGCTCACGGCCTGATCTCGACCGGCGTGCCGTCGGGGACGGCGCGCGCGATCTCGTCGATCTCGCTGTCGGTGACGGCGATGCAGCCCGCCGTCCAGTCCAGCATCCGGTGGGCGCCGCCCAGCCAGCCGAGCCCGTTGCGGATGCCGTGAATCATGATGTCGCCGCCGGGCTTGACGCCGAGCTTCCTCGCCGCCGCGATGTCCTTCGCCGCCGGGTAGCTGATGATCAGCGCGTAGTGGTATCCGCTCTCGCGCTTGCGGCCGGAGATGCGGTAGAGGCCTTCGGGCGTTTTCTCATCGCCCTCCCGCACCTTCGGCCCCGCGCCTCCGCGCCCGAGCGCGACGGTGTAGGTTCTCAGCACCGTCTTCCCGTCCATGAGAAGCATTTTGTGCTGCGATTTCTCGATGACGATTTTGGTGGCGTGTAGATTGTCGGCGGCGTTTGAGGATGCGGAAATCGCAGCGATGCTGAGAAGCGCTACGAGTGTAATTGCCAGTAATTGCTTGCGCGAGGTTTTCACTCGTTATTGCGGCCACTTCTGGGCATTCAGCATTTTCACTATCTTATCTGCATGTTCCTCGTCGTCTTGCAATCGTAGGCAATCATCGTAGTAGTCCTCTGGCGGCGGCGGCTCTTGCGCTTTTGAAATCTTATATCTGTCAGCCTTCCGTAATAATTCTATAATTGTTTTGACTTTAGCTGGATCTCCCGCAACGCCACTATTTATCGAAGCGTCCATTAATCTTTGCTGATCAACAAGCGCTTTCTCAACTATCTGTTGCATGTGATCAAACTTCGGCTGTTGAGCTAAATCTAGTTCCTTTTGAGTACAAATAGCGTGAAGCTTGCTTCTAGAATCTTGCGCCATGCGAATTGATGACATTCCCCGGCTATTGTCGTCGAGTTGCATGAAGGCTGATTTTTGCTCTGGGGTTAGCGTACGCAAAAACTCTCTTTCAGCGTCCATCGATTGTTGACGATAAGGGTTATTAATGAGCGAAAAATCTGGGTCAATGTTCGAACTAGCAGCTGTCTGATGACTGCTAGAAACTAAAATCATATAAAACAGTAGAAATATTATGACGCGCATCGCCATCTCACCACATTCCTGAATCTTTTATCACTTTAAGTCTATATCATCTGCCATGTATAAAAAATAAATAGGAATTTAGTCACATTTATGATATAGTAACCGCGGGTCCTGTAGACCAAGGATGCGCGCGGGCGCGTTGTTTGGCAAGGGCGGAAAGATAATGCGGTGAAGGAGTCCGCGGACGGAATGGGAAAAGGAAGTGTAGCAGCAAAACTAGCGTCCGTCACCCCGGCGAAAGCCGGGGTCTTCCGGACAGTCGCGCAAATCGGAAAGATCCCGGCTTGCGCCGGGATGACGATAAATAAATGCGGGTATCGCGAAGTGTATTCGATTTCAAATGGAAGACTTATCCAGCGTGCGCGAAAATGACGAACGGACTGAACAGAATTTTACGCCCTACTGTCATTCCGGCGAAAGCCGGAATGACGGAATTCTTTCTGCGGTTTTCGCGTTCTTTAGGTGAAAACTTTTCAAAAAATATGACGAACAGACTGAACAAACCGTGGTGCTAACAAAATCCAGCAAACGAACTGATAGACACCAAAAAACTATTATCGGACAAGGCATTACGTCCGATTCCCAATCCCATGGCCCAAATGCTATAATCCCGCCGCCATGAACGCCGAAAATATAGAATCGACCGGAAACGCACCCCCGAGGGGCGCGGAGCAGGATTACCCGATCCCGCCGCCGCCCGCGGAGGCGCCTGCGCTCGACGGCCGCGCGCTGCTCGGCCAGCCGCAGCGCTTCTTCAACCGCGAATTGTCGTGGCTCGCCTTCAACCGCCGCGTGCTCGAAGAAGCGCGCAACACGCGCCACCCGCTGTTCGAGCGGCTGCGCTTCCTGTCCATCGCCGCGAACAACCAGGAAGAGTTCTTCATGGTCCGCGTCGCGGGCCTCAAGCACAAGATCAAGCGCGGCGCGGTCGAGCCAGGCCCCGACGGCCTGACGCCGCAGCAGCAGCTCGAGGCCATCGGGCTCGAGACCGCCGACTTCGCCGACGATTTGCGCGAGACATGGGACCGCATCCGGCAGGATCTGGAGACCGAGGGCGTCGCCATCGTCCGCCCCGGCGGCATTTCGGAAGCCGAAGCCGAGAAGCTCACCCAGATTTTCATGGCCGAGATTTTCCCGGCGCTCACGCCCGTCACCGTCGACCGCGCCATCCCGTTCCCCTTCATCCCGAACAAGGGCGTGGCGCTCGCCTTCCGCTTCGGCGTGCCCGGCGGCAAGACGCAGGTCGAGGCCTTGACCGTGCTGCCGTCCAAGCTCCCGCGTTTCATAAAAATTCCCGGCGGCAAGCCGCGCTACGTGCTGCTCGAGGACCTTGTCGTCATGAATATCGGCCGCCTGTTCCCCGATCCGCTCAAGCTGCTCGACTGCGCCGCCTTCCGCGTCCTGCGCGACTCCGAATTGGAAGTCGACGAGGACGCCGAGGACCTGATGGCCAATGTCGAGACGGCGATCAAGCGCCGCCGCCGCGGCAATGTCATCCGCCTGACGGTCAACGACACGATCAGCCCGCCGCTGCTCGATTTCCTGAAACGCAATCTTCAGGTCCACGATTACGACGTGCTCTATTTCGGCGACCTGATCGGCATGGCCGACCTCAAGGACCTCATCACCCACGACCGGCCCGAGCTGCTGTTCAAGCCCTACAACCCGCGCCACCCGCAGCGCATTCGCGATTTCGACGGCGACTGCTTCGCGGCCATCAAGAACAAGGACATCGTCGTTCACCACCCGTATGAGAGCTTCGATATCGTCGTCGACTTCGTCAACCAGGCGGCGCGCGACCCTGAAGTCATTGCCATCAAGCAGACCATCTACCGCACCAGCCACAAGTCGCCCGTCATTCGCGCGCTGATCGAGGCGGCGGAGAACGGCAAGTCGGTCACCGCCGTGGTCGAGCTCAAGGCGCGGTTTGATGAGGAGGCCAATCTGCGCTGGGCGCGCGACATGGAGAAGGCCGGCGTGCAGGTGGTCTACGGCTTCCGCAAGCTCAAGACCCACGCCAAGGTCACGCTGGTGACGCGGCGCGAGGGCAAGCGCATGGTCTCCTACGCGCATTTCGGCACCGGCAACTACCACCCCGACACGGCCAAGGTCTATGCCGACCTGTCGTTCTTCACCTGCGACCGCACCCTGTGCGAGGACGCGATGGCGCTGTTCAACTACATGACCACGCGCGCGGCGCCCAAGGAATTCCAGCGCCTCGCTATCGCGCCGCTGACCATGCGCCAGACGCTCAAATCCCTGATCAACGCCGAGATCGAGGCCGCGAAGGCGGGCCAGCCGGCGCAGATCTGGCTGAAGTGCAACTCGCTCGCCGACCCCGAGATCATCGACCATCTATACAAGGCCTCGCGCGCGGGCGTGGACATCGACCTCGTCATCCGCGGCATCTGCACGCTGCGCCCCGGCATCCCCGGCCTGTCCGAGAAAATCCGCGTCTGGAGCGTCGTCGGCCGCTATCTCGAGCACGCGCGCATCTATTGCTTCGCCAACGGGCAGGACATGCCGTCGCCGAAGGGCCGCGTGTTCATCGCCTCGGGCGACATCATGCCGCGCAACCTTGACCACCGGATCGAGACGATGGTCGAGATCACGAACCCGACCGTCCACCGGCAGGTGCTCGACCAGATCATGGTGGCGAATTTGAAAGACCAGGCGCAGAGCTGGCTGCTGCAGGCCGACGGCGCCTACAGCCGCGTGCCAGCGGGGGACGACGCTTTCTCGGCGCACGGGTATTTCATGAAGAATTCCAGCCTGTCCGGCCGCGGCAAGGATCTTTCTGCCGCTCCCATGCCTCCGGCGCTCGAGCTGGACCGCCGCCGCAAAAAGTAGCTGTGGGTTATTTGGCCGGTCTCTTTTCCCGCGCGCCGGTTTGATTCATAATGCGAGAAGCGTACCAACTCCCGGAGTATCCTCCTCTGCCAGCCAAGAAAAGACGAAAAACAGCGAACCCCTTGCGGTGGCCGGTTGCGATTCTGGATATCGGCTCCAACTCCGTGCGCCTCGTCGTCTATGACCGCCGCAACCCCGGCAAGGCCTATTTCAACGAAAAGGTCGGCTGCATGCTCGGCCGCGATCTGGTGAAGACGGGGCGGTTGAACCCGGAAGGGAAAAAGAAAGCGCGTCACGCCATCGCGGGATTCGTCGAGCTCGCGCGGGCGATGGGCGCGCCGACGGTCCACGCCATCGCCACCGCCGCGATCCGCGATGCGAAGGATGGGCGCGCCTTCGTCAAGTCGCTGCGCAAGAAGATCAACACGCCGATCCGCATCATCAGCGGCAATCAGGAAGCGTATTACTCTGCGCTCGCGGTGCTCAGCTGCAACCCCAAGGCCGACGGCGTGGTGGCGGATCTCGGCGGTGGCTCGCTCGAGCTTGCGCGCGTCAATCGCGGCCGCGTGCATGAAACCATGTCGCTGCCCTTAGGCGTGCTGCGCATGGCCGGTTTCGGCCGCGGCGTCGCGCGCATGATCGACGAGTATCTCGAGGTCGTGCCGGACGAGATGGGCGAGGACAAGCCGCTCTACGCCGCGGGCGGCACCTGCCGCGCCATCGCGGTCGTGCATTCGCAGCTCAAGAAAGACGGCGACAAGATCAAGGGCTACAGCATGACCCGCTCGCAGCTCCTGAAGCTGCGGAAAGAGATGCTCAAGCTGCGCGCCGAGGAGATCATGCGCGAGTACAATATCGAGATCGGCCGCGCCCGCGCGCTGCCCGATGCCTGCCTGTTGCTCGCGCAGGCCATGAAGCGGCTGGATTCCTCGAAGCTGATCATCACCACGCGCAGCCTCCGCGACGGCTATCTCTACAGCCTTATGCACCGCAAAGCCGCACGACGCTAGAGGCCCTTCACAATCTCCCTGATCTGGCGGTAGTGGACGAGGGTGTGCGCGCCGAGCAGCCACTGCCATTGCAGCGCCGAGAACGGGCCCATCCACGGATGGTCGTAGCGCGCCTTGCTGGCCAGCGCCGGCTCGCGCACGGGGTCGAGCTGGCGGCGCAGGCCGGCCACGAACGCCTTGTATTCCGCGAGCTGCGCCGATCCTTCCTTGCCGCCCTTGGGCTTGTA
>DATJGZ010000177.1:0-6672 GCA_035494535.1 Patescibacteria group bacterium | reverse complement strand
CGACAAGCTGCTGATCATCGGCGTGCACTCTGCCAAATTTGCGGCTGAGGGCGGCAACGAGCGCATTCTCGCGGCCGCCAAGCGCTTCGGCCTGAAGCACCCGGTCATCAACGATTCCGACTTCGCCATCTGGCAAGCCTTCGGCGTTCAGGCCTGGCCGACGCTGATCCTGATGGACGCCAAGGGCAACGTCATTCACACCTATTCGGGCGAAGGTCACCGGCAGGAAATCGCCAACCAGATTTCCCACTCCCTCATGCTCTTTACCTCCCTCAAGGACAAAGCGGCCAAGCCGGCCTCGGTGCCCTTGATGAAGGAGAAGGATACCGGCGTGCTGTCGTTTCCCGCGCGTCTCGCGGCGATGCCGATATCGGGCAAGACCGCGGTGCTACGTCTGTTTGTCGCCGACTCCGGTCACAACCGCATCCTCAGCTTCGACGATGGCGGCAAGGTCCATGATGTCATCGGCTCCGGCACGCGGGGCCTGAAGGACGGCGATTTCAAAACGGCCCAGTTCGACCATCCGCGCGGCCTCGCGGTCATGGATGGCGTTCTTTATGTGGCGGATACCGGCAATCACGCCCTGCGCGCGGTCAACCTGCAAAAGCAAAGCGTCGAGACTGTTGCCGGCACCGGCCAGCGCGGCGAGGAATACGACGTCCGCGGCGCTGAGGGCAAGACAACCGCACTGGCCTCACCTTGGGATGTCGAGCCGCTCGCGGATGGCAAGCTGGCCGTTGCGATGGCGGGTATGCATCAGATATGGACCTACGATCCCAAGGGCGGCACGGTCGCAAGCGCCGTGGGCAGCGGCAAGGAGGGGCTGAACGACGGCCCGGCCATCGACGCCGACCTCGCCCAGCCCAGCGCGCTGTCGCGCGACGGCGACACGCTGTTCTTTGCCGATGCGGAGTCGTCGTCCCTCCGCCAGCTGAAAGATCGCAAAGTGCAGACCTTGATCGGCACCGGCCTGTTCGATTTCGGGCAGGTCGACGGCACCTATCCAAAAGCCATGCTACAGCACGCGCAGGGCCTGTACGCGGAGCCGGACAAAATCCTGATCGCCGACACCTACAACAACGCGATCCGCATCTATAACCGCGATGTCGGTCAGCTGACGACGGTGGCCCTGCCCAAAGATAGCCTGTTCGAACCGGGTGACATCCTGGACGTTGGCGGCACGATTTATGTTGCCGATACGAACCATAACCGGATTGTGAAATTGGCCCTGTTAAAGGATGGGTCCTCATGGAAGGGAACCGTGACGCCGCTCACACTCAAGCTTCCCTGACATTTCCAAACCCGGCGCGATAGGCTATAATGAATATGCGGGATAATATTCTGCCCGCGTGTACGCCATGGAAACGACAAAAAAAATTCTTCTGGTCATCTGGTGCATCTGCTCCCTCGTCTGGATCGGGGCGATGGGGCACCAGTTCCGCGTCTCGCAGGCCATCGACACCTACAGCTCCTACTACCAAAAGATCAACGATATCAACAACGGCGTCGCCACCAGCTATGAGAAGCGCGACTACATGCAATCCGGCCCCGAGATCGAGAAGGCCGGCCGCAGCTTTGCGCTGTTCGTCCTGCTTGGCCTCGCCGTGCCGTTTGCTGTGCTCAAGATCGCGGGCAATCTGATCGACAAGGCATCGAAGCCCAAAACCGCCGCGAAAAGGCGCTGATAAGCATTTCTATAATTCACTTATGACGCGGCGTGCTATCGCCTTAACCTCCTTTTTGCGCTACCCTTTCCGCCAGCATCAAGGAGGCTCCATGACCCGCTCGTTCCGCGTTGCCCTGCTCTCGACCGCTCTTGTTTCCCTTTCTTTCGCCGCCTTCGCCGACACGCTGCCGCTCAAGCGCGTCGTCGTCACCGCCAGCGGCCTCGCGCTCTATGAACATGAAGGACAAGTTAGCGGTAATACAACTATCGAGCTTCCGGTCCGCCTTGACCGGGTCGACGACATGCTCAAGAGCCTCGTGGTGCTCGACGCCAAGGGCCAGATCGGCGGCGTGTCCCTGCCCGGCCGTGAGCCGCTCTCACAGACCTTCCGTGATCTGCCTTTCACACAGGATGACCTCGCCAATTTCGTTCAGCTGTTGAACACACTGCGCGGCGCCGCCGTGCAGGTCAGCGGGCCGGACGCCATGACCGGCAAGCTCATGAATGTGGTCGAGGAAACCGAGCAGACGAAAAATGACACGACCATTACCCGCCACCGCCTCAGTGTGCTGACGTCAGACGGGGTCAAGAGCGGCATCCTCGAGGACGCCGCGCGCATCCAGTTTACCGACAAGGGCGTGCAGGACCAGCTCGACCGCGCGCTCGCCGCCATGTTCACCAACCGCATCAAGGACCAGCGCGAGCTGACCATTTCTCTCAAGGGCGACGGCACGCGGACGGTGGGCCTCGCCTACATCCAGGACGCGCCGCTGTGGAAAAGCAGCTACCGGCTCGTGCTGCCCGCGGACGACACAAAAGATAAAGATCCGAAGGCCGTCCTGCAGGGCTGGGCGGTGCTGGAGAACACGACGGGACAGGATTGGAAGGACGTATCCGTGACACTGATGTCCGGCGCGCCGGTGACCTACCATCAGGCGCTGTATGAAAGCTATTTCATGCCCCGGCCCGAGCTCCCAGTGAAGGTCATGGACCGCATCCTGCCGCGGGTGGACACCGGCACGGTCGCCCCCGTCGAGCAGGACGAGGCGGGACTGGGACGCCGCGCGGAGATGCAAGGTGCGCCCGGTGCCGCCGGCGGCGCGATGGTCATGAACGCGATGCCGATGAAAAAGGCGCGCATGGGCATGGCGATGGGTACCCTCGCCGCGCCCGCCCCGGCAATGGATATGGCCGCAAGCTCGGAGGCGTTCGTTGCCGGCCAGCCCCCCATGCCGGCCGAAGCGCCGCCCCCGCCGCCGATGCAGATGGCGCAGATGACATCGGCCAGCGCGGAGGAAACCGCCAGTCAGGTGACGTTCGCTTTCCCGCAACCGGTCGACCTGCCGGCCGGGCATTCGCTGATGATCCCGTTCATCAGCCACTCGATGCCCGCCGAGAAGTTGTGGGTCTACCAGCCCGACACGAATTTCCAGCATCCGCTGGCGGCCGTGTCGATGAAAAACGACGGCGGCACCGGCCTGCCGCCCGGCATTCTGACCCTCTATAACCAGACGTCCAATGGCCTTGTCTTCGTCGGCGACGCCGACATGCCGCTGGTGCCCAAAGGCGAGAGCCGTTTCATTAGCTTTGCGCTCGATACCAAGACACGCATCGACCGGCAGACACAGGACGACCGGCATCTGGGCATGATCACGATCGCCAAGGGCATGCTGTACCAGAAGTCGGTCTGGAACAACACGACCACCTATACGATCAAAGCCCCGCCTGAAGAAGCGCGCACGATCGTCATCGAGCATTCGCGCCGCGAAGGCTGGGAGCTGGTCAAGCCCGAGGGTGTCGTCGGCGAGCCCGAAGTTACTTCTAATGCCTATCGCATTCGTGTCGTCGTCGAGGCGGGCAAAGACAAAACGCTGAAAGTCACACTCCGCCGTGCGGACACTGAGACGATTGCCCTCGCCAGCACAAGCCCGCAGGATCTCGATACTCGCATGGAAGCTGCCGGCAAGGATCTGCCCGCTACCATCCGCAAGGCGCTTGAGCATGTAAAAGAGCTGCAATCGGCCGTTTTCACCCAGCAGCAAGAGCTAAATAACATCGAGCAGGAGCGCCAGACCATCTTCAACGACCAGGAGCGCCTGCGCCAGAACATCCAGTCCGTCTCCACCAACACCTCGATCGGCAAGCGCTATGTCGACCAGCTCGACAAGGAGGAGGACAAGCTCAATGCCCTCTCCTCGCGGGAGGAAACTACACGCAACCGCCTAAATGAGGCGCAAAAGGCGCTCCAGGACTACGTCACCGGCCTCGATCTGCAATGAAGCCGGCCAACCTCGGCGATTATTACCGCCTGCAATGCGCGGCGCTGGAGCGTCTGGCCAAGACCACATCCCCTTGGCAGGGAGAAGCGCTTGAATTACTGGGGCTCGCCTACCGCGAAACGGAGAACGCCGACGAGCTTCTCGACATCCTTCACCGCATCCAGCGGCTGCATAAAGTTGCGATCGCCGGACTCGCCGATAACCCGTTCTTTCTCGCCGCCGTACAGGACGTCGCGCTCCCGCTGTGGGGTGATTTTGGCTCACCACCTGTCCCACTCGACCTCCAGGACAGCCTCGCGGCAAAACTCTATAACTGCGTTCCGGGCGACACGGCCCTCATTAGCCTCGGCGATGGCGCGCGGCAGATTGGCCTCTGGCTGATCGAGAAATGCCGCGCCAGCGGCGTGCATTTCCTGATCGTTTTCGCCGACCCGGTTTTTGACGTCCTTGTCATCAATCATGCGGACGAAACGGGCGTTAAGGCGCTAAGCGACGATTTCCTGAAACTCACCGGCCCCGCGACCAAGCGCATCGTCGCTCGCGCCGGCCTACCCGATACCGACCCTCCCACGCCGGACGAAACGAAACAGCGCCAATTCGATCGCGCCCTTAAGCCCTATTCCGACCGGCTGCGGTCAGGCAATTTATTCTACACCCTGACTTCGATCCCGACGCCGCGAGATGCGGAAGTCGACGGAATTCCATACGAAGATTATATCAAACTGTTCTTCGAGATGTGCGACCAGCCTTGGGACCGCATCGGTCGGGCGCAAGAGAAGCTGATCGGTGAGTTCAACGCAGCAGAAGAGGTACGGATCACGAACGCCGACGGCACCGACCTGCGCATGAACATCAAGGGCTTCACGTTCTGCAACAGCCTGATCGCCAAGAACGTCCCCGGCTCCGAGATTTTCAGCGCCCCGCGCCGCGACAGCGTGGAAGGGATTATCGTCGCTAAGGGGCGGTTTTCGCCGCCCGGGACCAAACGCGGGATTATCGAGAATCTGACCATGGAATTCAAAGGCGGCCATCTCGAAAACTTCAAAGCCGACAGCGGGGTTGAGCTATTTGCCAATGCCGTATCCATCGACGAAGGCGCGCGCTGGGTCGGCGAGCTCGGCATTGGCACCAACCCACACTTAAGAAAACATGTACTGAACGGCCTGCTGGTTGAGAAAATCGGCGGCAGCTTCCACGTTGCGCTCGGCGCCTGCTATTCGTTCAAGGAATATGCCGGGATTCCTGTGAATGTGGATAACGGCAACCAGAGCGCGCTGCACTGGGACGTCACGACAATGCTCCACGGCCGGCAGGGCCAGATCTGGCTTGATGGACGACCGGTAATGGATGACGGGCTATGGCTGGATAAGGCGTATGACGTCCTGAACCGCGGCTGGAAATCCGTGCCTGTCGATGAACGACCAGAATACTGGAAAAATTATTGACCGTTTGACAAACCCCGCCGCTATCGTTTACATATTTCAACGGCGGAGAAAACATGGCCGACGAGCCCAAAAAAGACGACAGCGTCACATACACGCCCCCCGAAGGCGCATCGCAAGACCTGGTCCGCATGGCCGAGGCCGCGAACAATGCCTCTCTTTATTATGAGGATTGCGCCAAGCAAAAGCTGCGCAAAGGATTTTTTTTCGAAGAAGACGCGCCGCCGCTCACCACCGAAGGCTACGCTCTTATAAATTTTAACGGCGATACGACCGATCCGAAATTCCTGGCCCCGTGGAAAATTTTTTGCGCCAATCTCATAAACTTCTACTGCGATAACCCGGATTATGCTGCCGTTTTCGCGCCTGATACGCTCACAGACAGTCTAGGTCTGGAGGGCGATGTCAAAATGTATTCCCTCGTGGATACCGTTGCCGAAGCTGATGATTATCTCAACGCAGCATTGAAACGCTCTCAGGACATGCGCAAGCTGCTCGACAGCTACGCCCGCAAGCCCAAACGCATGGGCGGGCCGGAGCTGAATCTCTAATCTTTTCGCAAACAATTTCAAAACACGCCTCGCTTGATAAAAATCAAGGGCTTATAGGCATCGCTATGGGAAAATTTATTTATAAGGAGAAAAACCATGCGCGATGCGACGAAAGCTCCCCGCTCGGGAATCCGCCTGTGGTTCCCGTTCTTTGTCACGATACTTGTGTTCGGGACAATTGGCGCCAGCGCCTTCCACATGCACAAAATGGTGCAGGAAGGACATGGTGTCTGGTGGCCATATCCCATGTTCGCCGTCATGTGCTGGTTAATATTGAAGGCGAACCATACGATTTATGGGGGTGACGAGCGCTGAGGATTCAGGCGGGCGCTGGAATGGTGATACTATTTGGCGTACGCAGCTGAAATAAGACCGCCGCCACCGAAGAGCTCTGCGGCACGCTTGTCATCAGGCTTTTTCTGACCGGGTGAAGGTGGACTTCCTCGACTTGCCCCTGATCGTTAAGATCAACGACTGGAATGTCATTGAAAGAATCGCCGTAATAGTTCCTCGCCACCTCAATATCGATCGGCCGCGTGCGCGTCTTTCCATCCCGCCCCTTGCTGACCGCCACGGCGATCAATCCCTCGCGGTTAAATTTCTCGGCGACCGTGTCTGTGCCGCGCAATGTGTCTCCCGGTTTACCCTTTACCAAAAATACTTCTTCCTGCGCCGCCGGACGGACGCCAATCGCCTCATTCTGGGTGATGATCGGATGGATGACCGCCGTCGAG
>DATJGZ010000176.1:0-5404 GCA_035494535.1 Patescibacteria group bacterium | reverse complement strand
GGTGTCGATCTCGACCGAGCTCATGCGCTCGCGGATCGCGCGCTCCATGCGCGTCAGGCCGACGCGGACCTGGTTTTCCATCAGCTCACCGACCGAGCGGACGCGGCGGTTGCCGAGGTTGTCGATATCGTCAACCTCGCCCAGACCGTCTTTCAGACCGTGGAGGTATTTCAGGATCGCCAGAATGTCTTCCTTGCGCAGGATGCGGACCGTGTCGGCGGCATCGAGCGTCAGGCGCAGGTTCATCTTCACTCGGCCGACCGACGAGAGGTCATAGCGCTCGGGGTCGAAGAACAGCGATTCAAAGAGCGCTTCCGCCGATTCAACGGTGGGCGGTTCGCCCGGGCGCATGACGCGGTAGATATCGATCAGCGCTTCCTCGCGCGTATCGCACTTGTCGATCATCATGGTGTCGCGGACATACGCGCCCGTGTTGATGTTGTCGATCGCCAAAACGGGCAGCTCGGACGCCTCGATCTTCTCGAGCGTCTTGAGCGTGTCCTTGCTGACTTCCTGACCGGCTTCATGCAGCACGAGGCCGGTTTTCGGATCGATGAGGTCGACCGCGAGGAACTGCCCGAGCAGCTGATCGTCCTGGACGAGGATTTCCTTCAGCCCGTCTTCCGCCAGTTTCTTGGCCAGACGCGGGGTGATTTTCTCGCCCGCCGCGACTTTCGAACGGCCGGTGCTGGCATCGATAAGGTCGTGCACGAGCTTGACGCCGCGCATGCGGTTGCCGTCGAACGCGGTTTTCCAGCCCTTTTTGTCCTTCTTATAGACAATGCGGTCATAGAAGCTGGCGAGGATTTCCTCGTTGCCCATGCCCTGTACCAGCATCGGATCGAGCTGGGTGTCGTTTTCCTCGGCTTTCGCGCGGGCAGCCGCCGTACCGGCGGAGTCGAGCGCGCGCAGGAGCGTGGTGACCGGCAGCTTGCGGCGGCGGTCGATGCGAACGTGCATGTGATCCTTGGCGTCAAACTCAAAATCGAGCCACGAGCCGCGATACGGGATGACGCGCGCGGCGAACAGGTACTTGCCGGAAGCATGCGTCTTGCCGCCGTCGTGATCGAAGAAGACGCCAGGCGAGCGGTGCATCTGTGACACGATGACACGCTCGGTGCCGTTGACGATAAACGTGCCGTTGACGGTCATCAGCGGCATGTCGACCATGTAAACGTCCTGTTCCTTGATGTCGCGGATCGAGCGCAGGCCCGAGTCCTCATCAAGATCGAACACCGACAGGCGGAGCGTAACGCGCAGGGGCGCGGCGTAGGTCATGCCGCGCTGCTGGCATTCGTCGACGTCGTATTTGGGTTCTTCGAGTTCATAGCGCACATAGTCGATCTCGGCGCGGTCGGAAAAATCCTTGATCGGGAACACGGAGGTGAAGACCTCGTGCAGGCCTTGCATCTTGCGCGCGTCAGTGGGCGTGTTCGACTGCAGGAACGCTTCATATGATTGACGCTGAACCTCGATCAGGTTCGGCATATCAGCCACTTCCTGAATCTTGCCGAAGGAGCGGCGGATGCGCTTGCGTCCGGTGAAGCTGTCGACGTCGTTCGCTGGCTTGAACGGCAGTAGCGGCTGCGACACATAAGCTTTCGGCAGCGGCTTGTTGGCGCCTGCATCCTTTTTGCCTTTTTTACCCGCAGCAGGTTTTTTCGGCGCCGCCTTTTTGACTTCCTTGGTCTTGGCTGCCATCACCTTCTTGCTCTCTTTGCTGTTGCCGGATTTGCTGTTCTTCGACTTGTCTGCGGTCATTTTCTACCCTTCGCCATCGGCCCAAAAATCGGTCATATTACAAAGACGTAAGACCGCATCAAACCTCCATTCCGGAGGGCTGAGGCAGTCTTCATCAATCGCTTTAGTTCTGCGGAATTATCGCTGTCACACTCATCCCGGCTTTAACGCAGGGAGGTATATGGCGCAGACTTCCCTTAGAGTCAAGAATTATTATGCCTGCTCAAAGGCCAACGCCGCGTTGCTGAACAAGACGGTGCAGTTGGTGTACGCGCAGATATTAAGTAAACTAGATCTTCCGGTTTCAGAAAAAAGGAAAAGAGGGCCGGAGCCCTCTTTTGCCATAACTATATATAAGTCGATTACTTGAGTTCGACTTTGGCGCCGGCGGCCTCGAGCTTCTTCTTGAGCTCGGCAGCTTCGGCTTTCGGAACGCCCGCCTTGACGACCTTGTTGCCTGCTTCGACCAGATCCTTGGCTTCTTTCAGACCGAGGTTGGTGATGGCGCGGACTTCCTTAATGACGTTGATTTTGGCAGCGCCGCCATCGACGAGGAAAACGTCAAATGCGTCTTTCTCTTCGGCAGCAGCCGCACCGCCGGCAGCAGCGACGGCGACCGGCGCCGCGGCCGAGACGCCCCACTTGCTTTCCAGCAGCTTGGCCAGTTCGGCAGCTTCCAGAACGGACAGTTTCGAGAGTTCTTCAACAATTTTATTCAGATCGGCAGCCATTGTAGTTCTCCTTTTCCTTCGATTTGTTCAGGTTGTTCAATGATTTCACGTAGCCGGTGCGGCTTCGGCAGGGGCCGCGGCGGCCGGAGCCGCTGCGCCGCCCTTGTCGGCGTAAGCCTGGCACAGGCGCGCCAGCTGCGCGGCCGGAGCCTGCAGCAGGCCGACCAGCTTGCCGCGCAGCGCATCGAGCGAGGGCAGCAGGGCCAGAACCTTGATCGCCGCCGGGTCGAGCGGACCGTCGGCGGAGAGGGCGCCGAGGATGACGAGCTTGTCGTTGTCCTTGGCGAAGTTGTAGGTCACGCGGGCGGCAACCAGCGGGTCCTTGGCGGACACGATGCCGGTCGGGCCGTTCAGGAACTTGCTCACATCCGCAAATTTCGTGCCTTCGAGGGCGCGGCGGGCGAGCGTGTTCTTGACCACTTTCAGGCTGGCGCCTTCCTTCCGCAGCTTGCTGCGGAATTCCGTCACCTGCTTGACCGTCAGACCCTGGTTATGCGTGACGAGCACGATTTCCTCGGCCTTGAGCCTGGCTTTCAGCTCCTCGACTTCCTTCTCTTTTGCAGCGCGATTGACGCTCATTCTTTTCTCCGTATCTCCAAAGGGCCAATAAAAAAAGGATGACCTTGCGGTTCATCCTCTCCGAAACAAAACAGGGATATAATGCATACCGGGCCCGAAAGCCCCGCGGCATATTCCCCCATCTATACGGGATTTACGGCTTTATGACCTAAAGCAACCCGTAGTCTCGGACAGGTCCGGCAGGCCCATACTGCCGGGAACGCGCAGTTTTTATAGGATTCCGGGGTGCAAAGTCAAGCTTTTTAAGGCCGGGTACCCTACCAGGCCGCTGTGATCAGCATGGCGACGCCGATGACAATAAATATGGCCGCCATCGGGTTGGCCCGGTCTTCCACACCTATAATAAGGTGCCAGGCCCACAGCCAGACCGGCAGCAGGAAGGCGATCAGGCTGGTATAGCCGGGGTTGGGCGCCAGCGTGACGCTGGTGATGAAGGCCACGTAACTGCACGCCGAGACGAGGCCTGTCGCCAGCGACGCCCCGAAACCCCGGGCGGAGAAAAGCTCGCGATCGAACCGCCCGCTTATAAAGGCCGTAACCCCCATGATCACCGCCATGACCAGGAAACCGATCAGCGCGAACGAAATAGCGGCGGGAAACACCGGATTGAAAGGCATGACGGCTTTGGTCACGGTTCCCGCGACGGCATAGCTGATCCCGACCGGCGCCACGAGCAAAAGCGTGCGGAGATTGACATCGTTCCGGCGCACCATAATCAGCGCCCCCGTCGCAATGACATAGGCGATAACGACGCTGTAGGTCGTCAGCATATCGGCCTTGTAGGCCTCCTGCATCTGCGGCATGACCGCGAGCCAGATCAGCGTCGCGCCGATGGCCTCGAGCGGCATATATATGCTCGACACGCGGCCGGCCCGGTTTGCCGCGAGCGTGAGGTTGACGAGCAGGCCGATCGAGAAGATGGTCGAGACGCCGATGGCGCAACGGTAGAAATGAGGGTCGGACGGCCAGACCATCATCGGGAAAAACGGCAGCAGCAGCAGGACGCCGAACAGCGCCTGTCCGAAGGACAGCTTGATCGAGTCGAACTGGTAGACGCGGTTGGTTTCCGTCAGCGCGGCGCGCAGCAGGCTGTGCAGGATTCCGTATATTGCCCAGATCATCGTGAAACCGTCCCCGACCGCAATTCCCGTTCTATATTACATCGCCGCGCCCGCCAAGAAAATCACCCAGAAGCGATATAGCCAAGATGCCGCCATGCGAGAGTTGCGATAACGGCCCCCTACCAGTTCCGGTAGGCGACCGGACGCCGGCTTAATGACACTATCGCGCGTGGGGATTTTGCCTTGCGGAGCAAAGAGCCGGGGCGAAGTCAAATGCCGATACAAAATTAATCCGTACACCGAGCGCGTGAATTGTGAGAAGAGATTCGGCAGGAGGAATTTTCATGAAACAACCAACAGCACGAACATTACTTGTTTCCGGAATTGTCTCAGCCTTCCTGTCTTGCTTTTGCTGCCCGGCCGCGTGGGCGCAGAATGGCCGCAACGACGCGTCGATCATACCGGAAGCCAGTGACCGACATTTTGTCTACCCCGTATTTGATGGCGTCAAGCGAGTATTTATCCATGTCCATTCGTCTGGTGCCGAAGACAATAAGGCGCAACAAGCTGCACTATCCTCACCGGTGCGCCGGGAGAACTTAGAAGCACTGCTGATGCAATTGTACAGCCAGCGTTTTTCCTCGGCGGATTGCACTAAGGAACTTGAAGACGGGTCAGATCTGGTCGACCCAAGGCATAAATACGGCTGCAACGACCAGCCTGTGGTTCTGGTTACGGGCGACGAGTATCAAACGCCGCAGGCTGAAAAGGCGCGAAAGCAACCAGGCACCCTGAATATTGAACTCCAAATTCTCATTGATACGTCCTTCAAGCCTCCGATCGCCTCACTCTATCTCATTCAAGACCGGTCGGACCCCGAAATACCCACCGAGTTCGAGATCGGTTTCCCATACGCCATGCCGCTAAGCCTCGACGAACAAGAAATTCATAAGCGCCTGTTCCAATACATTAGATGGAGAATTCACTAACTCAAGCTTAAGAGGCCAACATGCCCACGCCCACATATGACAGTTACGCCGATGACCTTAGTGCTGATACGCGAGATCGTGACGCTTGGGGAAACACGATCACCTATAGCATTGTGAACTCTCAAATCGCCCTTGGCGGCATTTCTTATTACCCAACAACTGGTGATGAATATAACAATTTTGCCAGTGCTTTCATAAGCGCCCATCCAGACGCGGTAGCCAATATTGATGCTGCCATTCTTGATATCACTGCCGGTAGCTTTACCGACGATTACGCAGTTCTATTCTCCAACGTCGCCAACAT
>DATJGZ010000175.1:0-7217 GCA_035494535.1 Patescibacteria group bacterium | reverse complement strand
GCCGATGACGAACAGGCCGCCCGCAGCGCGCACAACCTCACGGTCGCGGCGGATTTCCTCGATGATTTTGTCGCTGGCAATCTTCTTGCGGTCGTCCGGCCAGTTGGGATCGATCTCCTGCGCCACGCGCATGTCGAAGTTGCCGCCGAGCTGGATGTCGGTGCCGCGGCCGGCCATGTTGGTGGCGATGGTGACGGCGCCAGGACGCCCGGCCTGCGCGATGATATAGGCTTCCTGCTCGTGGTAGCGGGCGTTCAGGACCTGATGCGGTATCTTGAGCTTGCGTAGCTTGGCCGACAGGGTTTCGGATTTCTCGATCGATACCGTACCGACCAGTGCCGGCTGCTGGCGGTCGACGCATTCCTGGATCAGGTCGATGACGGCGTCATCCTTCTCCTTCAGGTTCTTGTAGATCTGGTCGTTGTGGTCGATGCGGGCAACTATTACGTTGGTCGGGATCTCGACCACGCCCAGCTTGTAGATGTCCATGAATTCGGCGGCCTCGGTCATCGCCGTGCCGGTCATGCCCGCGAGTTTCGGATAGAGGCGGAAATAGTTCTGGAACGTGATTGAGGCGAGCGTCTGGTTCTCGTTCTGGATCTTCACGCGCTCCTTGGCCTCGAGCGCCTGGTGCAGGCCCTCCGAGAAGCGGCGGCCCTCCATCATCCGTCCGGTGAACTCGTCGATGATGACGACCTTGTTGTCCTTGACGATGTATTCCGTGTCTTTGGTGAACAACTTGTGCGCACGCAAGGCCTGGTTGACATGGTGAACCAGCGCGATGTTCTGGGCGTCATATAGTCCGCCCTCGGCCAATAAGCCGTCGGCCTTCAGCAGTTGCTCGACATGCTCGGTTCCTTCCTCCGTCAGCGTCACGGTGCGCATTTTTTCATCGAGCTCGAAATCGCTTTGTTCGAGCTGCGGGATGATCTTGTCGACGGCGATATACAGGCCAGAGGAGTCCTCCGACGGACCGGAGATAATCAGCGGCGTGCGCGCTTCATCGATCAAAATGGAGTCGACCTCGTCGACGATGGCGTAGTTGAACGGCCGCTGCACCATGCGCTCAAGCTGGTACTTCATGTTGTCGCGCAGGTAGTCGAAACCGAACTCGTTGTTGGTGCCGTAGGTGATGTCGCAGGCATAGGCCTTCTGCCGCTCGTCGTCGCGCAAATCGTGCAGAATGCAGCCGACGGTCAGGCCGAGGAAGCGGTAGATCTGGCCCATCCAGGCGGAGTCGCGGCGGGCGAGATAGTCGTTCACCGTGACGACATGCACGCCTTTGCCGGAAAGGGCATTGAGGTAGACCGGCATCGTCGAGGTGAGGGTCTTGCCTTCGCCCGTCTTCATCTCGGCGATCATGCCCTGATGGAGGGTCAGACCGCCGACCAGCTGGACGTCAAAGGGGCGCTGGCCGAGCGTGCGTTTGGCAGCCTCGCGCACAACAGCGAAGGCCTCGTGCAGCAAGTTGTCGAGTTTCTCGCCTTTGGCGAGCCGGTCGCGGAAGACGGCGGTCTGGCCGCGGAGCTCGTCGTCCGACATCTTCTCGTATTTCGGCTCGAGCGCGTTGATGGGCCCTACATGCTTGTAGAGTCCCTTCAATACTCTCTCGTTGCTTGAACCCAGTAATTTCGTGGCGAGCGCCAGCAACATCCGGTCTCCGGTTAACATTAAAAAATCTGCCTTCCGCGGGCGAAAGGCAGCCTGCTTGATATAAGGTCACAGCGCTTCCGCGTCAATGAATTATGGCGTTTTTAGCGGTCTATACCGGGTTTTTGTAGGGGAAAAGGGCTATACAGCGCGTATTTCAAGCTTTATAAACTAGAATCGGTTTTTTTGGATTCCGTTATTCAGATATTGAAGGAGCTGACCCATGTCCATTAAATACGGAAAATTGACGATCGCTGCCGCGGCAACGGGCCTGTTGCTCGGATCGGCGCTGTTTTTTACCCCTGCGAAGGCCGTTCAGGCGGCCGAGCCGCCTGCAAAACCGGCTGCCGCTGCCCCCGCGCCCACGATTAAGGACCCGAAGGGCGACCCGGTAGTGGCGACGGTGGCGGGCGAAGATGTCAAGCGCAGCGAAGTCGTCGCGTTTATCAATAGCCTGCCCGAGCAACTTAAGCAGATGCCGATCGACCAGCTTTTCCCGCTGGCGCGCGATCAGGTCATCAATAACAAGCTGATCAGCAAGAAGGCCGACGCCGCCAATCTCGCTGCCGATCCCGAAGTCGTGAAGGCGCTCGCCCAGGCCAAGGAAAACATCATCCGGCAGGTCTATCTCGAGCGGCAGGTCGACGCGAAGGTTACGAACACGAAGCTGGCCGATGCGTACAAGCAGCTTCTCGACAAGGTGAGCAACATTCAGGAGGTCCATGCGCGGCACATCCTGTTCCCGACCGAGCAGAAGGATAAGGCTGAAGAGGCGATCAAGAAGCTGAACAACGGCGCGAAGTGGGAGGATGTCTCGAAAGAATATGCATCCGGCCCGACCGGCCAGAGCAGCGGCGACCTCGGTTACTTCTCGAAGGACGAGATGGTGCCGGAATTCGCCGACGCCGCGTTTGCTCTTGATACGGGCAAGTACACCAAGGAGCCGGTCAAAACCCAGTTTGGCTGGCACGTGATCCAGGTTCTGGACAAGCGCAAGAAGCCGGAACCGGACTTCGAGCAGGTGAAGCCGCAGCTTGAAGCCCAGCTCCGTCAGGAAACGTTGCAGAACATGGTCGAGGAATGGGCGAAAGAAGCAAAAATCACCCGCCTCGACATCAACGGCGAGCCTGAGAAGAGCGCCGAAAAGGGCAAGAAGGGCTAATCCGCTCGAACCAATAGAATCGGAAAACCGCCGGGGGAAATACCGGCGGTTTTTCTTTGGCGGCGCCTGTGGTAAAAACGCGCATGGTTAAATTCATGCAAAAACATGTGGGCTGTGCCGAGGCGCTGGAGCTTCCCGCGCCGGAAGCTTGCAATCGGCCGGTCAAACTGGTGGCAGCGGCGGCGCTGATCGACCGTGACGGCCGCGTGCTGTTGGCCAAGCGTCCTGCGGGAAAACCCATGGCTGGGCTATGGGAGTTTCCGGGAGGGAAAGTCGAGGCGGGCGAGGCGCCGGAATATGCACTGATGCGTGAGCTTCGCGAGGAGCTTGGGATCGAGACACGGCCCTGCTGTTTTTCGCCGGTCGCCTTTGCCTCCCACGCCTACGACGATTTCCATCTGCTGATGCCCCTTTTCATATGCCGGACGTGGAAGGGATTTGTCACGCCGCATGAGGGACAGGAGTTCAAGTGGGTGAAGGGCGCCGATCTTGAGAGCTATGAAATGCCTGCGGCCGACGTGCCGCTGATCGAACCCCTGCGAAGGGTGCTGTAGAATGTTCGGATCGGTCTATGATCTCAAAGCTTTCTATGCCAGCGGGCCGGGGCGGCTTGTCCGCCGCCTGATCCGGCAGCGCATCCGTGAAATGTGGCCGGATCAGGCGGGGTTGCGCGTGCTAGGCGTGGGCTATGCCGTGCCGTATCTGCGCGGTATCTCCGATAATGCCGAGCGCGTTCTCTCGCTGATGCCGCCCGCGCGCGGTGTTCATGCATGGCCGGACGGGGAGAAAAATCTTGTAGCGCTGGCGGCCGAGGCGGAGTGGCCGCTGGAAACCGAGTCGGTGGACCGGATTTTGCTGATCCACAGCCTGGAAAACGCACACGCGCCGCAGGCGCTGCTGCAGGAGGCGTGGCGGGTGCTAAAGAGCAACGGCAGGCTGCTGCTGGTGGTGCCTAACCGTCTCGGCCTGTGGGCGCGGGCTGAATGGACGCCCTTCGGCCACGGCTCGCCTTTTACGGCGAGCCAGATAACCCATTACCTGACTGATTCACTATTCGTACATGAGCGGACGCAGCGCGCGCTGTTCATGCCGCCGTTTCGCTCGTTCCTGGTCCTTCGCGGCGCATATGCATTGGAAAGTGTCGGCCAGACAGCCTTTCCGGGCCTCGCCGGCATTTATCTGGCGGAAGCGACCAAGCAGGTATACGCCGGCGCGCTCAAGGCCCGGGCAAAGGCGGTCACGGGCCGAAGAATTCTCGTGGGCGCCAGCGTTCCGACACCGGGATAAGGGCCGGAATTTCTTTGCTTTTGCATTGCGGTAAAGGTAATGAATAGACCATGGCGAAGGCGGTAGACGACATAAGATCGAAGATCGACGGCATGGACAATACGATCCATGACCTATTGATGCAACGTGCGGAGTTGGTCCTGAAAATCGGCGAGGAAAAACGCCGTAATAACATTCAGGTCGTACAGCCCGATCGCGAGATCATCATGCTACGCCGCCTGCTCGCACGCCACAAGGGGCCGTTGCCGAAGGAGGCCGTGGTTCGCATATGGCGCGAACTGGTCGGCGCCGTTTCCCTGCTGCAAACCGGTCTTAAAGTCGTGGTCACCGTGCCGGACGACCCAAACGGGCTGACCTATTGGGACATGGCCAAGGATTATTTCAGCAGCGTTCTGCCCATGAACAGGGCGGCAAACCCGCTTGCTGCGCTCGGAATGGTGCGCGAGGGCGAGGCGACATTCGCCGTCATGCCGCGCCCGGCGGACGGCGAGACCAATCCCTGGTGGAGTTTCCTGCTCGAGGAAAGCGGTGACAAGGCCATGCGCATTATCGCGCGTCTGCCGCTCGGCGACCGGAGCCAAGCAGCGGCCAATCCCGACCATCAGGCGCTGGTCGTGGCGCGCCTGAAGTTCGAGACGTCGGGCGACGATCGCAGCTTCATCATTCTGGAGCTCGAGCAGGGCATCAGCCGCGCCAAGATCGTCGACAAGATCAAGGAAGCCGGTTTTGAGCCGCGGGCATTTTACACCTATGCCGGCGCCAAGGGCGGCACGCGCACGCAGCATCTGATCGAGGTCGATAAGTACATAGGGCAGGATGACAAACGCCTGGCGCAGATTATCGAGAAGCTCGACCCCGCCGGCGGACGGGCCGCCGCCGTCGGCGGTTATCCCACGCCGCCGGTTTATGCGGACAAGGTCGGCAAGAATGCCGAAGCCGAGGCCGCTACCGCCGCCAAGAAATCCGCCTGAATGTCATGAACAAGGCGGTCTTCAGTAAAGTAGCCATCATCGGTTTCGGCCTGATCGGGTCGTCGCTGGCCCGCGTTATCCGTCGCGACCATCTGGCCGACAAAATAATTTGCGGCGATGCCAGTTCGGAGGTCTGCCGGAAGGTCATTGAACTCAAGCTCGCAGACGCAGCCTTCACCGATATGGCGGTCGCGGTCAAAGGCGCGGAAATCGTCATTCTTGCGATTCCCGTCGGCGCCTGCGGCGAGGTCGCACGAAAAATCGCCGGCTCGCTGGCGAAAGACTCCGTAGTCACGGATGTGGGCTCGGTCAAGCAGACAGTCATTGACGCTGTGGCGCCGCACATTCCACCGCACGCATACTTCGTGCCTGCGCATCCTATCGCCGGGACCGAGCATTCCGGCCCCGAGGCCGGGTTCCCTGAGTTGTTTCAGGGTCGCTGGTGCATCCTGACCCCGCTGCCGGAAACGCCGCTGCGCGCCATCGAGAAGGTCACGGCACTATGGGAGGCAACCGGGGCCATGATCGAGTTCATGGAGCCGCGCCGGCACGATCTCATCCTCGGCATCACATCGCACCTGCCGCACCTGATCGCCTATTCCATCGTCGATACGGCCTCGCAGCTCGAGGATCATACAAAAGCGGAAGTCATCAAATATTCGGCGTCCGGTTTTCGTGATTTTACGCGCATCGCGGCGTCGGATCCGGTGATGTGGCGCGATATTTTTCTCAACAACCGCGAGGCTGTGCTGGAAATCCTTCAACGGTTCAACGAGGATCTAACCGCATTGCAAAAGGCGATCCGTACGGGCGATGGTGCGCTTCTGCAGGAAGTCTTCACCCGCACCCGCGCCATTCGCCGCGCGATCATCCAGGCTAAGCAGCAGTAATCAACGATGCGGCCACTGCACCGCCGGCATCGTTGCCAGTAGGATTGGCCCGAAATAAAGGCTCTGGCGCTGTATAGCCAGATCGGCGCTGATAGAGCTTTGTTTGCTGACGGGGTCGCGGCGCGCGAACAAGCTGAGCGCCGTCTGAGCCAGAAATCCTTGCTTGCGCTTGACCAGATTTTTTGCCGCTAGATACGCCATAAAATCATCGTAGCCTATGACGTCGGCGTGAATCTGACCGTCCGGCTGTAGATTGGAATCGAGTTTCAGGACACCGCGGCCCCTTAAATCCAGTGAATTCTTTTTTACCGTCACCGAATTGAGAGTGATTTTGCCGTCGCGGTCGCGCCATTCGGCTAGTCCCTCTGCCGTACCGTCGACGGGAAGCGGGTCGGGTATGATCGCGGTCGCCGACATAAATTGCGCGGACCACAGGTCGCTGTCGATGTAATTACGGTCGATTCCGGGCTCGAGATGCGCGCCTTGCGGCAGGACGAGCTTGACCTGCCGGCCGGGGAGGGGGAAACCCTGTACAAAAAGCTCAGGGATGATGACAGTCGCTTGTGGCGCGCGCAAAGAGCCTGCGAAATGAACATTCGGCTGAAACGGAAAACCGGATACGTCCGAAAACTGGCCATCGATCTCGATACCGCTCCGGGCGGCGAGTTCGGGGAGTCGATGGATCTGTTTCCTGATCACGGCGGCGCCCGCGAACCACGCGCCGCAATAGAGAAAGACGGCCAATAAGCCGGCGGCAATAATCGCCTGCCTGGTTTTCCCCATCTTCATGGGCTGGTTCCAAGCGAAATCCCGTACGCTTCGGCTGCTTCTTTGTGAAGCGTATCAGATGCTTTCTCAAGGCGCGCTTCAAGATCCCGGGTTATTGCTGCGACGTCACGGGATGCAAGAGATATCGGTGGCAGAAATTCGAAAACAACCTTGCCGGGGCGTTTGAGCCAGCTGTTCCGCGGCCAGAACATGCCGCTATTGAGAGCCATCGGCACGAGTGGGAGCTCGGTTTCCAGCGCCATGCGGGCTGCGCCGATTTTGTACGGACGCTCGGAAACTTTCTTTGACGGGCTGATCCGCGTTCCCTGCGGGAAGATGATAATTGGTCGCCCCTGCGCCTGCACGCGTTTTGCGCCGGCAATGATTTGTTCCATTGACTCCTTGCCCTGTGAGCGATCGATGGCGATGGGCTCGACCTTGGCGAGGAACTGTCCCCAAAGGGGTATACGCAGCAGCTCGCGCTTGAGA
>DATJGZ010000174.1:0-12041 GCA_035494535.1 Patescibacteria group bacterium | reverse complement strand
AAATCCGCCCTTGAGATCGATCCCTTCTTTCTCGGCCGTCCGGCGCAGGACGCGATAGGCCATGAACGCCAGCACCAGCGCCGAGAGCATGTAGCCGATGAATATGCGCTGGTCCGGAAAGAACAGCGCGAGGCTGTGGCGAAGCATATCCCGCATATGTAACGACGTTCCTCTGGGAAGCCCCTAAGGGGCTGGATGACTTACTATCTAACATTATACAGCAAAACGCCGCCGGAAAGATTAACGGCTTTGGCCGTCCACGCAGCCAAAACTTCTGTATATTCAGTAGCTTGCGGTATTTCTAGGCCACCTGAGCCTGGTCACCCAGCAGCGACTTGATGATCATCCCTGTCTCAAGGAATTCCTTCAACTCCGCCGGCTTGATGATGAACTGGGCGACGCCCATCTCGGCTGCCCTCTCCTTGTCCCGCTCAGAGGCCGAGGAACTCATGACCGCGACCGGCACCTTGGAGAATACCGGATTGCTGCGCATTGCCGCGAGAATTTCAAAACCATCGTACTTGGGAAGATTAAGGTCGAGAATGGCCAGATCGGGGACATCCACTTTCTTCGCCTTCCCGCGTACGAGCGCCATGGCGTTGGCTCCGTCGTCGATGATGTTGACGTCGCAGTCTATCTTGGCGCCCCGCAGGGCGATGCGAATGAGATCCGCATCTTCAGGACTATCATCAATTAGTAGTATTCGGCTTTTTTTTGCTGCCTGACTCATCAAGAACCTCCCTCGGTAGAGAAATATAGAACGTCGCACCCCGCCCTTCCCCCGAATCCACCCATATCCTGCCCCGGTACCTTTCGACCACGCGCTTGCAAATCGCGAGACCAACGCCCGTGCCCGGTATTTTGCGCCCGTGAAGCCGCTTGAAAGGCAGGAATATTTTTTCATGGAAGGCCGGGTCGATGCCCATCCCGTTATCTGTAAATGAAAGCAACAACTCGCCCTCCGTCTGCCATGAGCTGACGCTTATCTTTAAGGGCCTGTCGCTACGGTACTTGATGGCGTTCTCGATCAGGTTCTGGAACAGGGACCGGAAATGTGAAGGCTGCGCGATCACGACCGGTAAAGGGTCGCATGTTATGGCGGCACCGGCTTCCTTGATCTGCATCGCTAGGTTTTGCCTTATTTCGCTGAAAATCGCATTAAGTTCGACTTTTTTAGCCGGGATTGGTTCAACCGACCGAAGTTCGGTAAACGCAAGGACATCCTTGAGCAGAGCGCGCATGCGCGCCGTCCCCTGAACGATGGAATCCATATATTTGACTGCCGTCTCATCGAGAACGGGGCTGTATTCGTGCATCAATAACTGCGCCGACGTCGTGATATTCCTCAGTGGCTCTTGCAGATCATGACTGGCAATGAAGGCAAGTTGCTCGAGATCCTGATTGGCAGTCCGCAATTCATCTTCCGTCCGCTTCCGCTCAGTAATGTCACGCGCTATTTTTGACGCGCCGATAATACGCCCCCGACTGTCCTTTATCGGCGATATTGTCAGAGAAATATCCAGCAACTGGCCGTCCTTGCGCTGCCTGACGGTTTCGAAATGCTCGATGCGTTCACCACGGTGGATACGCGCAAGTATGCCAGGCTCCTCGTTTTGCCGGTCGTGCGGGATTAGGGTGAGGATCGACTTGCCGATCATCTCCGCCGCGGTATAGCCGAACAGACGCTCGGCACTCTTGTTCCAGCTCGTAATAATGCCGCGTACATCCTTACTGATGATGGCATCCTCTGACGAGTCCACAATGGCGGCCAGCAGCCAATTGGCCTGCTCGGCCTGCCGTCTCTCCTCGATTTCGAGGGGCTTCTGACCCTGTTTCGAGGTTGAAACCGGATCACCGGCAATTTCAACCGAATAACCGCATGAAATTTCAGCATTTTTAGACAATGTTCACAGCCCCCGTAATGGACTAGAACGTCTGGTATCTTAAAATAGTTCCCACGAAAATTAGAATTTTCTAATCGATCTCGCTTATACGATGCGTGCCCACCCATCGCACGATTTTATCCGACGATTTGGATAATTTTTGAGCCATTTTCCGGGCATGCTTCTGGAGGTTGGCATTCCGCTTGCCGATGTCGCGCAAGGCCCAATTCACGGCTTTTTTCACGTACAGCCTCTCGTCATGCGCGAATTTCTCGATCACAGGCAAGAACTCGATGAAAACTGCGTCGGCATGACCGTTTTCCTGCCATGCCATCTGGGCCATCAGCGAAAATGCCGCCCGGCGCTCGTATTCCCGCTCTCTTTCGGCCCATTCATGCGCCTTCGGAACTGCGAAGGGCTTTGGACGGATCAGTTTCGCTGTAAAGCTGTCACAAATGCCCCACTCACCGATACCCTTGACCCATTTTTCTGCCATCCGCTCGGTAAACCGGTCACCGTCAACAATGTAAATCGCCAGCGCCTGCGTGGCCGTATCACGCTCATCCCAAAGCACCTGGGCGAGCTTGTGGTCAGTGCCGAGCCGGGCAGCGATCTTTTTAATGTCCGGATCGTAGACATCACCGTCCGGCTTGCGGCGCAGATCTTTCAGTTCGGCGAGTAATTGCTTCATCGCCTGAGCAAAATACAAAACCTCAATCGAAGCAATATGATTTTGACATAATTTTCGAGGTGGTCTATGTATCCGCGATGCTCAATCCGTTCAGAGAATTCAAACGCGTCGCGGCAGTGGCTGTCATGCTTACGGCAGCCTTCAATATGGCTGCATGCCACAAGAAAGACGCACCTGCACCGAAAGATCAAAAGCCCGAATATGGCTTCTGCTACTACGGCTGCCCAACCGGCGCACCATCGTCCGATCGCGTTATCCAGCGGTCGCTGTATGCTCTCAGCAACAACAAGGACACCAAGTTCGCCGACTGGGTCGCGTACACGATTTCCAAAGCGACAATCGGTCCCGATCGACACAGGGTATGGCATAAGGATCCCGATTTACCGGCCAACGAAACGCTCAGGCTAAGGGACTACAAACACGCGTTCACCGATTTGCATGCAGAATTTGGGCACCAGGCGCCGCTCTCAAGCCTTTCCGGCAGTCCTGACTGGGAACAGGCTGACTATCTTTCAAATGCGACGCCACAGAATGCCGACCTGAACGACGGAGCGTGGAAGGGGCTCGAAACCGCAGAACGCAAGCTCGTGGAAAAATACGGACACGAAGTCCATTCGGTCACAGGAACACTGTACGAACGAAAAATGCCGGGCCTAAAACACGCTCATGCCCCGCACAAGGTCCCGAGCGGCTACTGGAAGATGATCACCGTCATCGAAAACGACAAGCTGCTGACCGCCACATTCATCATGGACCAGAATACCAAAGTCGGAACGGATTTCTGCACCACAGCCGTAGTCATCGGGGACGTCAATCACCGCGCGCACATCACGCTGCTGCCGAAAATGCCGGAAGCAGAGCGTAAGGAGATCGACAAATCGCCCGGTAGCCTGCTGCTCGAACTCGGCTGCAAACAGACGCCGCGACCATCCTTTTAACCGCCTGATTCAATATCAATTTCCGTGCTCAAAGCAGTGCGCATTTGCGCGGAAATTTGTCCGCCACCTCGATTCGTAGTATATTTATGGCAAATCACAAAAAACTATGCGGGGAAGGTAACGATGACTGACGCTCGGCTTTCTAATCATTTCGATTCAAAATCAGACAAAAACACCTACGACAAAATCATCATCGGCGGCGGGCCGGCAGGTTTGTTTTCCGCCTACGAAATCCTCGCCGCCGCAAAGGCGGCTGGCAAGCCTGTCAAGGTGGCAGTGCTCACCGATACCATTCATTCGCCCTCTGCCGCCGGCAGCAATATCGTGTTCGGCATCGACGGCTATGAGACATCCGATACGCCGCTAATGGCGCAGGATCACGCCGTACTCAAACTGGTGCGCGACGCCCTGCCCCATCTTCAGGACATCGTCCGCAAGAACAAGATCGATTGCCGGCTGGACATGAACTACCAGTTGATCGGATCGAACGAACAGGAAATGCAGGGCAGCGTCGAATTCCTCGAGAACCGGTTTGATTACCGTCCGAGCGACTTTCACGAAGTCGCGGCGCAAGATCGCATCAAATTCAAAGGTACGACCATGGCCATCGAGTCCAACACGATCGGCGAACTCAATGTTGAAGAACTTGAACAGGGGCTGGTCAAAGCGATAAAAAGCATGGGCGGAGAAGTTGTCACGAGCACTCATTACTTGGGACACGAGAAAACATCCGCGGGCTTCAGTATAGAAACGGACAAAGGCGAATACACAAGTTCGAGCGTGCCATTGATCGCTACGGGTCCTGCTCTCGCCTATTCTCATCAGCAGCTTCCCGCGCCCATTGATCTCGTTTACACCGGCGCGATGCATATTCCGCTGTTGCCCGAAGATGCGGCTAAGGTTTCCCGCGACGGACGGCCGATGGGTTTTGCGGACACCCATCTCGACGGCGATGTTCTCTGGGGTGGCCTCGACAGCAAGGGCGTTCTGACGATCGGATTCGGAGACAGCAAGGATCCAAACTCACGTACTGCGAATGAGCAGGCTTTGCGCAAGAGATTTGCCGAACTGCTTCCCGAGTTAGCTGCGAAATACGCAGGCAAGGAAAGCTTTTCCTTCGGACCGATGCTTAAGGCGGATAATATGTTTCCGTTCGTCGGCCGGCTTGGCGACTGCGACATCAACACCGCGTGGGCCAGCCGCGGCATCGTACAGAGTCTCGCCGCAGCTCAGGCCTACGCGGACTACTTCGTCAACGGCAACGACAGGAACCTGAAACTGTTCGAGCGTCTGAATCCGGCGAAGCATTCGCCGGTGATCGGCCCAAAAACCGAAATACCGCCGGACTTGCTTTCGGCAGACACGGACAAACCACAGCTGAATATCTAAGTTTATCCTGCCGCAAGCAGTTTTTGCATGACGTCGTCGCTGACCTCGAAATTGGTCGTGACGGTCTGCACGTCATCGTTGTCTTCCAGTGCCTCAACCAGTTCCATGAGGTTCTGCGCTTGCGCCTGATCGACAGGCACCATCACGTTCGGCTTCCAAATCAGCCCGGCACGCTGCGGCTCGCCGAATTTTTTCTCCAGCGCGTCACGAACGACTGAGAAATCGTCTAGACCGGTAACAATTTCATGAAATTCAGCGTTGCCGGCACAATCCTGTGCTCCCGCTTCCACGGCCGCCTCAAACATCTTTTCCGCACTCGCCTTCGCGGCCGGATAAACGATCTGACCGACACGGTCGAACATGAAACTGACCGAATTGGTCTCGCCAAGATTGCCGCCGTGCTTGCCGAAGGTCGTGCGCATCTCGGTTGCCGTACGGTTCCGGTTATCCGTGAGAACATCAACGATAATGGCAATGCCCTCCGGACCATATCCCTCATACCGCACTTCCTCATAATTTTCACCGCCGGCGGCACCGGTGGCAGTGTCAATCGCCCGCTTGATGCGGTCGTTGGGCATATTGACCTCGCGAGCCGCCGCTATAGCAGCCCGGAGACGCGGATTTGCTCCAGGATCGCCACCGCCACCCTTTGCAGCCACAGTGATCTCACGCTGCACTTTGCTGAAAATCTTGGCGCGCTTTTTATCCTGCGCGCCCTTGCGATGCATAATGTTCTTGAACTGGGAATGGCCAGCCATCGTTCACCTGATTTAAATGATTAATATCGGGTAAAAATGCCGTATTCTGGCAAAAATCTCAAGGTTGATAATATAATACCCGAATGCGGGTTTATCCATTAACCTTCCAATGATATAATTTACACTGGTCGCGTATGATTATTTTCAAGACAGCTAAGATATTAGAATGAGCTATCAATTCCAGAAAATTACAGTTCTTGTCGTCGAGGACAACCAGCCGATGCTGGAAGTCACAAAGGCGCTTTTGCTGACATTCGGCGTCGGCAATGTCGTGACCGCCCAGAACGGTGAAGTGGGCTTCAAGCGCTTCTGCGAATTCAACCCGGACATCGTAATAGCGGACTGGATGATGAAGCCGATGGACGGCATAACGCTGACCAAGCGCGTCCGTACCGACCCCTTAAGCCCCAACCCTTATGTACCAGTCATTCTCATGACCGGCTTTAGTGAGAAACGGCGGGTATTTCAGGCCCGCGACGCCGGCGTCACTGAATTCCTAGTCAAGCCTTTTAACGCGCGGGACCTTTACCGCCGCATCGCGCAGCTTATCGAACGTCCGCGCCAGTTTGTGCGTTCGGAGGATTTCTTCGGCCCTGACCGTCGCCGCGGTAGTTCGGAAACCTATACCGGCCCGCTGCGCCGCGAATCTGACGGTCTGGATAATGTCGCAAAGGTTCAAGAGCAGCAGGCCCGTGCCCAAGCAATGCTCGATGAAATCAGAAAGGGCGCCGGTATGGAGAAAGGCGACCGTTTCGACCTCGCATTCGTAGAGTCCAAGGATCATAACGAAGATGAGTAAAAAACCGCCTCGCAAGCCTGAAACGACGCACTTCAATCAGAAGCCGCGCCGGAAAGCAGAATTCATCAAGCCGTTGAATATCCTCAAGTCAAAGGTTGGTTACGGCGGCCTGAGCGAAGAGATCCTGACCAAGGCCCAGGTTCTGCTGGAAAACAACACGGTCGACTTCCAGCCGTTGGCCGACATGTACCTCGCGACAATGATGCGGGGCATCGAGCATGCGAAAAATCCTGGACCAGGCGAGGACGGCGAGACGCTGATCGCCGGCATGCTCTACCCGGCCATGCAGCTCAAGGCCAATGGCGGCATGTTCCGTTACCCGCTCGTGACCCGCATTGGCGACAAGCTGATCCAGTTTCTTGAAGTGATTGCGGAGCCCGACAAGGACGCGATCGAGATCGTCCTCGCCTTCCATACAACCATTCGCGCCGTGCTGATGGGGCGCGTCATGGGCGATGGCGGCAAGCACGGCGACGAGCTTATGCAAGCGCTCGAAGACGCATGCATGCGCTACTTCGAGCATTATCCTGAGAACCGCTCGGGCATCGAGGAAAACTACACCACGGAGTTCTAGACAGCCGGGATATGGTTGTGCAGGCGCGGCCCCACGCGTACGGGCTCGATGCGGGTCGTGAGTCCAGTTTTGTCATCCGTTTCAATAAATGTGCCGCACAGCGTCGCTTCTCCATCCGCCGGAGACAGACGATCGGTCGGCATTTTGCGTGTGAAGCGTTGGATAGGCGTCTCCTTCTCGACACCAATGACACTATCGTAATCGCCTGTCATACCCGCATCGGACTGAAGCGATGTGCCTCCCGGAAGTATCTGCGCGTCAGCGGTCGGTATATGGGTGTGAGTTCCCACAACGGCTGACACGCGCCCATCAAGGAAATGCGCGAATGACATCTTCTCGCTGCTCGCCTCGGCGTGAAAGTCGACAAAGATGGCCTGCACCTTGAGCTTCAGAGGATTCGCATTGACCAGTTCGTTGATCGCTGAAAACGGATCGTCCAGGGTATCCATGAACAACCGTCCCATGGCATTGGCCACAAGAATTTTCCGTCCATCTGAAAGTGCGTGAATATATGAACCCTTCCCCGGGGTGCCGTGAGGAAAATTGATCGGTCGAAGCAATTTTGGATCCCGATCGATATAGGGAATGATCTCGCGTTGATCCCATACGTGGTTGCCGGTCGTAATGACATCGACCCCATCTTTGTAGAACTGCTTCACGATTTTTTCCGTGATGCCGATGCCGCTGGCGGCGTTCTCCCCGTTCAGGATAACGACATCGGTTTTCAGCTTGGCCTTGAGGTCAGGCAAATGCGCGGTCACCGCGTCGCGGCCCGAACGTCCCATCACATCGCCTATGAACAAAATACGCATGCGCGCGAATTTACAGGACCCAGATCGTCAATGCCAATGAAAAACCCGGTCGAGCAATCCCTTGGCCGCTTCCTTGCGCGACTGCCATTGCAGCCGCGATAGCTCCGACTTTATGTCCCGGATGCTGTCCGCAGCTTTTTCCGCCCGGTAGGCGGCCTTGTCCCAGGCACGGCCTAGTTCTTCCCTCCGGCGCACGAAGTCCTTGCGCTCTTCGGGCGGAAGGCGATCGATGTAGATACGTTCCATTTCGCGGATCGGTTCCTCGGATTCACGGTCGATGTCCCACATGAAATAGAAATTGGCGTAGCCTTGGGCATCGAGGGCTTCGGCTTCGCGCCGATATCTCCTTGCATCGGCCTTTTGCGTTACCAGTCTCTCTTTAAGGGAAGATATTTTCTGCGTTCTGACCGTCGCGCGGTCCTGAAAGATATCGATCAACATGTTCGTCCCCTGTTCGAGTCCGGACCTGACTGTAGATCGGTAATTTAAGTTATGTCAAGGACCCGAAGTCGTGAGCTTTTTGCGGGGTGATCACCCAGTCCAGCTTCTCGTCATGGGATTCGGATGGCAGGTTGAACAGAACGGCCTGCTGGCTATAACCCAGTCCAACCGCCAAAATCTTCTTCTTTGCTCTCAAAGCTCTCAAAGTTGCATCGTAATAACCGCTCCCGTAACCGAGCCTGTAGCCTCGGCGATCGAAAGCAAGCAGCGGCACCAACACGATATCCGGCTCGATCCAGCGCGTTTTTGCTCCGACCTCGGGCTGCATGACGCCAAACGGTCCTTCGATAAGCGGATCCCCATCCTTCCAAGCCGCGTAACCGAGCTCTTTAGTACCTTGCTTCATTACCGGCAGAGCACAGGTGAAACCTTCCTGAAGAAGCATTTCGAGTATTCCGTCAGGATTGAATTCGCGTCCCTTAGTCCAGTATGCACCGATAACTTGCCCCTTTACGGGTCGGATATGGTCGAAAAAAAGCGCGGTGGCGGAATCGTTATCCTCGCTGGCCGGATCAATGCGATCCCGGTGACGAATGGCCTCTTGCCGAAGCGGGTCTTTCTTGTTCGCCGTCATAGTCTCTAAAATAAAAAAAGCCGCGAGAGCCGTGTGCATCGAAGATCCGCTGCTGGCCCAATTACCAGGTGGGTGCCATATGCCGGAGCCAAACGACGAAACGCTTGAAACTCTGGCAGGGACAGCTCCCTTAGCGAAGATTATCGGCCCGAGGGAAATTGTGCATCACGAGCTCCGCAGCCGCTATATACATAGCATTCTTCGACCCAAAGGTCCAGTTTTCGTGGGGTTGTAATACGCTCGGAAAGCCGGATATTATTGGCACCCGATCCGTCCCTTGCACAGGTAAGAGCAATGAAAGCCGCCGATTACGTCTCCCGCGAACAGAAATATCTCGCTAAAAACTATAAATCCTTCCCGTTCGTGCTGAATAAGGCGGAAGGGGTGTGGTTATGGGACACGGATGGCAAGAAATACCTCGATTTCGTAGCGGCCTATAGCGCAACCAGCTTCGGTCACCTGAACCAGCGGATTAAAGACGCGTTGATCGCCCAGCTCGACCGCATGGATGTTCAGGCCCGCGCCTTCCGGCACGACCGATTGGGCGAATTCGCCGAAGCGATCTGCAAGCTCACCGGCCTCGACATGATGCTCCCGATGAACACGGGCGCGGAAGGTGTCGAAACCGGCATCAAGGCCGCCCGCCGCTGGGGCGTCGATGTCAAAGGCATTCAGGACGGCAAACAGCATATCATCGCCTGCAAGAACAACTTCCACGGCCGGACGACGACCATTATCGGCTTATCTTCGGACGCCGATTACCGCCGCGGCTTCGGTCCTTTCGACAATGGTTCGACCCTGATCAATTATGGCGATCCGGCGGCACTGGAAAAAGCGATCACGCCGAATACCTGCGCTTTTCTGGTCGAACCCATACAGGGTGAAGGCGGCATTCTGGTCCCGCCCAAGGGCTACCTCAAGGAAGTGCAGGCCATATGCAAGAAGCATAAGGTTCTGCTGATCCTCGACGAGGTGCAGACGGGCATGGGCCGCACGGGCAAGGATTTTGCCTTCCAGCACGAAATCGACCGTCCGGACGGCCTGATCCTCGGCAAGGCACTGGGCGGCGGTATTTATCCCGTCTCCGCCTTCGTCGGCACCAAGGAAGTTATGAGCGTTTTTGACCCCGGCAGCCACGGCTCGACTTTCGGAGGTAATGCCGTTGCCTCAGCACTCGCGGTCGAAGCCATCAGCATCCTGAAAGAGGAAAAACTTTCGGAGCGCAGCGCTGAAATGGGTGAATATCTATTGCGCAAGCTGCAGAGCTTCAATTCCCCGGTTATCAAAGAGGTCCGCGGACGCGGCCTGCTGATCGGGCTTGAAACTAATCCCGCCAAAATCGGCGCGCCGCAATTCTGCGAAAAGCTGCTCGAGAAGGGCGTCCTGTCGAAAGACACGCACGGGACAGTGGTCCGATTCTCCCCGCCCCTGACGATCCAAAAACAAGAAATAGACTGGGGCGTCGACCGGGTGGCCGAAGTACTACGCGAAATCGCCTGATTAACAATTACTGGATTTTCTGTAGACGGTGAGCGACCGAATCGATGCGCGTGGCGAGGTGGTTGATCGCTTCGATGATCTCGCGCTCATCGTCCTCGGAGACCCTCTGCTCCATCTCACGGACAATTGTCTTCGGTGTTCCTGCGGCCTCAAGCGCGGCGCGCAGCTCATCAACCTCGTCAGCAAGGACAATTGCGGTCAGGACTAGCAGATGAGATTCGCTGCTGGCAGCGCCGGATTTAGCGATTTCACGCAACCGGGCATCAACATATTTGCCCAATGCGGCCAGACGCTTCTCCTGACCGTCGTCACACGCGATCTTAAATGCCTTGCCTTGAATTGAAATCGTTACCTCAGCCATGAGCGCCTAGCCTTCCATAAGAATCCGTTCGATTTTTTCGATGGTGCTGTCGAGCTTCCGGGCGAAAATCGCCGGATCGACGTTAATTGCGGAAGAGAGGCCACTGAAAAGATCCTGCTGCTCCTGTTTGCGGCCCCGCGGGCGCTGCTCCTGCTTGCCGGCCGTCGATTCCAGACGTTCAAGTGAGTCAAAAAGGTTGCCGAGAGCATGCTGGATGGACGTCACGATTAACCCCTCTACCACAAAGAAAAATTGCAGCCAAAAATTTCAAAAGCGGATTATGAGGGTGATACCAGCGGCTCCAGATAGGGTCAATAGCAGCATGGAATTTCGCTCATCGATTCTGTTGAAAAGTATTCCGAACCGCATAAATCAATGGAACGCGACAACTTTCAGCAAAAAATTAAAGATAGGTTTTGCCGCTCCGGATCACTACGAATCTATTGCTTTCCCTTGCGCAGAACGGCATTGTATTGATCATATTTAACCCCGGATATGGAAGTGTAACATGACGCCGCAGGCCGCCACCGCACCCGCTATGGAGACGCAGAACAATTACAAGTATATGGCGAATGCCATTCGAGCTCTTGCGATGGATTCGGTCGAGAAAGCGGCATCAGGCCATCCGGGCATGCCCATGGGCATGGCTGATGTCGCGACCGTACTGTTTAGCAAATACCTAAAGTTCAACCCGAAGCAGCCGACCTGGCCGGATCGTGATCGATTCATATTGTCCGCTGGGCACGGTTCGATGCTTCTTTACAGCATCCTGTATCTGACCGGCTATGATCGCATGACGCTGAGCCAGCTCCGCGAGTTCCGCCAAATGCATAGCCTGACACCCGGACACCCGGAGGTGAATCACGATTACGGAATCGAGACGACGACGGGGCCATTGGGTCAGGGAATCTCAAACGCTGTCGGATTCGCTTTAGCCGAGCGTATTCTGCATAACCGTTTTGGCGACGATCTGGTCGACCATAACACCTATGTCATAGCCAGCGATGGCGACCTGATGGAAGGCATCAGCCACGAATCGTGTGCGCTGGCGGGGCACCTGAAATTGGGCAAACTGATCGTTCTGTATGACGATAACGGTATTTCGATCGACGGACCAACGTCCCTTTCCTACTCGGACGATGTGAAAAAACGGTTCGAGGCATATGGCTGGGACGTCCAGAAAATTGACGGCCATGATCCGGCGCAGATTGATGCTGCTATAGCTGTCGCTCAGCGGACCGCGACACCCAGCATCATTTGC
>DATJGZ010000173.1:0-4125 GCA_035494535.1 Patescibacteria group bacterium | reverse complement strand
GGTGATGGTCCGCCGCGACCTCGGCGACTACGCCGCCGTGAACCCTTCGATCGACTCCGGCGCGCTCAAGAACAAGGTCGTTGTACTTAACCTCGGCGCCTACCATTCTCGTCAGTTAATGGCCGTGACATGGTACAAGCTGAAGAAGAAGTATCCCGCCGCGGTGAAGGATGCCAAGCTTCTGGTCCAGCCTGCGGAAAGCAACATGTCGCCCAAAACTGGCAAAAACATCCTGCGCGCCGCCCTGCCCGGCTATGACGTCAAGGATGCCTGGGGTCGCTGCAATACGCTGTCAGCCGCCGGCGAAGCCTGCGCCGTCGAGGTGCTGCCCAAGGGGCTGCCGGAGCTATCAGCAGCCGAGCAGGGGCCGAGCGGCTGATTACTTCATTACCGGCATGACGAACTCGGCCCCGGCCTTAATCCCCTCAGGCCAGCGCGAGGTCACTGTCTTGAGGTGCGTATAGAATTCGACCCCCTGGGGGCCGTGCACGCCGTGCGCGCCGAAGATTGAGTGTTTCCAGCCGCCGAACGTGTGATAAGCGACCGGCACCGGGATCGGTACGTTCACACCGACCATGCCGACCTGAATTTTGCTGACATATGTTCTTGCAGCGTCGCCGTCGCGGGTGAAGATGGCCGTGCCGTTGGCGAATTCATGGTTGTTCACCAGGCTCACCGCCTCGTCGAAGTTTTTCGCGCGCACGACCGAGAGCACCGGTCCGAAAATCTCCTCTTTATATATGCGCATATCCGGCTTCACATGGTCGAACAGGCATCCACCCATATAAAAGCCGTTTTTATAGCCCTGCTTGTCGATCTTATAATTGCGCCCGTCGACCACGAGCTGCGCACCTTCCTTGATGCCGAGATCGACATAGGACAGCACTTTCTCGAGGTGCTGGCGCGTGACCAACGGACCCATTTCGGAATCGGCGTCGCTGCCGGGACCGATCTTGAGCTTCTCGACCCGCGGCTTCAGCTTTTTCATCAGCTTGTCGCCGACGTCGCCGACGGCAACCGCCACCGAAATCGCCATGCAGCGCTCGCCTGCCGAGCCATAAGCCGCCCCCATCAGAGCGTCGACCGCCTGATCGATATCGGCATCCGGCATGACGACCATGTGGTTCTTGGCCCCTCCCAGCGCCTGAACGCGCTTTCCATGCTTGGCCCCGGTCTCGTATATATAATGTGCGATAGGAGTCGAGCCGACGAAGCTGACCGCCGCTATGCGCGGGTCGCTGAGCAGCGTGTCGACCGCCTCCTTGTCGCCGTGCACGACGTTGACCACACCGTCCGGCAGTCCTGCTTTCTTCAGCAGTTCGGCGATGAGCAGCGAAGCGGACGGATCGCGTTCCGACGGCTTCCACACGAACGTGTTGCCGCAGGCGATGGCGACCGGGAACATCCACATCCCCACCATCATCGGGAAGTTGAACGGCGTGATGCCGGCACAAACGCCGAGCGACTGGCGGATCGAGTACGTGTCGATACCGGTGCCGGCATTCTCGGAGAATTCGCCCTTCTGCAGGTGCGGAATGCCGCAGGCGAACTCAACTACCTCGATAGCGCGCTGCACCTCGCCGCGCGCGTCGGACAGGACCTTGCCATGCTCGGCCGTAATGATCTCGGCCAGCCGCTCTGCATTCTCATCCAGAAGCTGCTTGAAGGCGAACAGCACACGCGCCCGGCGCATCGGCGGCATCGCAGACCAAGCCGGATAGGCGGCGGCGCAGGACGCGATCGCGGCCTCGACCTCGGCCTTCGACGCCAGTGCAACTTGGCCCGACACCTCACCAGTCGCCGGATTGAAAATATCCGACCGGCGGCTGCCGCCTTTCTGGGCCTTGCCATTGATGAAATGTTCAATCTTCGTTGCGGTCGCCATGTGCGCCTCCATCTTTTCAATAACCAGCTTTTCTAGCACATGCGATGCCAGTACGTCACCTGCCAGTTGCGGTAATTCGCTGTTCGGCTAGAATCCACGTCATGAATTCGCCCCCCGCCGTAAAGCCTCCATCCATATCGTTAATTCCGCCATTGTGGGTTTGGCTGACGTTCTCCGTATGGGTCGCGATCTTGCTGGCCATGAACATGGTCTGGGGAACGCCACTGCGGACGGGCTATCTTGCGGATTCCGACGATTATCTGCGGATGAGCCGCGTCTTCGACCTCCTCGACCATAAGAACTATCCCTCCTGGCAACAACCGCGCCTCGGGCCGGGGGGAATGGTGGAAAATGGCTGGTCGCGACTGATCGATGGACCGCTGTGGCTGCTGATGGTTATCTTTGGCGCAGTCATGCCGCGTGCGCAGGCGGCACTGTGGACGGTCACGGTCTTCCCGGCCCTCGCCCTGCTGGCGTTTCTTTTTGCGGCGATCTGGTATGTGCGTTCAAATAGCGCCGGAAATAAAAGTCTCGTTTCCGTCGTCGCATTGTTTGTTGTCTGCATCATGTGGGACGCGCTGCACCAGTTCATGCCGGGGCGCGTCACGCATCACGACTGGCAGATCGTCCTCACCGTCCTCGCCTATGCCTCGCTCGCTCGATTGTGCGCCGAGCCGGAGAGTCGCCTGTGGCCAGCGCTGGGCGGCTTGTTTTTCGGGACAGGCCTCGGCATCGGTGCGGATATCGTGCCGTGGCTCGTTCTGGGTACATCGATTATCGGATTCCATTTCCTGATATATGGCGAACGATATGAGCAGGCGGCTTCGCGATTCGGAATCGCCGTCGCCCTGTCGACAGGAGCATGGTTCATCATACTGGTTTCGCCGGAGCGCTTTTTTGTAGCGCAATGCGATACGATCTCCCCGACCTATCTGTCTTTCGCGATCGCGGTCGCCGTGTTCTGGGGGATCGTGACGCGACTCCCCAAGCGCTGGAAATCCGAGATAGATATGCGCGCCCTATCATCGGGTGCCGTCGCTCTATTGATTACCGGCGCGCTGTATCACCTGTGGCCGCGATGTTTTTACGACATCTACGGCATCACCGACCCGCTGGTTCGGAACTGGTGGCTGAACCGGGTGGTAGAAGCGCAATCGATTATTTTTGTCGCCAATGGATCAAAGTCATTCATCTTCATAATGATGATGCCTGTGGCCTTGGCTACTGCAGGCGCACTATGGGCCGCGCGCGAAGATAAAATGAGGCGAATATGGTGGCTCGCGCTGGCATTGGTTCTCATGACGGGTACAGCGCTGGCATTCTGGCAGTTCAGGATACTCGATTACGTTCAGGCGATCGCCATTGCGCCGCTCGGATGGCTGATCATGCGATGGGTGACCGCCGTGAAGAACCTTCCGGAACCACAGCGTCTGCGAATGGAGGCCATGATCATCGTCATCGCGGCGGCTTGCTTGCTGTTCCCCGCAAGCCACAGGAATCAAGCCATTCCCGCAACGCCTAAGGGACGCATGCAGGAACGATGCAGCGTCCGTGATGCAGCGTCTGCGCTCAATGCGCTTCCCCCGCCCCAAATGATAGCCGCGTTTGTCGAGGAGGGATCAGAGATCATCTACCGCACGCCGCATTGGGCATTAGCCGGCCCCTATCACCGGGATCAGGAAGGCATCGGGGCCGTCTACCGCATTTTTACAGCACCGGACGCGCACGCGGCGCGTAAAGTCATTGATAAATATAAGGTCACGGTCTTGATGGTATGCCCGGCACACCGGAGATTCTGGGACAGCATCACGCCACAGAAATCCTATTTCGCTGGGCAACTGCTCGACGGAAAGGCGCCAGAATGGCTATCCCGCATTCCCAGCGAAAGCGCGGTACAAATCTACCGGGTCAGTCGCTAACTACTCTTTCTTCCTGAAAACCACGAACCGCGCCATCGCGAAATTGAAGAACATGGCTGTGACGGAGGCGATAGCCAAGGCGAGAAACGGCGCAACATGGGTCATGACGCAGCCAGTGTAGACCGCGAAATTGATGGCAAGCCCGGCTCCGTTGGAGGCCAGATAAATAGGGAACGATTCTCGGAAGGATTTTTCCGGTGTGTGGAAGGTGAAGTCGCGGTTTAGCCGCCATGTCACCAGAATCGCAATCGCAAACGAAGGTAGGCGCGCTAGCAGCGGCGGCACATGCCAGCGCCATATTTCTGCCTGCAGAATCCCGCC
>DATJGZ010000172.1:0-5142 GCA_035494535.1 Patescibacteria group bacterium | reverse complement strand
TCGTCGGCGTCGACCCTGAAGGCTCGATTTATTCCGGTGACACGCCGAAAGCCTATCAGGTTGAGGGCATCGGCTACGATTTCTGGCCGAAGGTCTTCGACAAATCGCTGGTCGACCGCATGATCCGCATCGGCGACAAGGAGTCGTTCTTCGCCGCGCGAAGGCTTGCGAAACAGGAGGGCATACTTGCCGGCGGTTCGACCGGGTCTGTTGCCGCGGGCGTGCGCCGGCTGTTGGCCGACCTGCAGGCCAAAGGATCGCTTGAAGGCAAAGTCGTCGTCATGATGGTGCATGACGGCGGTCGCAATTACCTGAGCAAGTTCTACAATGATGAATGGATGATTGAAAAAGGCTACGGCCTCGAGGGGGACCAGATATGACCGAAGACATTAAATTCGCGACCAAGGCCATAGTAGTGGGGCAGGAGCCCGACCCGCTTACCGGCGCAGTCATCACGCCGATCTATCAGACCACCACCTTCGCGCAGGAGGAGCCGGGCAAGCACAAGGGCTACGATTATTCCCGCTCCGGCAACCCCACGCGCACGGTGCTGGAAAAGGTGCTGGCAGGGCTCGAGAACGGCGCGCACGGCTACGCCTTCGCGAGCGGCCTTGGGGCCATGACGACACTGATCATGGCGCTGTTGAAATCCGGCGATCATGTGATCGTCGGCGACGATGTCTATGGCGGCACATTCCGGCTGCTCGACAAGGTTATGAAGAAGTTCGGCGTCGAGGCTAGTTATGTCGACATGACCGACGTGAAGAACATCGAGCGCGCGGTCACGCCGGCGACGAAAATGCTCTTTCTTGAAACCCCAACCAACCCTTTGCTCAAGCTCACGGATCTTAAAGCCGCGGCTGCGGTAGCGAAGAAGCATAAAATTATCACCGTCGTCGACAACACTTTTGCCTCGCCATACCTTCAGTTACCTCTGGAGCTCGGGGCTGACATTGTTCTCCACTCGACCACAAAATATATCGGCGGGCACAGCGATGTCGTCGGCGGCGCCATCATTCTCAAGGACAGCCGTTTCGCGCAGGACATCGCTTTCCACCAGAACGCCATCGGCGCCACGCCCGATCCGTTCGCGTCGTGGCTGACGCTGCGCGGCGTCAAGACGCTCGCGGTAAGGATGAAGGAGCACACGCGCAATGCGCAGGAGCTGGCCGAGTTTCTGGAAGCGCATGACGGCGTCGAGGAGGTCATCTATCCCGGCCTGAAATCGCACCCGCAGCACAAGCTGGCGCAACAGCAGATGAAAGGCGGCGGCGGGATGATCGCCGTCCGGCTCAAGGGCGGCGAGGCGGAAGCCCGGGCTTTCCTCAAGGCGCTTAAGTATTTTCGGCTGGCGGAAAGTCTCGGCGGCGTCGAATCCCTGATCGAGATACCGTCGCTGATGACGCATGGCTCGATTCCGAAGGAAGCCCGTGAAAAGCTCGGCATCACCGACAGCCTGATACGGATTTCGGTCGGGATCGAGGATGTCGCCGACCTCAAGGCCGACCTGGCGCAAGCGCTGGAAAAATCCGTCGGGGGCGTTAAAATCGGGACGGGGGAATTAAGTTCATGCGAAACAGGCGGCAATTTCTATCGGCGGTCGCGGGTGGCCTGCTGATCGCCGCCGCTGGAAAGGTGATCGGAATGGGGCAGGCGAACGACACGGCGGAAAGCAAGGGAGATTTTCCCTACAAGCTGACCGAGGCCGAGTGGAAAAAGAAGCTCGAGCCTCGTGTCTATGGCGTTCTGCGCCGGGCCGCGACGGAGCCGGCCTTTTCGTCGCCGCTATACCAGGAGCACCGTCAGGGCGTTTTTCACTGTGCCGGCTGCAACCAGACACTTTTTCTGAGCGATAACAAGTTCGAATCCGGCACCGGCTGGCCGTCTTTCTGGCAACCGGCGAGCCCCAAAGCCGTCGGAACCTCCACCGATTACAAGATTGGATATCCGCGCACCGAGGCTCATTGCGCGAATTGCGGCGGGCATCTCGGGCATGTTTTCGAGGATGGGCCGCCTCCGACCGGTTTGCGCTATTGCATCAACGGGCTCGCGTTGCTTTTCATCCCGGCATAGTCATAAAAAGCTATCTTGGGAGGTGTTTTTATTGTAAACGATGGTATAATATAGCGTTCGGTAAGATTTTTTATAATTAGATATTAGTCCATGGTCCGCATTCTCGATCCGATGAAGGAGCCAAGTCGCTTCCTGACCATCGCCTATGTGATGGCGCTGAGCCTGATTGCGCTTTTGACCTATGGCAGCCACCAGATCATGCAGCGCGCGCTGGCGGCCCAGAAAGATAACGCGGTGCTCGTTTACACAGCCGGCCGGCAACGTGAATTGGCGCAGAAAATCGCCCTCTATGAGCTGAACTACGAGCGCAACGGCTCGCTTGAGAAAGATCGCAACGCGATCACGAACTCGATCCTGGCATTCCAGATGGGACATCACCTCCTGACGCGGGTGGGAGATGACGAACGTCCGATGACCCGGGACATGCACGACGTCTATTTCGCCGATCCATACAATCTCGACAAGCAGGTTCAGAACTACGTCAAGTCGGCAAAAGCTTACATAGCCTGGCAGCCCGATGATAACCCGAAAGACCGGGAACAGGCGCTCAAGACGGTCGCCTCGCAATCCATGGGACTCCTGACTGATGGCCTCGATGCCGCAGACAGCAAGTACCAGGACGAAGTTCAAGCCGAGATCGAGGGTTTGGCGCATACGCAGTCGATGATGACGATCTACATATTGTGCATCCTTGTGCTCGAGGCGGTGTTCATCTTCAATCCGCTCGTGCGGCACGTCCGCCAGTATTCGAAGATGATCCTGCGTCTGGCGTCCAAGGACGCGCTGACCGGACTTAATAACCGCCGCTCCTTCATGGAGCGCGGTTCCGTGGAACTCAACCGCGTCGACCGGCACGGCTTCCCGATCTGTGTCGTCATGGCCGATATCGACAAGTTCAAGTCGATCAACGACACCTATGGCCACGACGTCGGCGACAAGGTCATCGTGCATTTCTCCAACATGTTCAAGAAGGCTCTGCGGGCCGAAGACGTGGTCGGCCGCATCGGCGGCGAGGAGTTCGCCATCATCCTGCCGCACGCGCCGGCGGAAAAAGGTTTCCAGACGATCGACCGCATCCGCAAAATGGTCGAAAAGACGCCGGTTCCCTACCAGAAAGGCGAGACCAAGGCTACCTTGAACTATACGGCCAGCTTCGGAATGGTTGCCGTCAACGAAAAAGGCCTGACGATCACGGATCTTCTGAAGTGGGCGGACAAGGCGCTCTACCAGGCCAAGCACGGCGGCCGCAACCGCGTCATCTTGGGCACGCGCGAAACGCTCGAGCATGAGGACGCCGTGCCCCAGGAAAAAGAAGCTTCGGCCGCCGCGCCGGACGGATCGGCGAAACCGGCCACGCAGACGAGCTAACAAAGCATTTGAAATCCCTGTTCCGGCCCCTATTATGAGGGCCGAGAGGATCATTTATGCGTGAACGCCCGCTATCGCCGCATCTGCAAATCTACAAACCGCAGCTGACGTCGGTTATGTCCATCCTGCATCGAATCACGGGTGGTGCGCTCGCGGTCGGTACGTTGCTGGTTGTCTGGGGCCTCGCGGCCGGTGCCGCCGGTGAGCATGCCTGGAGCGTCTTCAGCGCTTTTTGCCACTCGTCCTTGGGGCTGCTGATGCTGTTCGGCTGGTCGGTCGCGCTTTATTATCACCTTTGCAATGGTGTCCGGCATCTGATTTGGGATTCTGTGCGGCTGCTCGACATTCCCGGGGCCTATCGCGCCGGCTATGCGGTATTGATCGGCACCGCGTTCCTGACCCTTTTCACATGGTGGAAGGTGTTGTCATGAGCGGCGATAAATCCGCTTCCCGGCACTGGACGCAGGAGCGACTGACGTCGCTGGCGAATATCCCGCTGATGCTCTGGCTGGTGTGGTCGGTCGTGCGGCTGCTGCCCCTGTCGTACGGAGAGTTTGTCGAATGGCTGCGCGAGCCGCTGCATGCGGGGCTGATGATCGCATCCCTCATATCGGTTTTCTACCATACGACGCTCGGGGCGCAGGTGATCGCCGAGGACTACATCCACGATCATGCGAAGTTGAAAACAACCCTGGCCGTCTTGCGCCTTTATTTCGGCGTCGCCGGCCTGATCGGCGTCATTTCCGTCCTGAAGGTCGCGCTTTAATCCCTGTCGTGTCCGGTTACAGATATGGTGGTATCACCAATCCGCAGGCTTGACGTATTTTTCTCGTGCTCGTGATAGGTATAGGCGCCGATAACCACGATAATGGCCAGAAGCAGAACGAGAACCGTATTCAGATTGCTATTCCTCATGTTTTTCCTCCATTCGGCGCGAAAGACGCATTTCCATTGAATTCCTTCCTTCGCCTATTATTATAAACACTTGAAGTTTTCAGTCGGTTCCTTACGGAAAGATGAAGCATGCCGCCGTCCTATACCATTATCGACCATGAATATGATGTCGTCGTTGTCGGCGCCGGCGGCGCGGGCCTCCGCGCGGGTTTCGGCTGCGCCGAAAAAGGGTTGAAAACGGCGCTAATTTCAAAGGTTTTCCCGACAAGGTCGCACACAGTGGCCGCCCAAGGCGGTATATCCGCAGCGCTCGGCAATATGGGTCCGGACGATTGGCGCTATCACTTCTACGACACGATCAAGGGCTCCGATTGGCTGGGCGACCAGGACGCGATCGAATATATGTGCAAGGAGGCAATCCCCGCCGTCATCGAGCTCGAGCACTACGGCGTGCCGTTTTCCCGGACCAAGGACGGCAAGATTTACCAGCGCGCCTTCGGCGGCATGACGACCGAGTACGGCAAGGGCACGGCCCAGCGCACCTGCGCCGCCGCCGACCGCACCGGCCACGCCATCCTGCACACGCTCTATCAGCAAGCCCTGAAGCATAAGGCCGAGTTCTTCATCGAATATTTCGCGCTCGACCTCATCATGGACAACGGGGAGTGCGTCGGGGTGATGGCCTGGAACCTCGACGATGGCACCATCCATCGCTTCCGCGCGCATCAAACTATATTGGCGACCGGCGGCTACGGCCGCGCTTATTTCTCGTGCACCTCGGCTCACACCTGCACCGGCGACGGCGGC
>DATJGZ010000171.1:0-10233 GCA_035494535.1 Patescibacteria group bacterium | reverse complement strand
GCTAACGGCGGTCGTAGCGTCAATCCATATGGTATTTACAAGATCGTCGACAGCGCCGGCAATCTGCTCTATCAGCGTGACGACAGCGCTGACGGTCTTGGCGTCTTCGACTCGCGGCCGATCAGCGAACTGGATTCAATGCTTCGCGCGGTGGTTCGCGAGGGGACGGGCACCGCCGCGCAAATGCCCTATAACCCCGCAGGCAAGACCGGCACGACCGAGGATTTCCACGACGCATGGTTTATAGGATATACGGATCATTACGTGGCGGCCGTATGGCTGGGAAATGATGACAATTCGCCGATGAAGCACGTTGCCGGAGGCAGTTATCCAACCAGGATATGGCACGACGTGATGCTTGCGGCGGAAGAACACGGCGGTTCACCGTCGACTCCTCAGGATTCAGTCCCGCCGCACAGGGACGGTCTGCAGAACCTGTTCCGGCACATCTTTACGTTCAATTGAGACTTACGCGCCGACGTAGAGCGCCTCATTATATGTCGCGTAATGATCGCGGACGGTGGCGGCGAACCGATCCTCGCCAATCGCATCCCAGTGCTCCTTGATCGCCACGACCGACGACGGAATACCGGCGGCCGTATCCCAAGAACGGCGCTGCATGGCACGGTCGGCGAAGTCGAGGAACGAAACCGGGAATGCCTTGCGCGGCGCGCGCAGCCCGAGATCGGCCAGCGTCTTGGCCACGAGGGCGTCGCCCACATCGAGCATATCGGCCGTGAACTGAATCGCGGAGAGAATCTTTATTTCCATGCGGCTATTGGGAACCTGCCGCAAGTGGCGCATGAAGCGCGCGTAAACTTCCATTTCGAAGTGCGTATCCGCGTTGGCGGCCGGCGGCAGCGGCAAGCTTATGCGCGAGGATTGTGTGACGGCCGGCGAGAAAGTGCGTCTGTCGTTACCCTGTACGGCTGGCGTCGTGTAAGCAACCATGTTGAGACCCCTTTCATCTATGCGCCCTTCCGTTTTCATGTGCAGGGGCGCGCCTGCAGTTCCAACATCGTTCCCAATGCTTAACGGACAGTTAAATGTTAACAGAGTGGACAGAATCGGTGCAAATCGTTGTGGATAACTGTATCAGCACAGTGTTTTCAAGATTCTGCTAATGAAAGACGGAGGGTCACAAATCGCCGGAACGAATCGCTTTGCGCGCCAATTCGTCGGCCCGCTCGTTCTCGGGATGGCCGGCATGACCTTTGATCCAGTGAAAGCGAACGTCATGTTTTTGCAGCAGCGCATCGAGCTCCTGCCACAGATCCTTGTTCTTGATCCGCTGCGGCCAGCCCTTGGCCTTCCACCCGGCCAGCCACTCCATCACACCCTGCTGCACATATGAACTGTCGGTATAGACGTCGACTTTACACGACCGCTTAAGGGCTTCGAGTGACTTGATCGCCGCCATTAGCTCCATGCGGTTGTTGGTCGTGTGCGCCTCGCCGCCGGAAAGTTCTCTTTCATGTCCGTCATAGCGCAGGATTGCGCCCCAGCCCCCCGGGCCCGGATTGCCGCTGCAGGCGCCGTCGGTAAAAATTTCAACACCCTTACCCGACATGCCAGTGAACTGCCGGGTCTTTAAGTGTCTTTGCGACGCAATCGATAAATTGCCGGTCGTCGTGCACGGCTCGGAGATCCTCAGACGGTATGGTTACGCCATATAGATCCGCCAGCCGCTGGTATTTCGGCAGCCGCGCCTCAAACAGCCGGGGAAATATCCAGCGCGAAAACTCGTCGGGATCGATTTTGTCCGGATCATCGATGTTCTTGTTTTCCATGTAATCCGCCAGCCATTCGTCGAAACGATCGGGCGGGAAGAACATCGGCTTCGGGCTGCGCTGCGCACGATCGAGGACCTTCAACTCCTCCTGCGGACTCGCTTTGATGTAAACAAACAACGTGACGCGGCCTACCTCAGCCACAACGTCCTGATCTAGGATTTCACAGAGGCTGCCGGTCGAGTCATTAACGAAGTCGGTCCCCGGCGTTTCCCGCATTGCCGCCGCGACATCACGCAGCGACTGGCACTCCGCATCGTAGTAAAGTTTTTGGCGCCGCTTGTACTCTTTGAGCTCGATCCCGCCCTTTGAGGGATCGCCAACTTTGCCGATAAAGGTGGACAGGTTTCTGATATTTTTCTTTGAGATATTTTTTGCATCATCCGCCAGTGCATCGCTCATGTATTTCGTGCCGATCAGGTAATCGCAGGAATAATGATGCCAGCCATGCTTCGCCAGCATCGCCGACAGGCGTGTCTTGCCGACGCCCGACATGCCCATCAGCGTGATCGCTTTCGGATTCTGCAGAAACTCCTCGATAGTCGGTTTCATAGCGCGAGATTAACCCGCGGCGGAATACGGTCAAGTAATGGAAATTACGAGACAGCCAATGCGGGCTGTGAACGCAGCGGCGCAACGGAATGGGCCGGTTCGGCCTTCATGGCGTCGATCATGTCCTGACGCCCGGCCAGTTCAGCCAGGTCCATCGCCGTATTGCTCTGGAGAGCCATTGAATGGCACGAATAAGGATCCGCGCCTGCCTGCCGGCAGATTTTCACACCTTCAAGCGATCCGGTCTCGACCATATTGCTGAGGAGATCATCAAGGCTCCGTTGCGGTATGCCCGTGCCGCCATTCAGAAAGCGGCGGAGCATCCGGTCCTGTCCCATCGCAACCAATGGGTCCTGTCCGTTAAAATCCGCTTTGGCCGAAGTCGCCTCGTAGTACGGGCGGAGAAGCTGGCCCAGCAATACGGAATATTCCTGCGCTCCCCACTCGCCGCGCAGGTAACTTCCAGTCTCCGGCGCATTGAGGCGCGGTTTGTTGTCGTTAAAGCTTTTGGTTATTTGCGGGGTAGCGGTCTTCATTTTCCGTTCTTATCCTCAAGGTTAATTTTATGTTAATTTGGCAAAGAGAGTCAAATCTCCGGACGCGGTAGGGGAAAAGCAATACTTGTGCCACGTGATTGTGGCGGAAGGGTTTTTCGGACTGGTGTTTCAGAAGGTCGCTCCCGGGATCCGGAAGCAGGAAGTCTGAGTTTTATACGTGAAGGTATCCGCCTCGTCAAGAGGCTATTAATCATTTTTTAACAATTGGTTAGAAAATTTTCTTCAGAAACTAGATATTCAGGCTGCCAATACACGCGGCACCTTGAAGAATACGTTCTCTTTGGTGATCGCGATTTCTTTAACTGTTACAGCGAAACGTTCACTAACGGCAGCAATTACCTCTTCTACAAGGATTTCTGGCGCGGAAGCTCCGGCCGTAAGCCCAAGTGTATTTACATCCGCCAGCCACTGCCAGTCTATGTCTCCTGCCCGCTGAACCAGCTTCGCCTTCTTGCAGCCATGTACCAGCGCAACCTCAACCAAGCGGTTTGAATTCGAAGAGTTAGGCGCCCCGATTACGAGCAGTGCATCTGCTTTCGGCGCGATGGCCCGGACCGCCGCTTGCCGGTTGGTAGTCGCGTAGCAGATATCCTCCTTGTGCGGCCCCTGAATCGACGGAAACCGCTCCTGCAATGCCGCCACGACCGCGGCTGTATCCTCGACAGAAAGCGTCGTTTGCGTGCAGTAGGCCAGATTGTTCGGGTTAATGACTGCGACCTTCCGCGCATCCTCGACGGTCTCGACCAGCACGACAGCACCCTCCGGCAGTTGTCCCATAGTGCCCACCACTTCGGGGTGGCCAGCATGCCCGATCAGGATCACCTGCCTTCCGTCAGCGTGATGGCGCTCGGCTTCCCGGTGCACCTTGCTGACCAGCGGGCATGTGGCGTCGATATAGAACATCTGGCGCTTGGCGGCCTCGTCCGGAACACGCTTGGGCACCCCGTGGGCGGAAAAAATGACCGGTCGCCCGTCATCCGGTATCTCATCCAGTTCGTCGACAAATACCGCACCTTTCTCCTTCAGCCCTTCAACCACATAGCGGTTATGGACGATTTCGTGCCGCACATAAACTGGTGCCCCGTACTTCTGCAAGGCGAGCTCAACGATTTGGATGGCGCGATCGACACCTGCGCAAAATCCACGCGGCGACGCCAGTAATATGGTTAAAGGCTGCTTTTCCATACCCCGGTTATAAATGATGTTAGCTACTGAATCCACTTTATAAGGGGCTCTTGTATTGTGGATGTCGGTTACGTAATGTCTCTGAATTAATCCAGCGAGGGGAACTTACAATGCGTTTCAGAACGTTATTCCAGATTGCACTGGTATCCGTCGGCATGCTCGGTCTTGGCGCGTGTGACACAGTCAACCAGACCATGTCCGATACGGGCAACTGGTTCAGCCGGAACAACCCCTTCCGCAGCGACGAGAACGCCGCATCCAAACCCGTGGAGAGCGGCAGCGCGACCGAAGTGGCCGCGAACAACTGCATGCCGGTGAGCGTGGTCGATGATCTCAAATCCCTGAGCCAGTTTACGAACGAGGAAGCTCCGCGCGCCGAGAACAACATCTCTAGCGTCGCCATTACGAACGTCAGCAGCAGTTGCACGAAAAACGACAAAAACTACTCGGTCGACCTCGACATCACCTTCAGCGGCACGCTTGGGCCGAAGGCGCATTCATGGAATGCCAACAAACCCAGCTACGCCTATCCGTATTTTGTCGCGATTACGCAGCCCGACGGCTCAATCGTGACCAAGGAGGTGTTCGGCGTGACCCTCTCCTACGCCGACAACCAGACGAACCTCGAACAGCACGAACACATGCGCCAGGTCATCCCGCTGCAATCGCAGACGGCGCAACCGCAGCAGATCGTGATCGGTTTCCAGCTGACGGAATCACAACTAGCCTATAACCGCTCGCTCGAAGGCAAGCAGAATGAAGCCGCCGGGCCGGTCGCCGCCGACATCGCGCCTGCCGCCGCGCCTGAAAAAGAAACAAAAAAAGCGGTGAAGAAAAAAGTGAAGGCGAAGGCAAAGCACAAGGCGAAGAAGGCCGTTAAGAAAGCGCCCGCTCCGGCAAAAACTGAGACGCCGGCCGCCGCGCCCGCAACCGAGTCTACCGCACCTGAGAAGACGGAAGCGGCTCCCGCGTCTGCGCCGTCGACCGATAATTCAGCACCGCCGGCGACCGAAACTGCACCGGAAGTTCAGGCAACGCCGCCCGCAGAGCCGCCGGCCGCTGAATCATCGCCGCCAGCACCTGAAGCGGCACCAGCACCAGCGCCGGCACCCGCGTCACCGTCGGGATCATCTTCGGGGACGGAAAACCTGATGGCGAACCCGCCATCGGACAGCGGCACCGGATCGGGTGAATGAGCGAATTCGATCTCGACCGTTTCTGGTCGGCCGAAGCGGCCGAGCATCTTGACGTCGCCAAGCGTACCTTCTCGTCTTTGGCGGATACGTTTGGTCAGTGGCTGGATGTATGCGAAGGATCGATCCGCAAGGGTGGAAAAATCCTGTTCTTCGGCAACGGCGGTAGCGCCGCCGACTGCCAGCATCTGGCAACCGAACTGACTGCCCGCTACATCACCGACCGTGCCGCCATCGCCGCCATTGCTTTGACGACTGACACGTCGGCGCTAACCGCCATCGGCAACGACATGGGGTTCGACAAGCTATTCTCCCGCCAGGTCGAGGCCTTGGGCCGGGAGGGTGACATCGCCGTCGGCATCAGCACCTCAGGCAACAGCAAGAACGTGCTTGAAGGCCTGAAGACTGCCCGCAAGCTAGGCCTGATCACCGTCGGCCTCGGCGGCCGCGACGGCGGCAAGATGCAAGATGTCTGCGACATACTTCTGGTCGTTCCTTCGAACACGACCGCGCGCATTCAGGAAATGCATATTACGCTCGGCCAGATGCTCTGCGGCGCGCTCGAGCAGCGGCTGGAACTGGTGTGAAGACCCACATCTACACTCATCCCTGCTTCCTGAAGCACGACACCGGCCCCGGCCATCCCGAACGCCCCGCGCGACTCGAAGTTCTTTTCGATCTGTTCAAGGAAAAACCGTTCAATACCTTGCCTATCGTGGAGGCACAGGAAGCACAGCGCGCATGGATCCTGCGCGCGCATGACGAGCGCTATTACGACGCACTGCAAGAGGCGATACCAGACGACGGCCTCGGCTACCTCGACGGCGATACTTGCGTCTCGCCCGGATCGTGGGAAGCCGCCGTCAAAGCTGCCGGCGCGGTCTGTCAGGCAGTCGATGATGTCATGACCGGCAAAGCTGACCGCGCCTTCTGCGCGGTACGTCCACCCGGTCATCACGCTTTTCCAGGCCACGCCGAAGGTTTCTGTCTGTTCAATAATATCTTCATCGGCGCACTGCATGCGCAGGCCGCGCACAAAATGAGCCGCGTGGCCGTTGTCGATTTCGACGTCCATCATGGCAACGGCTCGGACTACATGGCGCGGCGGCATGAGAATGTGTTCTATGCCTCGACGCATCAATGGCCGCTCTATCCCGGCACGGGTCTGCCGGAAGACAATATCAAGGGTCGTGTCGTTAATATCCCCCTTGCCGCCGGCGACGGCAGCACGGCATTCCGGAATGCGTGGTCGGGCGCCATTCTTCCGGCTCTGGACGAGTTCAAACCGGAATTGCTGATGATATCCGCCGGCTTCGATGCACACCGCGACGATCCGCTTGCCAACATCAACCTGGTCGAGGACGACTTCCGCTGGATTACTGACGAATATAAAAAAATTGCCGCGAACCATTGTGGCGGCAGAATCATATCGGTGCTTGAGGGTGGTTATAATGTGAACGCGCTTAAATCCAGTGTTGCCGCCCATCTTTCATCGCTGGCCAACCTTTAATAACACTTGACGGAATACGGTCTCTGCATTATGAGAACTGAAAGATTTGAGCATATGGTGGTGGAGCGGTTTAAGGTTTCTCGCCCGCCGGATACGGCGCCATCAGCTAAAACAGCCAAAGAATGCTGGTTAAATAGGGGATGGTGATGTCCGAAGTTATCAACGCAAACCCATTGGTCCAGGAAGAGCTCAGGGACTTCATTAAAGCGCCTCGGGCAGGGACCGGCATTTATATTCTGGATGACAACCCGCTGCCGGTCGGCGGCGGAAATATTGCAGCTACCCAAAAGGAATTGGCCGTCGGCACGGTAATGACAGATGGAAGCATCTTTGCCGGCATATCTCCCGACACCGGCCGTGAAATGTATCTCACGGCGCAGGACGCACCCCTTACCTACACATTCAACGATGCCGCAGATTTCGCGAAGTCCCTGACTGCGCATAATCAGAATGACTGGCGCGTCCCGACAAAAAACGAATTGAAGGTCATCTTCGATAATCGTGCCGCCATTAGCGGATTCATGGTAAGCGACAAGCCGGCCTGGTACTGGTCATCGACGCAGGAAACGAGCTTCAGCGCGTGGGCGCAACGCTTCACCGATGGCCATCAGGTCCAACGCGGCGAGAACATGGCCTCGCTGCTGCGCTGTGTCAGGAGCTGAAAAGCCTAGATTCTAGTGGCGGGTGATACGTTCGCGAGCGCGCATGTTGTAAAGATGCCGGACGCGTTCATCGTGCAGTTCACGCTTAGCGTGTTGGATGCGCCAGACAAAATAATCGGCGTTTTTCAGTTCCTGATGTTCTTGTTTAGCAGGCTTCTTTTCCATGTTCATCTCCTCTGTTTTACTTAATAATTATACCGAATCGGCAGCCGCAGCAGACTTGAATTGTCAGGAAGGCAGACACAAGCTTCCTGCATAGCTGAAAAAACCCGCTAAATAGCGGGTCTGACAGCAAAAACCTTGAGGAATTCGCCGGTCTGGCATACACTCCATCGGTTTTAGATCAAATCGGTAGCGGGCATGGCTGTTAAGAAAAGCGCTGTGGAAACTCTGACCTTCGAGTCGGCGCTCGACGAGCTTCAGGACATCGTGAAAAACCTCGAGACTGGCAAGACGGCCCTCGAGGATTCGATCGCCGCCTACGAGCGCGGCATCGCCCTGAAAAACCATTGTGAGAAGAAACTGAGCGAAGCCCGCTCGAAAATTGAGAAAATCAGCGTCAGCAGCGACGGAAAAGTATCCGTTGCCCCTTTTGAACAGGAGTAAGGAATGCCATCACCACGGGAAGCCAGTATCAGCCTGCAGGAAAAGATGGACGAAGTGGTGGAGTCCGTCAACAAGGCGATCACACGCCTGCTGCCGGAAACCGACCTGCCCGAAGCCCGCCTGTATGAAGCCATGCGCTACGGCACGCTGACGGGCGGCAAGCGCATGCGGCCTTTCCTGCTAATGTCTTCGGCAGCGCTTTTCAACGTCGATCCCAAGCGCGCACGGCGTGCCGCCGCGGCGATCGAATTCGTGCATTGCTACTCGCTGATACACGACGACCTTCCGGCGATGGACAACGCGGATCTGCGCCGCGGCAAGCCGTCGACCCATAAGGCATTCGATGAGGCGACCGCCATTCTGGCCGGGGATGCCCTGCTCGCGTTGGCATTTGAGGTCTTGTCCCACCCTGACACTCACGAGGATCCGCGCGTCCGTTGCGACCTCATTCAGGCGCTGGCACTGGCCGCCGGCGCGCACGGACTGTGCGGCGGACAGATGCTTGACCTGCTCGGCGAGAAAGAGGAATTCGACCTCGGCACCATCAGCCGCCTCCAGCGGATGAAAACCGGCCGCCTGATGACCTTTGCCTGCGAAGCAGGCGCGATTCTCGGCAAGGCCGGTGAGCCGCAGCGCAAGGCGCTGTGTAATTACGCCCACGACCTTGGCCTCGCCTTCCAGGTAACAGACGATATTCTGGACGCGGAAGGAAACGTGCATCAGCTTGGCAAGGATACCGGCAAGGACGATAAAGCTGGAAAATCGACCTTCGTCTCGACCCTCGGCAAGGACATGGCCAAGAGCCGCGCCAATATGCTGGTGCAGCAAGCCATCTCGCATCTCGGGGTTTTCGGTGGTCGCGCCGATACCTTGGCTGAGCTAGCGCAGTACGTCCTCAAACGGCGGGCCTAACTTCCCAGCCTCGGACCGTTTTGTTGGAGAGGTGACGGCGGAGGCGGCTCCGGATCCTTCGACGGCTTCGGATAATTCGGGTTCACCTCATAACCGACAGCTTTAATATCCTCAAGATACTGCCGTGCTTCGGCCCGCTGCAGAGGCGTCAGCATGTTCCTTTCCGGGTGGGCCTGATCGTCTTTTAGAACGTCGCTGACGGCGCCCGCGATATCACTGTTCTTAACTGTCCCGAATTCCATAGCGACCGGATTCAGCCTGTCCCGGATCTCTGCGATCAATCCTGCCTTTTGTGTTGCATACTTAGCAAGATCGATCTGTTGCCCGGTCTGGTCCTGCACACGCAAAAATGTTGCGCTGTCATGATCGGAGTTTGGGTTGTTGCCAACAAGGGCATCCTTGAACGAATTGACATTTCGCATCTGCAGGAAGTATTCCTTGCCCGCCTTGTCGCCGGTATCATTCAGAAATTTCAAGATGGCGGTATCGGCGTCGATTTCTTTGGCCTGCGCAGTCAATTTGGGATCATAACCATCCGGCACAACAGGGCTGCGTCCCGGCTTGTTCATCGCGTGCTCGGATTCATGGAGCGCGAACAGGAATTGGGCCTGCTCAACTGTGAAAGGTGACTTCTTCGACGGAAGATCGTCATCGTCCCACCCAATAGCTTTGAGGGCGCCGGTATCTTGCGGCTGCGGCTTGAGCTGGGATACCACGATATGATCCTCGGCCAGCGTCGGCGCTTCGAGGTACAATCCCGAGGGCCCCCTATGCAGTGAATTGGCGGCGATGTTTTGTGCCGCCGTCGCCGTCGCAAGAGCGACTGAATCTGCCGTACGAACCGTTAGCTGAAAACGGCTTATGTCCGGCTGCAGGTCCGCCATACTTCTGCCGGTTTCCTGCGCCCAGACTTTCAGATCGCGCTCAAGCGCCGATTTTTCTTCGGACGACATTGGGATTCCGCGCGTCTGCTTCATAATTGCCGTACTGATCTCTTGTGTGCGCGTACCGCCAACTCCGGCTTTTTCGATGAGAACCTGATTCATCGTCCGCATGTTTTGATCAAAAATCTGGGCCTGTGAACGAACATAACTTTCTGTCATGCCCGTACTGGCAGCCATTTTCTGGATGTTTTCATCCAGCTGGCGTACCTCAGTCACCGTCAGTGGACGGTTTGCGCCCGTCTGCACCATCTGGATTACCGGACGGATCGCATCCTTGTAGTCGACGTCTGACTTGTCATCGGGATCGGAGCGGTAGAGCTTT
>DATJGZ010000170.1:0-4289 GCA_035494535.1 Patescibacteria group bacterium | reverse complement strand
GTCATTGAGCAGCCGCGCTGCCATCCAGTCCGGATCGGACATCGATGATTTGATACGCGCGATATTGGCGGCACGGATGCGGTCGACCGCTTCCTGATCAAAGCGTGGTTTGGTGAGCGCCAAATGCAGCAGGTTGAAGGCCAAGTCGCGATGGCGCGTCAATGTCTTGACGGCGCCCATGAAGTCGTCGCGGTCCGCGGAGAAGGACAGAGCGATCGAATTGTCGGCAAGCGTTTTCTGGAAGGCCTGGCTGTCCATATCGCCGGCGCCTTCATCTAGCGTGCCGGCCACCATGTGGACGAGGCCCTGCTTGTCGGTCGGATCGAGCGAAGCGCCGGCGCCGAGGAAGGCAATGTCGAGCGCGATCAGATGCTGGTCATGAGCCTCAACGAGCCAAGCGGTCACGCCGCTGCCGCTTTTGACTTCTTGGATATCGAGAAAGCGTTTACCGGCGGCCTGCGCCGCGCTTGGCAGCCCGATGAGGATCAGCAGAGCGACGATAAAAGATATTTTCCTCATCGCACCATCTCCGAAGGCTTCTGAACGGGCATAGGGGGCTCGTTTTCGCTGCCCGGCACCGGCAATAGCCAGCCGCTGACGAACGGATGATCGCCGGTATTGTCGGGATCGAGATATTTCTTAGCCACGCCCTGCACCTGCTGTGCCGTGACCTTTTCAATGTTGTCCGGCCAATATTCGATATCGTCAATTGAACTTCCGGTCGCCAACGCCTGCCCGAATACCATTCCGGGCGTAGTCAGGCTGTCGCGGGCGTATATGGCCTCATCCTTCAGCCGGTCCTTGGCTTCACGCAGTTCATCAGCCGTCACGCCGCTTTTGACAACGGCGCGCAACACATCGTCCAGCGCCTGCTCGGCCTGTTCAGGCGTCACGCCCTCGGCCGGAGTCATCCCGAATGATACTTCGCCGTCGCCGAGGCTGTCGCCGTCATAACCCATGCTGACGCCGGTCACTTTCTTCTGCTCGACAACAAGCGTCTTGTAGAGCCGCGTGGCCGAGCCGCCGTCCAGTATGTTCTCCAGCACCTGCAGGGCGAGCGAGTCGGTCTTGTTCTGCGCGTAGTTGGTGACGCGGTAAAGGCGCTCGACGAAAGGCTGGCGAATGCCGTGCGCGTGTGTGACCAGGCGTTCCATGCCCTGGAGTGGCGGAACCTGTGACCAGTGCCGTGCGGGCACCGTGCGGGCCGGAATGGCGCCGTAGGTCTTTTCCGCCAGCGGTTTCAATTGCGCCGCTGTAATATCGCCCGAGACGATCAGGATCGCGTTGTTGGGCGCGTACCATGTCTTGTAGAACGCCACTTCCTCGTCGCGGTTAAGCAGCTTCATTTCATCCATCCAGCCTATAACGGGGCTGCCGTACGGGCTGTTAACGAACAGTTGCGCGCGCAGCTGTTCGTAGAACTGCGTCTTCGGGTCGTTGTCGGTGCGCATCCGCCGCTCCTCCATCACGACATCGTGCTCGGACGTGACCTCTTTGGCCGGGAAGGTCAGGTGCGCCATGCGGTCGGCCTCGAGCTCCATGACCTTGGGCAGATTTTCGACCGAAACCGACTGGTGGTAGACGGTGAAGTCGTAAGTGGTGAAGGCGTTTTCATCGCCGCCCATGGCGCGGACGACGCGCGAAAATTGCCCGGCGGGAACCTTCTCGGTGCCCTTGAACATCAGGTGTTCGAGGAAATGCGCGACGCCGGTGTGGCCGCGTTGTTCGTCGATGGCGCCGATGCGGTACCAGACCTGCTGGTTGACCACGGGCGCGCGATGGTTGGGGATCAACACGACCTGCATCCCGTTCTTTAACGTAAATGTTTCCGCGTTGAAGGCTTTCTCCTGCGCGCGGGCAGGCGAGGCGGCGAACAGCAGGAAAGCGAGCGTCAGAATGCGGTATTTGAGGCGCATGATGGATCAGAATTTATAGGCACTTTCCGGGCTGCACAAACGATAAATTTTCCCGGCCGGGGCTGGATTTTGCCGCGCGCCGCTCATTATAAAATATGTCAAGGCAGGGAAAGGTTCCCCGCGGGGACTTATTCCTGCTTGGTCGGGGTCTCGCCCTCGGTCGGGGCTTTGCCCTCGACTTGGGCCTTGTGCAGGCGCGCCGCTTCCTTGTCGGCGTCCACGACTGTGGCAGCCGGCTCGGCCGGCTTGGATTTGGTCCAGCCCAGCAGCTTTTCCGAAACCGTTTTCTGCTTGGCCGGCATGGCGGCCGTTTCGCGGTCGACCTGCTGGCGGATACGGTCGTCCGCCTGGTCGGCGCCGGCGTTCTTCAGCAATGCCTGATCGGCCGAGCCGTGCGGTGTCTCGGCGGTCCCGGCATTTCCGCCAAACACCGCGGTCTTGGCTTGCTGCTCCGAGATAGCATCCTGCGGGCGCGGCGCGCCGGGCGTCGGCGGGCGCAGGCCGTAGTCGGGCGGCATCGACAGCGGCGCGCGATGCACGACTGTGAACTCATCGGGCGCCGAGCGCTCCAGCCCCAGATTCTTTTTCACGTTGCCGCACCCGCCGAGCAGCAGGACGGAAAGGGAGGCCGTGATCAAGAGGTTAAGATGATTTTTCATGGCTGACCGTATCGGTTTTCAGGCGTTTGCGCTCAAAGAATAGACCATCCAATACGACAAAGGCAATGCCTACGCAGATGGCGGAATCCGCGACGTTGAAGGCCGGCCAGTGCAGGTCGCCGAGATGGAAATCGAGAAAGTCTATGACGGCGCCGAGGCGCACGCGGTCGATGACATTGCCGAGCGCCCCGCCGATGACCGCGCCGATGGCGACGGCCAGATATTTATTGTCGACCTTCGCCAGCCACGCGGCGAAGAACACCGCGATCAGCACTTCGACCAAGGTGAGGACCAACGGTCCCATATGACCGGCATGGTCGAACATGCCGAAGCTGATGCCGGTGTTGTGGACCAGCACGAGGGAGAAGATGGGGAGAACGGCAACCGGCCCCGCCGCCAGATGCTTGACCGCCAGCACCTTGGTGATCTGGTCGAGGATGATGACGATGAGGGGTGTCAGGTATTTGTGCATCATGGTCATTCTGAGCAAAGCGCAGAATCTTGTCTTTTTGAGGGAGATCCTTCGCTGGCGCTCAGGATGACACGAAGAGTATTCACTTACGCCGCCTCACGGTCTTTTTTTTTGAATTCGCGCACGGCGTCGGCGCAGCGCAAACAGACATCCTTGTGCTCTTTGTCCTTACCGACCTCGGGCAGGACCTTCCAGCAGCGGGCGCATTTGGTGCCGTTGGCGTTTTGGAAGGTGATTCCAACCATACTGTCGAGTACAGCCTCTTTCTCAATTTTGACATCAGAGACGATCATGATGTCTGCCAAATCTACGTTGGCGACTAGCGAAAAGACTTTCTCATTAACCTTAAGCAAAAGATTTGCTTCAAGAGATGATCCAATCTTTTTTGCATGACGTTGCCTTTCAAGGTGTGCAAAAACCTCTCTTCTGACATGGCCAACATAAGACCACTTCTCGACGAGTTTTTCGTTACGCCAGTCCGATGGTATTGGCGGATATGTTCTTAGATGCACGCTCGCTTCCTTGCCGAGGCCGGCGGGGCGATGGCCCCAGGCTTCCTCGGCGGTGAAGGCGAGGATAGGGGCCAGCCACGCGGTCAGGCAGTCGAACAAATGCGCCATCACCGTGCGGCAGGCGCGGCGCTCGAACAGGTCGGGCCGGTCGCAGTACAGGCGGTCCTTGCGGATGTCGAAATAGAAAGCCGACAGCTCGTTGGTGCAGAAGTTATGCAGCCGGTGCGCGAGCTTGCCGAACTCGTAGTTCTTCACATGCTCGCGGATTTCGCCGTCGAGCTCATGCAGCCAGTGCAGCACGAGGCGTTCCAGCTCTGGCATCTTGGCGAGGTCGGTTACCCGCTCGTCCTCGGTGAAGCCATCGAGCGCGCCGAGCAGATAACGAAAGGTGTTGCGGATACGGCGGTAGAGATCAGCCGTCAGTTTCAGAGTGTCCTTGCCAATGCGGATATCCTCGGAATAATCCGAAAGCATGGTCCACAGGCGGATGATGTCGGCGCCGTGCTGCTGCATCATCTCGAGCGGGTCGACGACGTTGCCCAGCGACTTGGACATCTTGTAGCCCTTTTCGTCGAGCACGAAGCCGTGTGTCAGCACCGCCTTGTAAGGCGCATGCCCGCGCGTGCCGCAGGACTCAAGCAGCGAGGAATGGAACCAGCCGCGGTGCTGGTCCGAGCCCTCGAGATACAGATCGATCGGCGGCTCGCCGGGCTTGAGGTCTTTCTTCTGC
>DATJGZ010000169.1:0-4096 GCA_035494535.1 Patescibacteria group bacterium | reverse complement strand
GTAAAAAATAATATTCGCGATGTCGCAGCATTGCTTCTTGAAGATTCTCCTAATGATTTTTTGGAGCTAATCTCAGAGCTAGAAGAATCGCTTAATAAGCCGCCAAAAGAGAATCTTTTTTCAGAGCCTGACTATGAGTCCGACAATAAGTTCGACCCTTTGTCTCATGATCCTGCTCAAGTTTTTCGCAATGGTCTATATAAGTTGGAAAATGATCTTAGCAGCATGTCGGATATGTGGGATGAATCAAGCGCGAATAGAATTTCAATGGCATTGGAGGGTTGGAGTTACATAGAGAAAACAATTGGAATTGATATTGACGAAATTGCTCGCCGTTGGAAAAAAACACCATATTTTCAAATTCCAAAACGAGTCACAGATAAACATGGAAACGAGAGTGGGTCATTATATGACCTTCTTTATTCAGCTTATAAAGCGTACGTATTTGGATTGTTTGGTCCGTCAATTGTCATGTGCAGAACTGTATGCGAGGAAGTTCTTAAAAAGCATTATAACTGCAGCTGGAGTGATGAAGGTGGAAGGCAAAAAGCATTGATGACAGTTGTAAAAGAAATGCGTGATTCTGAGCAAAATTTCCAAAAGAAAAAAATGTGGGATCAACTTATAGGAATGATCAAAAATGCAAACGAAATCGTGCATCCTGGCAAAAATTTGCGTGAACATGATGAAAGTATGACTTTAGAGTCCTTAAATATAATTAAAGGCCTTCTTGAAAATTCACCGCAAACAACAACATTGCCGGATGCCCACCTTCGCGGGCATGACAATAAAGGAAAATAAATTTGCGCGAGGCACCTAAAACAAAAGGATCCATTATCGGCGGGGTCGGCGACGGCATTCCGCATGACAGCGCGGAGCTGCATGTCAGCGGCGAGGCAACTTATACGGACGATATCCTCGAGCCGGCCGGCTGCCTACATGCCTATGTGCTCAAAAGCCCTTATGCGCACGCCAAAATCAAAAAGATCGATACTTCGAAATGCCATGGTCCCGGCGTCCATGCCGTCATGACGGCGAAGGATATTCCCGGCCTGAATGAAACCGCGCCGGTATTTACCGGCGACCCGGCGTTCGCCGAGAACGAGGTTGTTTATTACGGCCAGTCGGTGCTGGGCGTGGCGGCCGAGAGCATTGAGCTGGCGCGCAAGGCGGCCAAGCGCGCAGTCGTCGAGTATGAGCCTCTGCCCGCCATCCTTAATGTCCACGATGCCATCAAGGCGCAGAAGTTTGTCGGCGAAACCTATGTCATGCAGCAGGGCGATTGCGACGCCGCATACAAGAAAGCCAAGAACAAGCTGGAAGGCACATTCGACATCGGCGGGCAGGACCATTTCTACCTCGAGGGACAAATCGCGCTGGCAACACCGCTCGAGAACGGCGAGATGCATTGCTGGTCCTCAACCCAGCACCCGAGCGAGGTTCAGCACTTGATCGCTCGCATCCTGAAGATCCCGGACAACCATGTCACGGTCGAGGTCCGCCGCATGGGCGGCGGCTTCGGCGGCAAGGAAAGCCAGGCTTCACTGATTGCCTGCATCGCCGCGCTGCTGGCGTGGAAAGCGGACAGGCCGGTCAAATACCGGCTGGATCGTGACGACGACATGATCATGACCGGCAAGCGCCACGATTTCAGTATGTCGTACAAGGTCGGCTATAACGACGACGGGCTGATCGAAAGCATGGACATCGTACAGGCGGGCAACTGCGGCATGTCGGCTGATCTCTCGAACGCCATTTGCGACCGCGCTATGTTCCACGCCGACAACTGCTATTTCCTGAAGAACGCGCGGATCAAGAGTTACCGCTGCTTCACGAACAAAGTGTCCAACACCGCGTTCCGGGGATTCGGCGGCCCGCAGGGGATGCTGGCGATGGAGTACATTATCGACGAGATCGCGCGGCTTCTGGGCAAGGAGCCGCAGGACGTCCGCAAGCTCAACCTCTACGATCCGAAAGGCAAGCTCGGCAAGCGCTGCACCACGCCCTACGGCATGACGGTCGAGGACAACATCATGCCGAAGATATTCGCGCAGCTCGAGAAATCCGGCGACTATGTGAAGCGTGTAAAGGCCATTAAAAAATTTAATGCCAAGAGCAAAATTCTGAAAAAAGGCATCGCGCTTTCACCGGTGAAATTCGGCATCAGTTTTACCCTGACGCTGCTCAATCAGGCCGGGGCGCTCGTGCATGTGTACAAGGATGGCAGCGTGCAGCTCAATCAGGGCGGAACCGAGATGGGGCAGGGCGCCTACATCAAGATCGCCCAAGTGGTGGCCGAGGAATTCCAGATCGACATCGACCGCGTGCGGATGACGGCGACCAACACCAGCAAGGTGCCGAATACGTCTGCGACGGCGGCGTCGGCGGAGATCGACCTGAATGGCAAGGCGGCGCAGACGGCGGCGCGGACGATCAAGGAGCGCCTGATCGAATTTGCGGCCAAGCATTTCAAAACCGACCGCAAGAATATCAAATTCCAGGCCGGGCACGTGCATATTGGCAAGAGGGTGATTCCCTTCAAGGATCTGGTCGTGCTGGCGTACCAGAACCGGATTTCGCTGTCCTCGACGGGCTACTATGCGACGCCGAAAATCTACTGGGACCGCGCGGCGGCCAAGGGCCGGCCGTTTTTCTACTTTGCCTATGGTGCTGCCATTAGCGAAGTGATCGTCGATACGCTGACCGGCGAGTACAAGATTCTACGCGCAGATATCCTGCACGATGTCGGCGACTCTTTGAACCCGGCCATCGACATCGGTCAGATCGAAGGCGGGTATGTTCAGGGCGTCGGCTGGCTGACGTCGGAGGAGCTGTGGTGGAATGCCAAAGGCGAGTTCAAGACTCATGCCCCCAGCACCTACAAGATTCCGACCGGCCGCGACGTCCCGCCTGATTTCCGGGTGGCGCTGTTCGACGGCGCAAATCAGGAGGACACGATTTACAATTCAAAGGCGGTGGGCGAGCCGCCTTTGATGTTGGGGAACTCGGTTTTTTTCGCCATCCGGGACGCCATCCAGGCGGCGGGGGATGGCAAAGCCGTGCCACATCTTAATGCCCCGGCGACACCCGAAGAGGTCTTTAAGTCTATTAAGCGCTTGAAAGAAAAGGCCTGACCGCTTGCCAGCATGCGGCGTTGCTGGTAAAAAGTGGCCATGAACGTTCGCATATACCAGCCAGCGAAATCCGCCATGCAGTCCGGCCGTGCCGGTCTGGCGGAATGGGTCATCGAGTACGAGACGCAGACGCCAAGGCGGCCGGAGCCGCTAATGGGCTGGACGGCGGCGGACGACACCCTCAATCAGGTGCGCCTGAGTTTTAAAACCGTCGATGAGGCCGTGAATTTCGCTCGGCACAAGGGCTGGAATTTCACCATCAGCCACGCGCATAACCGAACGGTCAGGCCACGCAACTACGTCGACAATTTCCGCTATATTCCCCCCGCTGAAGGGGAGTAAGCTGAATTCATGCGCCCGTAGCTCAACTGGATAGAGCTTCCGCCTTCTAAGCGGAGGGTTACAGGTTCGAATCCTGTCGGGCGCGCCAGAATTTCAAGCCAAGCATGCCCATGAACGATAAGAAACCCAGTAGACCGCCAAACCCTCTCGAAGCATTAGGGGCAGAGGGCAGGCTTGAGCTCAAGCGCGAGCGGTTGCATACACACAAAGTCAGACTTTACTGGATGATTTTTCTGCTGACTGTCTTTGTCATCGTAGACATCTTGGTCAATATAATGTGAATTAACCGTTCCATATTGCTGTTAAAGCCTGTGAATCCGGAACGGAATACCCTTTCAGACGCTTGAAATCCCGGATAAATTATAAAAGAAATTATCTCTCGCCCACCTGCCAGATGTCCACCCAGAAAAAAAATATACCGCTCGCGTTCAATATCCTTTTTTCCGCGTCGATCACGACCGTGGTCTTGCTGGAAATGTTTTGGCTGCCGTCAGCGAATCTCGCGCACCCGATATTGACGACGATGATCGCGCTCCTGCTTATCCCACTGAACCTGCCATTCTGGAGCCTCATTCACGAGTCGATCCATAAGAATCTGCTGCCGGGCAGGGAGCTGAACG
>DATJGZ010000168.1:0-10476 GCA_035494535.1 Patescibacteria group bacterium | reverse complement strand
CGTGCTGAAGGGCAAGGAAGGCGAGCAGACGAGAGAGCTCACGATCAACATCCCGAAGGAGCGCATCAAGGAATCGACCAGCCTGCGCATCAATATCTCCCCGTCCATGGCGGCGAACCTGCTCGATGCGCTGCCTTATCTGGCCGATTATCCCTACGGCTGTGTCGAGCAGACCATGAGCCGCTTCCTGCCTGCCGTCATCGTCGCTAAGACTATGCGCGACCTCGGAATCTCGGCGCAGGATGTCGACGCGTATATCGCCGACGTGCTCGAGCCCCGCCACGACCCGCAAGGTCACCCGCAACGCCGCAGCGATCCGACCTATTCGCGTCTTAGCCAGATGACGGCCGACAGCCTCAAGCGCATCTATGACTTCCAGCATTCAGACGGCGGCTGGGGCTGGTGGAAGGACGACAACAGCGACCGCTTCATGTCCGCCTATGTCATTTGGGGCCTTGGCCTTGCCCGCGACGCCGGCATCGATGTGAAGGGCGACGTCATTGCCAACGGCGCGAAATACCTGCAGGTTCAGCTGGTCGAGGAGGAAGATCATCCCGACATGCTGGCATGGATGCTGCACGCGTTGGCTTCCGTTAACTCCACCAGCGAGTTCGAGAACAAGCAGCGTACGCGCCTTTGGGATATGCGTGACAAGCTTAATTCTTACACCCGTGCGCTCTACGCCCTGTCGGAAAACCGGCGCGGCGAAGGTGAGCGGGCGAAGATATTGGCCCAGAACGTGCTGAATGGCATCGACGAGGACCAGCAGAACGGCACCGCCCACTGGGGCGAGTCCGGCGTGAATTACCGCTGGAGCGACGGCGGCGTGGAGGCGACTGCCTTTACCGTCAAGGCGCTCTCCCAAATCGACCCGCAAAGCCAATATCTGGATGAAGCTGTGAAGTGGCTGAGCCTCAACCGCCGCGGCGCCAGCTGGAAAAACACGCGCGATACGGCCATTGCCATTCTCGGCTTGGCCGACTACCTGAAGGCCACGCATGAACTCTCGCCGGACTATAAATATCAGGTGTTGGTGAACGGCAAGGTTGTGCGCGAGGGACATGTCGATTCATCAAATGTCTTCACCTTTGATCGCACCATCGACATCCCGGCCGACGCGCTTAAGGACGGCGACAACAAGGTGAAAATCGTCTTGAACGGGCAGGGTTCTCTCTACGCCGCCGCCTACGCCAAGTATTTCACGCTGGAGGAGGGGATCACCAGGGCCGGCAACGAGATCTTCGTTGAACGGAAGTACTTCAAGCAGTCCGTCAAGCCGACGCTGATGAAAGGTTATAACGAGGACTGGGCGCCGCTCAAGGACGGCGACCGTGTCCGGAGCGGCGACCGCATCCGCGTCGACGTAACACTGGACGCGAAGAACAACTACGAATACCTGCTGGCCGAAGACTACAAACCGGCCGGGCTGGAAGCGGTTGAGCTCAAGAGCGGCCCGGGCGAAGCCATCGACCTTGGCCGCGACGGGCGCGAGAGTGACGGGCGCACGCCGCTCTATCAGGAGTTCCGTGACCAGAAAGCGGCCTTTTTCATCGCGCATGTGAAGCAGGGCAAGCACCTGATCCGCTACGAACTGCGGGCGGAAGTGCCGGGCGAATTCCACGGCATGCCCGATCAGGCGCACGCCATGTATGTGCCGGAAATCCGTGCCAACAGCGATGAGATGCGAGTGAGCGTCGACGACGCGCCGTCAGCGGACAAGGGCCAATAACTTTCGGGACATTTCCTGCCCGGCCCAGCCCGGATCGCCCGCAATTTTGTCGATCATGCGGCGCTGTCGATTGATCAGCACGCTTTCCGGCGCGCGCACGGTCTGGAAGTTTTTCAGGGAAATGCTCTTATCCCTGTCCCATACCCAGTAGACATGCGGTGCGTCGGTTCTGACACCGCGCGCCTTTAGGCGGACGAGAAATTCGTCCATGTTCGGGCGGCTATCGTCGATCGACACGGAAACCAGCGCAAGATTGCCGTTGGCCTCGGCGACTTTTCGCAGAAGCAGCGGGAATTCCAGCGCGCATGGCGCGCACCATGAGGCCCAGAAATGCAGGATGATGCCTTTCTCGGGCAGCGTCGAAAGAAAATAATTTTTACCCTCAAGCGTTGTAAAATTGATCGCTGGAATTTTATGTGGGGACGCTACAAGAGCATTATCCGATGCCGGTGCATTCGCAGGTGTCTGCCAAAGGTCATATGTCGCAGCCGCGCCGCAGGCCACGATAATCACGATCAGGGCAAGCAGTTTTGCCTTCATGCCGCCGCTCCTTCGCGCTGCCTAAGCGTCAAGCCCAGCCCACCGATGATTGCAGCCTCCACAGCTACGAACAGGCCGAGATTCAAGGCGATACCGGTGGTGAAGCCGTACGAATGCAGCCCGACGCCCAGCAGATTGACACCGAACCATGACAGCGCCACAACCACCGTCGTCAGAGCGAGGCCCAAGGCAAAGCGGACGGGCGTGAGCAGCCCGGACAACCGCCCATGCAGCAGCCACAGCAGCCACAGCACGATCAGCAGCGCGCCATTCTCCTTGGGGTCCCAGCCCCAGAAGCGGCCCCAGGACTGGTCTGCCCAGATGCCGCCCAAAATCGTGCCGGTCATGGCGAACAGCAGCGCGACCAGCGCCGCACCTAACATCGACTTGGCCGTCAGCTCCAACCGCAGCCGCTCATCCGGTGTCGCGACCTTCTGGAGCAGCCACAAATGCGCGAGCAGCCCGGCCACGATGCAGCAGCCATAGGCGATCGTGATGGCGACCACGTGCGTTGCCAGCCAGAAATTGGTGTTGAGCACGGCGACCAGCATGCCCATGGAATCGCCTTCACCGGCATATTTCAGGCCGATGAATTGCAGCACTGTCCCCGTCAGGACGCCGAGCACTAGGCCAAGTCCCTGCCGCGTTTTCCATTCGATGATCAGGCCGCTGGTAACCGCGATCAGTCCGACAAACAGGATCGATTCGTATAGTGTCCCGACCGGCGGCCGGTCCATAATGTAAATACGGAGAGCGAGGCCGAGGAAATGCAGGGCCGCGCCAAGGGTCAGCATGCTAAACGATGCGCGGTAGAACATGACCGGCCCGCCCGCGCCGACCGCCAGCAGGGCAAGAAACGCGCCGACATATAAAACAAGACTGAGCGTGAAGAAATCGGCACGGTTGTAAAGATACTCGGCCTTCAGCGCCGCCGGCCGGATATCCTGCGCCCCTGTCATTGTCTGCGTTGCAAGCTCCGCGCTTGCTGTATTCCATGCCATCGGGTCGCCGCTCCGCCACGCTTCGCCTGCTTTCCGCCATGCGGCAAGTAGGGAGACGCTTTGGGGCGATCCCTGTCCTTCCTGCACCACGGCCCATGGTGATAGCCATGTATCACTGTCGTTACCCCACAGAGGCGGCATCACGCGCAGCACGCGGGTTTCCTTGTCCACCTCCATATGCTGCATCAGCAGGCCGATCTGGAGAAGCTCGTCTTCGCGCGCATTCGTAGTCTTCCTGTCCAAAATCGGTTTGACCAGCTTCAGATAGGCCGGACGGTGGCGCATCATCTCGTCCCATGTGAATGGTTTGTCAGCCGCAACGCCAATGGCTTTTGCCGAGCCCGCATCATGGATGGAAAAGACGGGCAGGACGAGCGATAGCGACCGGCTCAACTCGAAATACCACAGCATGTTGGTGTAGAGCGCCACCAACTGCTCCTGCGCCGGGTCGAGCGTATGCATTCCTTGCTCGGGCAGGAGGGAGTGGATCAACTCCTGATGCGCGTCCATTGCCTTTGAGACTTCGGCAAAGGAATAGCGATGATTCTCGCGCTCGGGCAGGTCGATGGCGTGTTGCACGGCCGGGTTCGGCACATTGAAGACGGCGCGGTCATAGGCGGCGTCGGGCTGGAACAACAATTCCGCCAGCCACGCCGTCGCGCTCATGCCATCGATGCTTGCATGACCGGAGAACATTGTGAGGAAATCACGCGCGAAGCTGTCGAGCGGCTTCAGCCGTCCCTCGTGCTGCACCGGGATCTGTGCGAATGATGAATAATCAAAATTGGCCGCCGCTGCCTGCGCGGGCAGCGGCAAAAAAAACAGGAGGGCGATGAGTAAGAATCTTCTCATGCCTTCGGTCTTTCGCGCAGGATGACAGGCAGGCGCTGGAACAGGTGGATCAGCATGCCGATGCAGATGACGATGCTGGCGATATAGGGAAACAGACGGCCGATATTGCGGACGACAGCCAACACCGTCGTTGCCTGCGGCGCGCCTTCGAGATAGGAAGCCTGATACAGAGTATAGCCCTTATAGCGCAGCGGCTCGTTCATCCGGATCAGGCTGCGCCACTGCGCGCCGTGATCGTCGACCACGACCTCCGATTCATAGGCCTTCGGCTTGTTGGTGCCGGGATAGAGCGTCTGCTTGAAATGGATCAGCCGAACCGAGAAGGGCAGCGGTGTGCGAACGTTCCGCATCGCGATCAGATATTGGTGCCCTTTGATATCGACGATCTCAGGGATCGGCATATCCTCGAACACAGCATAGAGGCCGTCTTTATCGCCCGCATTTTTCAGCCGGAATGTAAGGCCGGAACGATTATTCTCATCGACCGGGTCGCGTGGGATCGAATGCAGGACGAAGTTGATGGCTACGCCATGCGGATTGCCCTCGGTCACCGGCTGCTTTAGCCGCTCCAGTCCGCAATTGCGGCACCATGATACCGTTTCAATGGCAAAGGGAATTGCAGAATTGGATAGAATAGTTCCGGCTTTTAGTTTATCGAACGAAAACGCAATGTCCTTGCTCTCCGTTTGATCAATCACCGCCAGCTCGACCTCGTCATTGCTCTCGACATACGCGCGGCTTTCCCCCTGCGGGATAACCATGCTGCCTTCGCTGGAAAAATGGGCGGTCAGAAATCCGCCGAACAATAATACCGCTGCCCCGATATGCATGACGATGGTCCCAAGGTCGCTCCAGTGCCATTTGTCCAGCGCAAGTTTGCAGATCATGCCCATGAAGATGAACGTCACCGTCAGCATGACGCCGGGCAGGGGCACAATGCCCAGCCAGAAAATCCCCGATGAGAAATAGGTTTTCTGGGCCATATAGAGACCGGTACTCTTTTCGCTCAATGTGCCGGCGACCAGCAACGTCATCAGCCACAGCAGCGCCCAAGAAAAAACGTCCGCCCGCGCCATGAAATGCGCTGCCTTTGTCGCGGGATTTTGCTGTTTTTCCGTCATGAACTCGGGTTCCTGCGGCACTATTCATAAAGACTTAACGTGCATTCTGCAACGTACCGGATTTCCACTTATAATAATGTGCCGGTTTGATTATAATATGGCGCAGCTGAAGGGATTCCCGACATGGAGATTCGCCGCGTGAGCCTGATTTTGATCGTAGTGGCCGTTCTGGTGATTGCCCTTGCGGGTTGGCGGGTCATGGCGGCTAGCTCCGCAACCTTGCCGGCTGCGGGTATGGCAGCGCCTTCGTTCAGCCTGACGTCCCAGGAAGGCAAGAAAATCGGCCTCAGCGATCTTAAGGGAAAATGGGTAATCCTCTATTTTTACCCCAAAGACTTTACTTCGGGCTGCACCATCGAGGCCCATAACTTCCAGCGCGATCTCGACAAATATGCCGCGCGTGATGCGACAATCGTCGGCGTCAGCGTGGATACGGCGGAATCGCACAAGGATTTTTGCGCCAAGGAATCCCTGAATTTCAAATTGCTCGCGGATACCGACAAGACGGTATCGAAAGCCTACGGCTCGCTGCTGCCGATCGGCCTGTCGGCGCGCAACACATTCATCGTCGACCCTAACGGCATGATCGCCAAGGTCTTCGAAGGCGTGAAGCCGCCGCAGCATAGCGAGGAAGTTCTGGCCGCGCTCGATGAATTGCAAAAGAAGAACCAGAAATAGCTTTAACGCCGGAGGCCGCGATGTCCGCACCCGCTTTAGTCCCGAGCAATATCCGCAACGAAAGCATTGCAGGCATTACCTATCATATCCAGGGTGAACTCGTACCGACGCTGATGGTCGAAATACCGCCGAATAACTCGATATATTTCGAGCACCATGTCCTGCTCTGGAAAAGCCCCAAGCTGAACGTGCGGCTGAAGCGTATGAAGGGCGCCATGAAACGCATGTTTGCGGGGCTGCCGATTCTCCTCACCGGCACGACCGGCTCCGGCCATGTGGCGCTCAGCCGTGATGGAGCAGGACAGATTTGCCCGGTGCATCTTAATAAAGGGCAAGCCATCCACGTACGCGAACACCAGTTTTTGGCGGCAACGCAGAATATTTCCTACAGCTTCAGCATGGTGCGCGGCTTCTCGAATCTGTTCTTTGGCGCCAGTGGCTTTTTCGTCGACCATTTCTCGGCGCCCGATACGCCCGGCGTGGTCTGGCTGCACGGCTACGGTAACATGTTTGAGATCAACCTGAAGCAGGGCGAACAGATCGACGTCGAGCCGTCAGCCTGGGTATACAAGGACCCCGGCGTGAAGCTCGAAACCAAGATTCAGGGCTTGACCGCCAGCCTTCTCGGCGCCACCAACACGCGGTTCATGTTCAACCGCTTCACCGGGCCCGGGCGGCTCGGCATCCAGTCGATGTCTGTCTACATGCCGGCGCGAAACTAGGCGGCTTTTTCCAGTTTGAGCGCGGTGTTGAGCGAATCCACGATGTCATGGACCTCGAGTGCGCCGTGCATCTCCTCGGTTCCCCCGATGACGGTAAAGGGAACGGCGCTGATGCCACGATCCTTGGCTTCCTGCTCCATCTGCTTAACCTCTTCGACGCCCTCGGTGCCCGCTAGGAATAAGCGCGTGGCTTTGGCATCGAGCCCGACCTTTCCCGCCAGCGCCGCCAGCAAGTCGGCATCGCCGATATTGCGGCCTTCGGTGAAGTAGGATTTGAAAATCAGCAGTGCCAATGCGTCGGCCTTGTCCTCCTTCGCCGCCAGCCACATCGCCCGGTGCGCCATGCGCGTATTCGGCGAGATGCGGATCAGGTCGGGGTGCATGTCGATGCCGTCGTTGGTGCCGAGCGCCTTCAGCCGCTCGTCGATCTCCTTGAGCTTTTCGGCGCTGCCAAATTTCTTGGTCAAATATTCCTTGCGATCCATGCCGCCGCCCGGCATGTCAGGGTTAAGCTCGTACGGCCGCCAGACGCGGCGCACTTTAATATCCGGGCCGATCTGCTTCAGGGCTTTCTCCAGCCTGACCTCGCCGATGTAGCACCATGGGCATACGAAGTCGGACGTTATTTCGATAACGAGTTCGCTATTTTTCTCCGCGCTGGCCATAAGGCTCCTCCTGCTTTGCCCGTAACAGTACGCTTCAATATATGTTTCGGTTCCGAAGAGTCCACCACCGCGCTTGTCGCTGAAATCATTTGAACTTTTGACTTCCATAATCATTGGACAAGGAAGAGAACCCCAAACAGCGAGGTGTCCCATGACGACGTCCTCATTATTGTTACTCGTATTAGTGCTACTGGCCGTCGGCGCATTGCCGGCTTGGCCCTACAGCCGCAATTGGGGGTATTTCCCGAGCGGCGGGCTGGGTCTTGTGCTGGTGGTGCTGGTAATCCTGGCCCTGACGGGTGGAATCTAGCGCTTCTCGTCGCGCAGCTTGTGCCGCTTCTCAAGCACGGCGGTCACGTCACGCAGCGAAAGCTTTCTGGATTTCAGCAGGATCATGAGGTGAAAGACCAGATCGGCGGCTTCGTCCAGCAAATGGTCGCGGTCGTCGCCCATGGCGGCGAGGGCGGTTTCAACCCCTTCCTCGCCGACCTTTTGCGCCATCTTCTCGGTGCTTTTAGCCATCATGCGAGCGACATAACTTTTCTCGGGGTCCCCGTTCTTGGCGCGGTCGGCGATGATGTTTTCCAGCTCGCCGATAAAGCCGAGGTCCGGTTCGTGTTCATCGCCCCAGCAGGTCTCGGTGCCGTTATGGCAGGTCGGCCCCTGGGGCCGAGCGGTAATGAGTAATGTGTCGTTGTCGCAATCGAGCTTGATATCGTCGACCAGCAGAAAATTGCCCGATGTCTCGCCCTTGGTCCACAACGCTTTCTTGGTCCGGCCGAAGAACGTCACCTTGCCGGAGGCGATGGTTTTCTCCAGCGCCTCCCGGTTCATATAGCCCAGCATGCGCACGCGCGCGGTCGCAGCATCCTGAACGATCGCGGGCACCAGCCCATCGCTGCTCTTATTCCAGTCGACCTTCTTTACCAGCTCCTTCATGGCCTGATCTCCACATGCTGGCCAATCAGATAAGATTTCAGTGCGGGGATAGGAATATCGCCGGAGTGGAAGACGCTCGCGGCCAGCGCGCCGTCCACATGCGCGTCGGTGAACACATCGCGGAAATGCGCCATTTCGCCGGCTCCGCCCGAGGCTATCAGCGGTACGGTAACCGCTTGGCGCACCGCCTGCAGCTGCTCGATATCGTAGCCCTTGCGCACGCCATCGTTATTCATGCAGTTGAGGACGATTTCGCCGGCGCCGCGTGCCTGTACCTCGTTGGCCCATGCCACGGTCTCGCGTTTGGCCTTAATCGTTTTCTTTTCGTCACCGGTATATTGATAAACGGCGAAGGTGCCGTCAGCCTCGCGCCGTGAATCGATGCCGATGACCACGCACTGCGTGCCGAACGCTTCTGCCAGTTCGGTAATGAACTCCGGTCGCTCAAGGGCAGGGGAATTAACCGATATCTTGTCAGCGCCCGCGTTCAGAACCGCGCGGGCGTCTGACACGCTGCGGATGCCGCCGGCAACGCAGAAGGGAATGTCGATTACGCGCGCGACATCCTCGACCCATTTGCGGTCGACGACGCGCTTATCGCTGCTCGCGGTGATGTCGTAAAAAACCAGCTCATCCGCACCCTCGTCGCTATAGCGTTTCGCCAGATCGAGGATATCACCCATAACCTTGTGGTCGCGGAACTGCACGCCCTTGACGACGACGCCATCCCTCACGTCGAGACAGGGGATGATCCGCCGCGCCAGCATCAGGCGACTTTCCGCAGGGCGTCGTTGATGGAGAATTTTTTCTCGTACAGCGCCTTGCCGATGATGGCGGCGGATGCGCCGCTGTCCTTGAGGTCGCCGAGGTCAGACAATTGCGCTACGCCGCCTGACGCCTGGAAACGAATCGAGGGCGTGCGCTCGTGCAGATATTTGTAAAGCTTCGAATTCGGCCCCTCGAGCTTGCCGTCGCGGGAAATGTCTGTGCACAGGACGTGGCGGACGAGGCCGTCATAGCGCTCGAGCAGGGTCTCGACCTTCTCGCCCGAATCGTCGATCCAGCCGCCGGTGGCGACGAAAAATCCTTTCTCGAAATCGCCGCGCACGTCGAGCGCCAGAACGATTTTCTCCTCGCCGAATTTCTTGAGGAGGGTCTTGGTCAACTCGGGGTCACTCACGCACAGACTGCCGATGATGATACGTGAGGCGCCAAGGCTGATGAGCTCGTTGACGTCATGGCCCGTGCGGACGCCGCCGCCGGTCTGGATTTTTAGTGATGTTTCGGCTGCCAGCGCGGCGATGGTGCGAAACTGCCGGTTCTTCGGGTTGCGTGCGCCATCGAGGTCGACCACATGCAACCATTCGACACCCGCATCCTGAAACGTCCGCGCCATCATGAATGGGTCGTCGTCATAAAATGTCGGTGCGTCGAAGTCGCCGCCGGTCAGGCGCACGCAGCGTCCATGCATAAGGTCAATGGCGGGATAGATGTCCATCAGAGGTCCGTAAAATTCTTTAAAATGAGCGCACCGGTTTTTCCTGAGCGTTCCGGATGGAACTGGCACCCGAACAAGTTACCACGGTTTACCACGCTCGAAAACGGAATGCCGTAATCCGTGCGCGCAATCGTATAGTCGCCGGGCGGAGCATAGTAGCTGTGCACGAAATAGGCGTAGGGGTTTTCCGGAAGATTTTTTGTGATGGGGTTAACCCGCACTGTCTCAAAGGTATTCCAGCCCATATGCGGCACGGTCAGGGATGTATCGGCGAATTTCTTCACTGGTGCGGGTAGGAGGCCGAGCATGTCAGCGTCGCCTTCCTCTGAGTGCTCGAACAGCAACTGCATGCCAAGGCATATCCCAATGACCGGTTGGGTCAGCGACCGCAGGCATTCGATCAGTCCGCGCTCGCGCAGGACTTTCATTGCCGATCCGGCCGCGCCGACGCCGGGCAGGATGACGTGCGACGCCTTGGCGATCTTGTCCGGATCGGCCGTGAAGATATAGGGCCGGTTCAGCCGCTCGATGGCGAAGATAACGGAGGCGAGATTGGCGCCGCCGCTGTCGACAACGGCGATCATAGCATACCCTTGGTGCTTGGCAGCGCGTCGCCCTCGCGCCGTATGGCCTGCCGCAGCGCACGGCCGAACGCCTTGAAGCAACCCTCGACCATATGGTGCGTATTCTCTCCGGTCACTGATATGTGGATCGTCGCCTGCATGTTCTCG
>DATJGZ010000167.1:0-15545 GCA_035494535.1 Patescibacteria group bacterium | reverse complement strand
GCCGTGCCGCCCAAGAAGCGGGTCTATTAGGCTTGTCCGAAAAGCTCCGAGCGTATGACAGCGCGAAAGCAGCCTACAGGCAGAGCTGGAGCGAAAGATATCGCATTATCCGAATCGCGTGGGTCGCTCTGGCGCTCAGTTTCGCACTCGTGACAGCCGACTTGCTCCACCACCTTAAAGGCATACCTGGTCATGCGTTGCACGAGCTCGACGAACTTTTCATGTCGGTCATATGCGTCGCGTTGTTACGATACTATATTCTCGGCGAGGACGCTGTCGCCGGCCGGAATGTCTATTTTAAGGTTGGCCGTCGTGAAATCGTTTATGCGCTCTGGACCATTGGACTGAATCTCCTGTTGTGGCTCGCGGAAAAACTTGCGCCCGATCCCAAAACACTCGACATATTTTCCGGACTGATTGTTGAATACGGCGTTCCTCTGGCCGGTGCGATTTTTCTCTGCATTCTTTATTTGACATGGCCTTATCTTGCCGCTGCCGAGAAGCCGGCATTTTCTGAGTTCAACGATTTGAATAAAGCCGTTAATGGCAGCGTCGAAAGTATTCTTGTCGCGCTGTTCTATATTTTTCTGCCATACAGCGCGGCATCCTTTGTGTATCACCATTTTTTTGAAGATAGTAAGACGAGCATACCCTTGCTTCATTATCTGCGTGTCTACCTTATGCACGTTCTCTTCTGCATCTGTGGCATCGTAGAAATCAGCTTCATGGCCGACGTTTATAAAAAACTTTGGCTCAGCCGCCCGGGGTGATGTCGAGGTAATCCTTGCGGATGTCGACGGTGTCGCGCTTGTTGATGGCGTCGTAGTTGCGGTCGATCCAGTTTCGCCCCTCGCTCCGGCCCATGTCGCGCAGCTCGATCAGGAAATCCCAGTTCGTGTCGAATTTGCTGGCGACCGAAAGGTCCTTCAGGGCTTTGTCGGCGCGGATGGAATGGATCAAAATGTTCCTGAGCCGATCCTTGTACTTGTCTTTCAGCCAGCCCTCCACTATCAGGCGCTTGGCGAAGGAAATTGCGCGTAATTCATCAAGCAGCGAGGCATTGAACGTGATTTCGTTGAGCCGGTTGTCGATGCTGGCCGAATCGTCCGGCAATTCGGCCCGCTCGATCGGGTTGACATGGACGATCAGGATATCGCGGCTGTCTGCCTCGTAGAAAAGCGGATAAAGGGCCGGATTGCCCGAATAGCCGCCGTCCCAATAGAAATCCCTGCCGATCTTGACCGCCTGGAACAGATAAGGCAGCGCCGCCGAAGCCAGCAGGCAGTCGACGCTCAGATCCTTATTCATGAAAATACGTCCTACGCCGGTGCGCACGCAGGTCGCGCTGACGAACAGCTTCACCGATGACGAATTGCGCAGAACCCGGAAATCAAGCAGTTCCTCGAGAATAGGCCGCAATGGATTAATATTCAGCGGATTGAACTGGTAAGGCGAAACGAAACTCGTCATCGTCTCGAACATCGCAAAACCGGGGTTTTCGTTGACGCGGATGCCGCCCAAAAAAGGATTGACGGCATTGGCGACCTGAGACGCCACGCTCTGGACGGGGCTGTAGAGCACGCCGGCCTGCGCGATGCGGCGCCAGAACTCCTCGAGCAACTCTCGCGCTTTGGCGGTTCCGCCGGCATTAAGCCCTTGCGCCATGACGGCTGCATTCATTGCGCCCGCCGATGTCGCGCTGATGCCTTCGATGTCGATCCGGTCGTCCTCGAGCAAGGCATCAAGGACGCCCCATGTGAAGGCGCCGTGTGCGCCGCCGCCTTGCAGGGCGAGATTGACGATCTTGCGTCCCGGTTTCCGGACGCGTTTTGCCGTGCGAATTTTTTTCTCCCCCTTCGCCGCAGGCATGATTATTTCTTCTGGTCCGCGATCAGCACGCCGGCGCGGGAAAAATTCTCGCGCTCCATTTCGCTGATAATGACCTCGACCGCTTCCGGCGGCGCATTGACAGTTTCCGCCACGGCTTCCGTCACGCGCTTGACCAGCGCGCGCTTCTGTTCGATGGTGCGGCCCTTGAGCAGGTGAATCTGTACGATCGGCATTTGCGCTCTCCTTTTAAGCCGCCTTGTCCCACGCCGGCGCCCATTCGGGGTCGATCAGGCGGCCGTCCGGGGCGGCCAAAGCATGGATGCGCTTCATCTCGTCGTCGGCGAGTTTGAAATCGAAGATCTCGAAGTTTTCCTTGAGGTGCTTTTCGCTGGCCGCTTTCGGAATGGCGGCGACGTTGCCCTGCTGGATCAGCCAGCGCAGCGTCACCTGGCCCGGCGTCTTGCCGTGTTTTTTGGCAATCTCCTGGATGGTTTTATCTTTCGTGACCGCGCCGCGGGCAACCGGCGAATAGGCGGTCAGGAACATGCCGTGCTTGCGGCAGAAATCCAGCACCGGTTTCTGTGACAGGTACGGATGGTATTCAACCTGATTGGTGGCGATGATGGCCTTGATCTCATCCGTCACCTGCTTCATTTGGGCAACCGTGAAGTTCGAAATGCCGATCAGCTTGGCCTTGCCCTTTTTCTGCGCATCCTGCAAAGCCTTAAGCTGCTCCGCGAACGGTACATCCTCGACCGGCCAGTGGATCAGCAGGAGGTCGACATAGTCGGTCTTCAGGCGCTTGAGGCTCTCATCGACCGATTTCTGCAGGTCACCGTCGTGCAGCCGATCCATCCAGACCTTGGTGGTCAGGAAAATATCGCCCCGGGCGACACCCGATTTTTTGATCCCTTCGCCGACCTCGCTTTCGTTCTCGTAGATCTGGGCTGTGTCGACGTGGCGGTAGCCCATGCCCAGCGCGGCGGCAACGCTGGCGATGCATTCCTTGCTCCGCAACTGCCATGTGCCGAGACCCAGTGCCGGTATCTTTATGTTCTGAAAGGATAAATTATCCATAACCATCTCCATTTCGGGTTAAATCTCTGCCAGAAACATAGACCCAATGGACCGTCATGGAAACGGGGTGCCGCCCCCTATTTTTGATTTTCATATTGCACGGCAGCGGTTTAACTATGTTATAATCACCGCGGGAGTATAATAGGCGCATGGGCGGCAACTATCCATATGACGAAGGCCCGCGGGCAAAAGCCATAACTTGGGAAGAATGGCGGCGCGGTGGCGGCGGTGGCGGAGGTCCGGACGGACCGGACCGCGAGCCGAGTTGGCTGGGCAGAAAATTCCGCGAAATCGCTTCTCGCCTGATCGATCAGGAGCGCGACACGCTTGACACTACCCAAGCGCAGACGCCCGCCGAGTACCTCGCAAACCGCAGAAAGCAGTCGGACCTGAGCGACGAATTCAATCGCATCAATGATGAACCCGGCATCGGGGGCACATTCGAGGCGCTCCGCACCATCACCCGCTACAAAGCACCTTTTCTTTTCAAACTGGCGTTCGCTGAGCCTTCACGGGCATAATCCATTCTGACTTGCCGTAACTGCCATGCAAAAATACATCGTCGAAGCAACGTCCACGGTCAGTATGGCCGACGCCGCGGTTCAGGCGATGGCGAAGGCCGCGATGTACCTTTCCGAGAATCACGACATTCGCATTGCGGTTCTGGAAATGGCGGCGGTGCGCGGTAAGGGTTACCGTGTCGTGCTGGAAGTCGTGCTCGTGCCGCTAAGCCGTGGCGAGTCGACGGGCAGCAAAAGCGAGGACGTCGAGCCGAAGACGGCGCTGGCTCGCAAGGAGCAGGAGCGCATCGAGACCATCGACAAGAGCATCAAGCGCCGCATCATGGACCATTTCCGCAAGCGTCGCGGCACATATATCGACACGCCCACTATTCACCTGGCGCAGCTGACCGAGGCCATGCTGATCGGCCAGATCGACAGCGAGTTCCGGGCGAACGCTTTGCCGCCAATTCCCCAGGCGCTCGGTGATCCCACACTGGTCGTCAAAGATCCGCCGCCCAAGCCGCCTGAGGACCATATCGAGCAGGATTTCGAGCACGCGAGCCATCCGGAGGGCGACGAGCCGCCCAAGACCCCGGACAAGAAGCCAGCGCCGCACGCGGACCCGGAATAGTCCGCATGCTGAAATACAAGATTGAGGGGTATTCGGAAGTCAGCATGGACGACGCGCTTGCGCAGGCGATGGCGAAGGCAGGCGCATTCGCCTCGGAGGGGCACGATCTTCACGTCGCGATCCTCGAGCTGGTCGTCCTGCCCGGCCGCGGCTACAAGGCGGTTGTCGAGGTCACGATTGTGCCCATCACCCTGCGGGAAACTCTGCACCTTGAGGCGCAGGACGTCGAGCTGAAGCGCATCAGCGCCGAGCATTATCGCGCGGATCGCAAGCGCGAGAGTTTGATGAAACGCGCTATGGTTTCCGATCATTTCCTGCGCGTCTATGGCATATCACCGGACATACCGGACGTATTTCTCGCGCAGCTCGACGAATCGCAACTCAAGAATTTCCTGATCGAGAAACAGTTCTACAAGATGTTCCAGCAATCGCCGGAATGGCAGCCCATCACCGACATGACGGTTCTGGCGGCGATGAATACGGTCCTGCAACCGCCGGCGCATCATCATATCCAGCCGCATCACCACGTGCCTTACGAGGGCGCGACCGACCACACATTGACCATCGACAACCCCGTACTCGAGAAAAAGGTGGAGGCGGATTTCGAGCACGCCGTCCACCCCGAGGCGCATAAGCCGGCAGAGCCCGCCCCGGCGCCCGGCCCCAAGCGCGCACCGGGAGCCAAGGGCGCCCGTCCGACGCCGGGTGAGGAAGACGAGTTCTGATATAAACGTCGGACTTCACAGTGCGCCGGTAAAGCGCTACCTTAATTGCGGTGTCACCGCGTAAAATATGAAAAGAAAATGGCCCAGTTCACGCTACCGCTGAAATCGAAGGTCAAACAGGAAGGCAAGGTCTGGCCGGCGCCCACCGGCGCCAAAAAGACCAAGGCCTTTCGGGTCTATCGCTGGAATCCGGACGGCGACGCCAATCCGCAGATGGATACCTATACCATCGACCTCGAGAAATGCGGCCCCATGGTTCTCGACGCGCTTATCCATATCAAGAACGACATCGACCCGACACTGACCTTCCGCCGCTCATGTCGCGAAGGCATCTGCGGTTCCTGTGCCATGAATATCGACGGCACGAACACGCTGGCCTGCACCAAGGCGATCAGTGATGTAAAGGGCGACGTCAAAATCAACCCGTTGCCGCACATGCCGGTGGTCAAGGACCTCGTGCCCGACCTGAATCATGTCTATAAGCAGTATGAATCGATCGAGCCGTGGATCAAGGCGAAGAAGGAAGCCGAGCGCGAGCGCCTGCAAAAGCCGGAGGACTCCGACAAGCTCAACGGCCATGACGGGCATGGGCCGGCCGCCTGTATCCTGTGCTTCTGCTGCTCGACCTCGTGCCCGAGCTATTGGTGGAATGCCGACAAGTTCCTCGGTCCCGCCATCCTGTTGCAGGCCTGGCGCTGGATCGCGGATACGCGCGACGAAGCGCAGGACGAGCGCCTCGACCAGCTCGAAGACGCTTTCAAGCTTTATCGCTGTCATACGATCATGAACTGCACGCGCACTTGTCCTAAAGGCCTCAATCCCGCCGAGTCGATCGCGGAGATCAAGAAGCTCATGGTCACGCGCAAATCGTGAGGAGCATCTAATGCTATTTACCAGTCCCCATTTCCTCGTCACGACGTTCTTCTCGGGGCTGCTCGCATTCATGCTGGGCATGATCTGGTATCACCCCGCCGTCATGGGCAGGAAATGGCTGAAGGCGCGCGGCATGGAAGGGCAGGATATGAAACCGACCCCGCTGCCCTTCGTGGTGTCGTTCATGCTCTGGCTGGTGGCTGCGACGTTCTTTTCATTCCTTGCCGCCGTTCTGAATGTGACCTCGGCTCCCGGCTATCTTTGCCTGGCCAGCCTGCTCTGGGTGGGTTTCGCCATGCCGCCGACACTGATGGGGGCGTTGTACACCGGCTACCCGATGGAAGCGATGTCGATCGATTCGTCCTATCAGCTGGCGGGATATTATCTTCTCGGCGTCACGCACATCGTGGCCGCATATCTCAGGGTCCACGTCCTGTAGTCTTGCGGCGGCGCAAGGTTGACGGCATTCCCTTGCAGGCGTAAGGTCGTTTCCAAAATATAACAGGGAGCGACATACCATGTCCGGCAATCCGCAGGACTGGCCTGACCATACGCAAGGACTGAATTTCTATACACGCGACAGGAACCTTCAGCGCTTTCTTGAGCGCTCGGCGCCGGACATGCTGACGCGCCGTGCGCAAATGCTGGAGGAGTTCGGCGCGTTCTGCGGCGGCGAACTCGATGCGCAGGCCGCTTACTCCGACCGCATTCACCCGCCGGTTTTAAGGCGCGAGGTAGTCGACCCGATCCATCCGGGCGACCGGCGCGGACACGTCTACCTCAATCCGCGCTACGAGGCCGCACAGCAGGAACTTTACCGGCGCGGCTTCCTGTCATCGGTATTCGATCCGGTAACACCCGAGCCGCACATCCTGCCCTTCGTCGCAGGGTATCTGGTCTGCAAAAGCGACATCGCCACAGGGTGTCCTTTAGCCATGACCCATCCGGTCGCCATGCTGATAGACCGGCACGCGCACCCGGATGTGAAGGCGCGCTTCCTGCCTGAGATCCTGCGCACGGACGGACACGCCGCGATCGGCGGCACTTGGGCCACGGAAAAGCATAGTGGCAGCGATATCGGCAAGACACAGACCAAAGCTGTGGACAACGGGGACGGCACCGTCAGCCTTCACGGCGACAACTGGTTCACCAGCGCCATCGGATTCGCCCATTTCCTGACCGTCAAGACGGCGCGGCCCGAAGGCGCGGCCGCGGGCGGAAAAGGCCTCGGCCTTTATCTTGTGCCCAGCCATATCGATCCCGATTGGCAGGTCTCCAATAGCTACGACGTGGTGCATCTCAAGGAGAAAGTTGGCACACGCGGCCTGCCAACGGGCGAAATCAAACTAGAGGGCACGATCGCATACGAACTCGCGCCGGCGGGCGGGGGCCTGAAGATGATGATGGAGGCGCTGAGCTGCTCGCGCGTTCACAACGCGATGGCGGCTGCCGGCTCGATGCATCGCTCGGTGATGGAGGCTTTGTGCTGGGCCACCCACCGTTCGCCGTTCGGCAAGCCGCTTGTCGAACAGCCGATGATTCAGAAAAGAATTCTCGATATGAGGACGGAGTTCCTGTCGGGCTCGGCGCTGGCCTTCGAGGCCGCACGCAGCTTCGATTCCGCACAGCACGATAATGCGCAAAAGCCGTGGTCGCGTGTTGCGACGGCGCTGGCCAAGTACAAGACGGCCGAACAGGCGATCTGGTGCGCACGCAAGGCGCTCGAGCTCGTCGGGGGTAACGGCTATACCGAGGAATATCCGGTGGCGCGCCTCTATCGCGACGCGGAAGTGCTCAATGTCTGGGAAGGGCCGGAGCAGATTCAGGCGAATGAGCTCATGCGCATGCTGGGGCAGGAGGGCGGCGGTACGGCCTATCTGCAGAAGCTTGCCGATATCTCTGCCGCGCTGCCCGATACGCTTCAGGCGCAGCGGCAGAATATTGAGAGCCTCGCGGCGGAGATGAAAACGGCGCTGGCGGATCTCGCGCGCCGTCCCGGGGCCGGGCCGCAGGCGGCGGATGAATACCTTCACAAGATGTCGGATGTGCTCGCCTACGCGCTGCTGTGCGAGGAAGGCGCGTGGGAGATCGCCCACTGCAACGATGCGGAGAAAATCCTGTTCGCGGACCGCTATTTCGACCGGACGTTCGGACAGCATGCGCGTCCCGATCTGGATGTCCCGCTCCTGCAGCGTGAGTTCGCGCGCGTGGCAGGCGGGCAAGGTTTCGCTCCCGCGGATTATCTTCCCCGACCGGGCCAGCCCTAGAAGGAATCGATCGGAGCGATCGTTGTCGTGCAGGTCTCGGATTGAATCTGTATGACGTGCTCGTTGCTGAGCTTCACGGTCTCATTGCAATATGAAGTCGCCGAGACCGCCGAAACGCCCGGCTCTCCATCCGCAGGGTTTTTGAATTCCAGCGCCGACTTTTCGTTAATGGTGGTGATCGCCGTCGCCTCGTGTCCATCACCGCTAATCTTGACGTCCTCGACCGTGACCGAAGCGGGATGCGGACCTTTATCCCGGATAGTCCGCAAAGTGCTGGCGATGAATTCCTTCCTTCGCATCTTGTTTGCCGGCTTGCTGACACCCTCCATACTTGAGTTAACCGTTGTGGAGAATGAAGCGCCTTCGGAGACGTGGGTCACGAAGTACCCGATCATTTCATGCTCGTCCATGTCGCCGCGCTGCCCGGTGGTGACGCCCGCAAATTCGCGGACGAAGGCCGTAACGTTCTCATTCGATAGCGTCTGCATCTTGCCGGCGTAATGCGTCAGATAGCTGGCGGAAAGCGCCAGCGCGACAAAGGCGTTGAAGCTGGCAAGCCCCAGCAATTTGATCGTACTTCCCATCATACTCGCCACCCTGAAGCGGGGTTCTGCGCAACCGCCGCTTAGTAAAATTATGGCAACAAATGGTAAAAGAACGGCGAAGGATCGATAAATTACCGGTTTTGACCCACCAGAATTCGCCGTGCTGTTTCTGCTGTAATTCCGTTTATTATCAATTGCTTGTTCCGATCCGTTTCGCCCCGGACAAGCTCGATGGCGCTTTTGGGTATCTGCCATTTCGCGGCCAGCAATTCGATCAGCGCCTTATTGGCCTTGCCCTTTTCCGGCACGGCCGTGACCGATGCCTTAAGGACAGGCATTCCGGCTGCGTCCTGAATCCAGCCCAAGATGGCGTCGCGGGAGGCTTTTGGTGTCAGGCGGACATTCAGGCGCAGGTTTTGGGTTTTGTCTTTCACGCCCGCCACTGTAGCATGCCCGCCATGACGGAGAAGGAAAACACCGTGAAGCGTTCGATCGTTGCCTGGTGCTTGTATGAAGCCGGCAGTTCGGCCTTCAGCACCGTCATTGTGACCTTCATCTTCAGTGTCTATTTCGCGCGCTATGTCGCGGGCGACCAGGTCAAAGGCAGCGCGCTCTGGAGCTATGCGATGGGCCTGTCCGGCATTGTGATCGCGCTGGTCAGTCCGGTCATGGGTGCCTTGGCCGACCACTACGGCGCGCGCAAACCGTTCCTGTCATTCTTCACCACGGTCTGCACAATTCCCTGCGCACTTCTCTATTTTGCCGCGCCCTCTGCCATTTGCATCCCTATGGCTCTGGGCCTTCTGATCATCGGCAATATCGGGCTCGAGACCTCGCTGGTCTTCTTCAATGCCATGCTGCCGCATATTGCTCCCCGGGAAAAAATCGGCCGCATCTCCGGCTGGGCGTGGGCGATCGGCTACGTCGGCGGGCTTCTCAGCTTGGCGCTTGCATTGCTGGTACTGGTCGGGATCGGTCCCGTGCAGCCGCTACTGCACCTTGCACAGGACCAGCACCAGAATATTCGCGCCGTGGCCCCGCTGGTGTCGTTGTGGTACGGCGCGCTGGCGCTGCCGCTGGTGTTATGGACCCATGACATCGAGCGTTCCGGCATCGATTGGCGCGCGGCCGCGCGCCAAGGGCTTGCGCAATTGAAGCAGACGGCAATCAATGTGCGCGGTCACAAGAACCTGCTGCTCTTTTTGATCGCGAGCGCGTTTTATCGCGACGGTCTTGCCACCGTTTTCGCCGTTGGGGGGTTATATGCCGCGGGAACGTTCAATATGAATTTCACCGAAATCCTGATCTTCGCCATCGGCCTGAATGTAACAGCCGGTATCGGCGCGGCGGGGTTTGCTTTTCTTGATGACCGCTGGGGGTCAAAGCGCATCATTATGACCGGCATTGTTGGGTTGCTGACAGCGGGTATCATCATCCTGTTTCTGTATGACAAGAAGATCTTTATGGTCCTCGCTCTTGTTCTCGGCTTTTTTGTAGGCCCCGCGCAGGCGGGCAGCCGAACATTAGCGGCGCGCCTCTCGCCGCCGGATACCGTGGCCCAGACCTTCGGCCTGTTCGCCCTGACGGGCAAGGCGACGGCCTTCATGGGCCCGTTTATGTACGGACTGGCGACCGACATCTTTCACAGCCAGCGCGCCGGCATGGCCACGATTGTGCTATTCTGGCTGGTGGGACTCACCCTGCTGATTTTCGTAAAAGAGGAGCGCGCGTGAAGCTCATCGACCATCCATCGCCGAATTTCGACGAACGCAAAGGCGGTCCGCCCGACTGCATCATCATGCACTACACCGACATGGTGACCGCGCAGGAAGCGCTGGAGCGCCTGTGCGATGCGAACGCCGAAAAAAAAGTCAGTGCGCATTATCTGATCGATGTTGACGGCACCATCTACAAACTGGTCGACGAAGACAAGCGCGCCTGGCATGCCGGCATATCGTCATGGCAGGGTGAGGCGGATATGAACAGCCGGGCGATCGGCATTGAACTCGCCAATCCCGGCCATTCGAACGGCTATGTTCCGTTTCCGGCGGCGCAGATGAAGGCGCTGGCCGAACTCAGCAAGCAGATCATGGCGCGCAATGGCATTCTGCCCGTACGCGTGCTGGCTCATTCAGATATCGCGCCGTCCCGCAAACAGGATCCCGGTCATTTATTCGACTGGAAGGGGCTGGCGGATCAGGGTATCGGCGTTTGGCCGGTGCCGCTTAAAGAGGATTTCGAAAGAGCGGCGACGATGGACGTGCGCGCTGCGCTGACGGCGGTCGGCTATAATCCGGACGAAGATTTGAAAAGCGTTCTGACGGCTTTCCAGCGCCATTATCATCCTGAAATCTTCAAAACGCCGGGAAAAGTTGGCCAGCCCGATCTCGAAACCCTTGCCCGGCTTAGCCGCCTGCAAAACTTGAAATTTTCGCCATAAAGGATCATAGTGCCCGCGCCAGAAGGCCGGATGGCCGCTCCTTACGGAGAGGAAAGTCCGGGCTTCACGGAAACACGGCGCCGGCTAACGGCCGGGGGGCGCGAGCCCACGGAAAGTGCAACAGAAAGACACCGCCTAAGTCCTTCGGGAACGGCAAGGGTGAAATGGTGCGGTAAGAGCGCACCGCGTCTCTGGTAACAGAGGCGGCATGGCAAACCCCGCCGGAAGCAAGACCAAATAGGGGCCGCATGACGGCGCGTTTCCGCGTCGCGGCCCGGGTAGGTTGCAAGAGGGGGCTGGCAACAGCCCTCCCAGATGAATGGCCGTCATGTTTTCGCCACGAAAGTGGCGCAGACATACAAAACCCGGCTTACAGGCCTTCTGGCATTTTGACTGCGGTGTGTGGTGTGATGTGAATAACAAGGTTCGCAAAATCGTAATTCTCGCGGCGGTCCTGCTTTGGGTGGGGCCGGCTGCGCTTGCTGCCGAGCTCACATTGCCGATGGACGGCAAGGCGGTGCTGGGCTACCTCGACATGATGATCGACTGGCGTCACCGCACTACCTCGATCGAAACGCCCTATTCTCTGCCGCAGGAACTTCTATTTCGCAACACGCTGCAGCAGCACTCCGCCAAAACATTGCGCGCAAGCTTCGATTTCGCGTCGGCGCTAGCCGTGATCATCGAGGAAAATGCGAAGCCCGAGGCGCCCAAGCCGGTCGTGGCGCCCACCGCCGCCAATCAGCAGCAACAGCGCGGCATCGGGCAGGCGATTGCTCGCGTCCAGCAGCGCATCCAGCAGCTGCAGGGCGAGGAAGACGCGGCGAAAAACGCCATCGATCGCAAAAACATCGAGGGTCAAGTCCGGCTGGAACAAGAGCATCTGAACCTGCTCAAGACAATTGCCAGGACCGTCGGATCGTCGGATGAAGACAACCAGACCCTGGCTGAGAAGATACAGCAGCTCTCGGGCGCGATCCCGGATGAGGACGCCGAACAGCAAAAGTCGGGCGGGCCGGAAGCGATCGTGGCTGCACCCGCCGCGCCGGCCTCGACGGCGGGCATCGCCGGCCTGATCGGCCGCATCTACGGCTTCATTGAGGAACGCTCGGCGCTGCGTACCCAGCTCATCGAGACGCAGACGCTCTACGACGCCAATCGTAAGTATTCACAGGCCGTGCGCACGGCCGTTCAGGCAATCATGAAGCAAGGCGACGACATCCGTGCGGCCGGTAGTCAGCTACCGCCGGGGCCCGTGACGTCCCCGGCGGCTGTGCCGGGTACGCCCGTGGCGGCGCCGGCATCCGCGACCTCGGGAACTCCGGTCGCGCCCTCCACGCCGCCGAGCTATGACGATCTTGTCAATCAAATGAAGCAATACTCGGCCGTAGCGGTCGCGCTCAGCCGCGTAAACATGACGCTGCGCACCTGCACCAACGACCTCAACGATTGGACCGATCTCGTATCTCAGCACATACGCGACCTGTTCCGCATGCTGGCATGGCGCGTTGGCATGCTGGCCTTGCTGATTGCTGCCATTATCGGCCTGTCGATGGTTGCCCAGCGGGCGACCAAGCGTTACGTGCTCGACGACCGCCGGCAGACGCAGCTGCGCACGGTGCGGCGGGGCATCGTCGGTATTGCCATCGCCATCACCATTTTCATTGCTTTCTTCACCGATTTTGGTTCGCTCGCGACATTCGCCGGTCTGTTCACGGCCGGTATGGCGGTCGCGCTGCAGACGCCAATTCTATCGGTCATCTCCTACTTCAACTTCTTCGGTCCCTTCGGCATCCGCCTCGGCGATCGGCTGACCGTCGCCGGCGTCACCGGCAAGGTGATCCAGATCACGCCGCTGCGCTTCAGCATGATGGAACTGCGGGACTCCGACCTCGGCTATTTGCCCTCGGGCCGCGTCGTCGGCTTTGCAAACTCCGTCCTGTTCCAGCCCACGCCCTTCTTCCGCCAGACCAACAGCACGAACTTCGTCTGGAGCGAGGTTAGCCTGACCCTTGATCCTTCCGTCGATTACGAGGACGCCTTCAAGAAACTGACCGGCGTCGTGCAGAAGGTCTATGCCCGCCACAGCGACGTGATCAAAAAGCAGGAAGCCGCGTTCCAATCGCTCACGCGCTTCAAGGCCGAGGTGTCAGTGCCGCAGATGTATCTCAAGATCACCGGCAGCGGCGTCGTCATGGTCATACGTTACGCCGTTCAGCGCGAGCATGAGCGCGAGGTCAATCTTGAGATGACGCGCGAGCTTCTGGCTGCGATCAAGCGCGACCCGAAGCTCAAATTCGTGAATATCAGCTAGAGCGTCTCGCTTTTTTTCCGCAGCAGCAATGCAGCGACCGCCGCCCCGGCGATAACGACCATAATCGCGGTCGCACTGTTCTCGTAGAACATCTGCTGCGCCTCGGCGATGGTGATGCGTACGCAGCCGATAAAACGGTCCGGGGCCATCATCGCCCCGAAAAGCGAGACGCCCCCGACCGCGCATTCCCGTCCGAAGGCGACGCCGCCGACGGCCGCGAACCAGGCCAGCGCCACGCCGCCGATCGCCCACAAGCCGATGGCAGCCCCGCCGATCGCCAATGTACCGATGGACAACCCGCCGAGCGTGATGCCCCCGGTTGCCAGTCCACCGAAAGCGAGCAGTCCGATGCTCAGGCCGCCCAATGAAACTATCCCGCAGCCGATGCCGCCGCCGCCGAATATGATGCCGAAGGCGATATCACCGACGGCGATCCAGCCCCGAGCAATCCCGCGGCGAAAAATGCCGCTCTCCCGTTTGCCGACGCAGATGTGCAAAAGCGGCAGGCCGAGAAACGATCTTTGCGACCGGAATTCCATCTCAGGATTCCTTGGACGCGCTTTTGGCTCGCGGCGCCATGCTGGCGAACAGTGTTTCGAGCTCATCGATTTTCGGTACATCGCCGGCCTCGAGCATGCGCACGTCGACTTTCTTGCGTCCGTGCACGGCCAAGCGCGCGGCCTGCCGCGCGAGACATTCCTCGAAGACGTTGCGGACGGTCCGGGCGTTGCCGCTGGCGGCTCCTGATTTCAGTGTGTTCATCAATGCGGCTGCCTCGATGCGCGCCGGCAGCGTCAGGCGGCATCCCGACTGAACGGCCATGTAATCGAAAATCCGGAACAGCTCGGCGCCGTTATAGTCGGTGAACTCGATGAAAGTCTTGAAGCGCGATGCGAGGCCGGGATTGGAATAGATGAATTTGTTCATCTCTTCCGTATAGCCGGCGACGATGACCACGAGTCGGCTGCGGTAGTCCTCCATAAGTTTGATCAGCGCCTGAATGGCCTCGGGCCCGAAGTCTTTGCTGGACTCCAGATCGTAGGTCAGGCTGTAGGCCTCGTCGATGAATAGCACGCCGTCGAGAGCGTGCGCGACGACATTCTTGACCAGAAGCGCCGTGTGGCCGACATAGGGCGCAATCAGGTTGCCGCGGTCGACCTCGAGCATATGGCCGGAACTGAGCACGCCGAGACTGCAATATATTTGCCCGACCAGCCGCGCCACGGTGGTTTTGCCCGTGCCGGGGTTGCCGGTGAAGACCAGGTGATGCGTTAAATCCAGCTGCGGCAGACCCTCCTTTTGCCGCGTGCGGCTCAGGTTGATGAGGTTGACGGTTTTCTCGACTTGCGCCTTGACGGTATCGAGGCCGATCAGGCCGCGCAATTCGGCCATCGGGTCGTACTTCTGCGGCAGGCGGAACAGACTCTTGCGTTCCGGGGGCGCCGTGGCGCCGTAGCTCATGACTCCGGCCTTGGCCTTGTCGGCGCCCGCAAGGCTTGCGATCCGCCCGCCGATGGCCGGGTCCTTTACCAGCATGTCCATCAGTCCCGCTTTATCGACGCGGCCCATGGCGAGCTCGGCGAGTTGCCGGTCGATCTGGCCGCGTATCTCCGTGGCGGCTTCCTTCGGAATTATGGCATTCATGAGTTGTGTAAGGGGTCGTTCCTGAGGTTTCCACCGATTATACAACAAAGTTTTCAAAATTCCTGTGGTTCGTTTATGCGATACAGGGCCGGTTTTATTGCGGCGGCGCGCCCGTGCGTGGTACTTTGAATCATCGTTGCCCGGACGGCGTTCTGCCGGACGGCGGCGGTTTCCCGCCAGATTGGGGCCCGGGATGGGTATGCACTTGCTGCATGTCGTTCCGGGAGGTCGTGGAAGTTCACATCGCTAGCGCTAACTTTAATGGAACGGAAGTCTGAAGGACGCTGTTCATGTCGCCCTTGTCTGGCCCGATGAAAACGCGGGGAATATGGTAATGGCTAAGGCCGCCCATGTCCCGGTCATGCTGCCCGAAGTTCTGCAGGCGCTTAAGCCTGCGGATGGGGGAACCTACGCCGATGGCACGCTTGGCGCAGGCGGGTATACGCGCGCGATTCTCGATGCCGCAAACTGCAACGTCGTCGCCATCGACCGCGACCGGACCGCCATTGATTCTGCATCCGCGTGGCGGAGCCAGTACGGCAAGCGCCTGATCCTCGTGCACGGGCGCTTTGGCGACGCCCGCGCGCTGGTGACACAGGTCGGCTTCGACCAATTGGACGGCTTCGTGCTCGACATCGGCGTATCCTCAATGCAGATCGACCAGGCCGAGCGCGGATTTTCCTTCCGCTTCGACGG
>DATJGZ010000166.1:0-2902 GCA_035494535.1 Patescibacteria group bacterium | reverse complement strand
AATACAACCCATAGTTGTCATAAGATACATTATGGCATCGGAGGGGAAAGCCTATAAACGCTTGCGGAAACGCTTTTACGCCGCCTTGAGGGCCGCGCAGGCACGCTGGATGCGGCGGCAGGCTTCCTCGAGCAGTTCCGTTGACGTCGCGTAGGAAATGCGGAACGCGGGCGATGAGCCGAACGCGGCGCCGTGCACGGCGGCCACGCCTTCGGCCTCGAGCAGATAAGTCACGAACTGCTCGTCGTTGCTGATGACCTTGCCGTCCCGGGTCTTGCGGCCGATGATGCCGGCGCAGCTTGGATAAACGTAGAATGCGCCCTCGGGTCGCTTGCACGACAGGCCGTCGGTCTGGTTCAGCATGCTGACCACCAGATCGCGCCGGTCCTGAAACGCTTTGCGCCATTCCTTGAGGAAATTCTGATCGCCGTTCAATGCCGCGACCGCCGCCGCCTGCGAGATCGACGAGGGGTTCGAGGTGCTCTGGCTCTGGACCATGCCCATCGCCTTGATCAGTTGTGTCGGCCCGCCCGCGAAACCAATGCGCCAGCCGGTCATGGAATAGGACTTGGACACACCGTTGACCGTGAGCGTCCGGTCGAACAGCGCGGGTTCGACCTGCGCCGGGGTGAAGAATTCGAATCCGTCATAGATCAGATGCTCATAGATATCGTCACTCATGACCCAAACATGCGGGTGTTTCACCAGCACGTCGGTCAGCGCCTTCATCTCGGCCTTTGAATAGGCGGCACCCGTCGGGTTGCTCGGCGAGTTCAGGATCACCCATTTCGTTTTTTTGGTGATCGCCTTCTCGAGGTCCTTCGCCTGCATCTTGAAATTGGCAGATTCCGGGCAGTCGACGTAAACGGGCGTGCCTTCCGCCAGCAGCACCATGTCCGGGTACGAGACCCAATACGGCGCCGGGATAATGACCTCGTCGCCGGGGTTCAGCGTCGCCATCAGCGCGTTATAAAGAACCTGCTTGCCGCCGGTGCCGACAGTGATCTGGTCGCGCTTGTAGGTCAGGCCGTTGTCCCGCTTGAACTTGGCGATGATCGCGTCTTTCAGCGCTGGGGTCCCGTCGACGGCGGTGTATTTGGTCTGCCCCGCCTTCATCGCGGCGTAGGCCGCGTCCTTGATCGGGTCGGGGGTGTCGAAATCGGGCTCGCCGACGCTCAAAGATATAATGTCCTTGCCGCCCGCCTTGAGCTCGGCCGCTTTGGCCGTGATGGCGAGCGTGGGCGACGGTTTCACGCGATCGAGACGCTTGGCGAGAATGGACATGCTATCCCCCTTGGTTTGCAGGCAAAGGATAGTCAGGAACGCACCGGCATGGCAAGCCTTTCGGAAATATTCTATACTGCCGCAAATCTCAGGAATCACCGATGAACAAACTCATTTCCGGCCTGCTTTTGCTTTGCCTTTTCGCCCTGCCCGGCCATGTCCGCGCAGCAGACAAAGCCGATCCGGCAAAGGAGTACATCGATGCGCTCAAAAAGGTACTGACCGACGGCACCTATGACGATTATGAGAAACAGATAACCGGCCTGCTGCTCGCGGGCGACTACGCATCCCTCGACGATTATTTCGCGAAACTGCAGGGTGCTTACGAGGCCGGGGCGATCGACGACGTTCTGCTCGACTTCGCCTTCAGCCCCCTGCTCGAGCACGAAGACCCGTGGTCGGTTTCGCCGCCCAGGGTCGAATACGAAGCCAAATATAACGAGTGGGTGGCGAAATCGCCGGATTCGTACGCCGCGCACTTGCTGGCGGCAAACTATCATGCGGCGGTCAGCCGGGCAATCCGCGCGCACCGCTACCCCGGCCTGACAGAGGCCGGCGAGGACAAGGGGGCGACCGAACGCATTAAAAAAGCCGCGGATGAAAACGAAGAGTCCTTCAAGCATGCGAAGAAGCCTCTGCTGAGCTACGCCAATGCGCTGGAGCTCGAGAAAAGCAACGCCGGGACCGAGGCCAGCAAGTCGTACGTCCGCGCGGCGGCGAAGGATATCCTCGATCACGCCGACAAGCTCGATCCCGCCAATCTGACGGCCCGCCGCGTATATATGACGCTGCTGTCCCCGCGCTGGTTCGGCAACGCCGCCGCCATGCAGGACTATGTCGGCCAGCTAAAGAAAGAATCCCTGCCGCAGGGCAAGGCGGAATTCCTCGAAGGGATCATGTACGCTGAAATCGCGCGCTCCTATTACGAACACGCCGATCTGGAAGGTGCGCGCCTATACGCGCAGAAGGGGGCGACATATGAATTTGATTATCTCGACTATGACTTCGGTCAGGATGCCCTGAAAATTTTCATTCACGTATCGCACGACCGCTGGCAGAAGGACGGCACGAGCCTGAACGATCAATCCTATCTCGGCGCGCTCGACCTGCTGTTGAAGCCGGGCCGGCATGTAAAGAATCCCGGGTTCTATTACGGCCAGCGCGCCAAGATCCGGTGGGACTACCTGCATGAGATTCCGGAAGCATGGGCGGATTTTCAGAAAGGGCTGAGCTTCGGCGACGCCTATTCGGCTTACAGCGTCGCGCAGGCTTATTGCGTCGGAAAGGCGGAACTGAACATCCAGGTCAGCATGGCTAAATGCAGCGAATCAATGACGGCGGCGGCTGATTTAGGATCGCCCGATGCGGACAGTTTCCTTGACAGTCTGGCGAAGGCTGACTTCAGCGCCAACCCGCACTTGCCGCGCTAAAAGGCGTCCGACCGGATAAGCCTGCGCAACGCCGCCGGGTCGATCGTCGGAGATTTCTCGAACGGCATATTCTGTTCACCGAACCATTGCGCCAGCGGCGCCAGCAGCGGATCTTCAAGGCCGCGGCGGATATAGTCCGCCAGCCGCGGCAGATGCTGGAGGTAGCGAGTCTTGCCGTCGCGCACCGC
>DATJGZ010000165.1:0-8778 GCA_035494535.1 Patescibacteria group bacterium | reverse complement strand
GTCTTGTAGTCGCCGAAGGATTCCATGTCCTTGAGTTCAGATTTGCTCCGGCCGGAGAACAGGGCGGTCACATCCGCCCCGGCGCGCTGGAATTCGGGATAAAGCTTCCGGGCGCGCGAGATATGACCGTTGCCGGTGCCCTGAACCGCGTAAAGGATCTTGTGATCTGCCATCGCCGCCTCCGTTATGGAGGCTGCATAACATAATTAAATTTAATACGTCAAATTCTTTTGAAGAGCAGGTAGGTCTGCCGCCGTCCCGCTTTTCGGCCCTTTTGTTCATAGCGGGTCGGGATCCAGTCGGCAGGCGCGACGCGCCAGTCCGAAACCCGCTCGGCCTGCCACGCGAAAGCGCTGTGATTACAGGTTTGAATCGTCATCCAGTCGGCGAGCGGGTCCACGTCTGTAGCCAGAATTAGTTCTGCGTCCGGCTTCAGCACACGAGCAAAGCGGTCCAGGTTTTCGCGGCTGATGATCCGCCGCTTGGCATGGCGCTTTTTTGGCCAGGGATCGGGGTTCAGCACATAGATACCGTCGAGACACGCATCGGGCAGGGCGTTCACGAGAAAAATCGCGTCGTCCATCCAGACGCGGATTAGGTCAAGAGGATCGTTAGCAATGTGCTTAAGGAAAGCGCCCATGCCGTTGATGAAAGGTTCAGCGCCGATGAAGGCGCGGTCGGGATGGCGGCGAATCAGTTCTGCTAGATGCTCGCCGTTGCCGAAACCGATCTCTAGCCAGAGCTGACTATACTGTCGTGGGAACAGAGCTGCAGGCTTCAGCGTTTCGCCGTCCTTGATTTCCAGCTGCAAGCGCGGCAGTAACGAATCCATATGGCCCTGCCGCTCCTTACCGGGCGGCCGGGTCTGTTTGCGGCCATAGAGTCGACGCTTGTAGGGTTCGTCAGCCGATTTCTTTTTGGAGAGCGGCGACAAGGTCCGTTTTTTCCCACGAGAAGCCGCCATCCGCCTCCGGCTCGCGACCGAAGTGGCCGTAAGCCGCCGTGCGCGCGTAGATCGGGCGGTTCAGCTTGAGATGCGTGCGCAGGCCGCGCGGGCTGAGGTCGATGACCTTACCGATGGCCTTGATAAGTTCGCTTTCGGGTACCGTACCGGTTCCATGGGTGTTGACGTAGACCGAGAGCGGCTTGCTCACGCCGATGGCGTATGAAAGCTGCATCGTGCAGCGCTCGGCGTAACCGGATGCGACGACGTTCTTTGCAACGTAGCGAGCGGCATACGCAGCGGAGCGGTCGACCTTAGTCGGATCTTTCCCCGAGAAGGCACCACCACCGTGCGGGCATGAACCGCCGTAGGTATCGACGATGATCTTGCGTCCGGTCAGGCCGCAATCGCCCACCGGCCCGCCAATGACGAAGCGACCGGTTGGGTTGACGTAGAATTCATCTTCCGGGCACATCCAGCCGTCGGGGAGGACATCGAGCACGTGCGGGCGCACCATGTCACGCACTTCCTTCTGAGACACGCTCTCGTCATGCTGTGTCGAGACAACGATCGAGGTGGCGCGAACAGGACGGCCGTCGCGGTATTCGAGTGAAACCTGTGACTTCGCGTCCGGGCCGAGCTTGTTCAGAGCGCCTGAGTGGCGGGCCTCGGCCAGGGAGCGCAGGATGTTGTGCGAGAAGTGGATGGCGGCGGGCATCAGGCTGTCGGTCTCGCGGCACGCGTAGCCGAACATGATTCCCTGGTCGCCGGCGCCTTCGTCTTTGTTCGCGGCGGCGTCGACGCCCATCGCGATGTCGGCCGATTGCTTGTGGACCTTCACGTCTACTTTGATCTTGTTCCAGTGGAAGTCGTCCTGCTCGTAGCCAATCTCTTTGATCTTCTTGCGGGCTACGGCTTCGAGGTCGGCCGGCGTGATGCTGGCGGGGCCGCGCGTCTCGCCGAAGATACCTAGATAATTCGTGGTGGCGACGCACTCGATCGCGGTGCGGCAATTGGGATCCTGTGTGAGGTAAAGGTCTAGAATTGCATCAGATACCTGATCGCAGACCTTGTCCGGATGCCCTTCAGCGACCGATTCACTCGTGAATACAAAGTCTTTGAGCGCCTCAGCGCCGGCAAACGGGGTGGGAGCGTGCTTCATTTGTTTCTGGGCTTTCATGTTTTCTCACCGAAAGGTCAAAAGATTTACAGTCGCAAAGATTATAGGCAAAAATTGACAGATTCAAGCGGCTTTGGCCGGTTTCTAGCTGACAGTCTCGATGAGATGACGGAAGGCTTTTACCAGCTTCTTGCGCTTTTCCGCATCCTTTATCGAATAGTAAAGCTTTAACAAATCAATAGTCTCTCGGGAATACAGGTGGTCCTCCGACGCAAAAGATTCCTGGGGCGTGTCTGACAAACCATACTGGCGACCTTTTCTGGCCGTTTCTTCGTAGCCGTCGTAAAAATACTGAATGGGCACTTCAAGTTCTTGGGCGAACTGATGAAGGCGTCCGGCGGTGATCCTGTTGGTGGAACGTTCGTATTTCTGAAGTTGCTGGAATGTGATTCCCACATGTTCAGCCAGTTTTTCCTGACTCATGCCGACCAGTGACCGCCGCAAACGCAGGCGTTTGCCGACGTGGATGTCCATCGGCAGCGCTTTTCTTTCGCTGGATTTCGGTTGTGCCATGCTAAAAATACTTCCCCCGGTTGTACCGCGGGAATACATATGCATGCTGAATTATGCCTGACAATAAACCCTAGGTTTTATATACTTAAGTATTACTACGTTTGGTAAATCGCGGTTTCAGCGCCGTCAGCAGGCATGCCAGGGTGCAGCCAAAGAATAAAAGATCGCCGAAACGGGAGTAAGGCGTCTGCGGCAGCGGTTTCGGCAGCATGACATTCTTAACCGCCATTGCGTTCAGTTTTGCGAAATAGACTATGCGGCCGAAAGGATCGATCACGCCTGAAATTCCCGTCTCTGCGGAGCGCACAACCGGCAAGCCTTCCTCAATGGCCCGGAACCGTACTTGCGCGAAATGCTGCCGCGGGCCGGGACTGTCCCCGTACCACGCGTCGTTTGTTACATTTACCAGCCAGGCTGGCCGATCTTTGCCGACAACGGCATGAGGAAAAATTACCTCGTAGCAGATCAGCGCGCTGAAAGGCGGCGCGCCCTCGACCGTCAGTGTCTCCGGCCCATTACCGGAGGCAAACCCTTGAAACTGGACGAAGGGATGCATCGGAATGTAGTCCTGCAAGGGGATATATTCCCCAAACGGCACGAGGTGGGACTTGTTGTACACCGCGCGAATATTCAAATCGCGGTCGAGCACTGCCAGGCTGTTGAAGTAATGCCGCTTGCCGTTTTTATCCATTTCAAACCGGAGCAGTCCGGTCAACAGGAAGACGTTGTTTTTATATTTGCTCATCATGTTCCGGATCATCTCGCGTGCGGCATCATATTCGAGCACGTTGAATTCGAGCGCGGTTTCCGGCCAAATAATGAGCGTAGTGGGCGATTCAGGCCGACTGGGCGGCGGCGAGGATAGATCGAGCATTCTTTTAAGATTTGCGCGCGCCTTGTCCGGATCCCATTTGTCTTCCTGCGGAATGTTGGGTTGCACGATTCTGATTTGCAAGTCGGGCCAATAGCCGGGACTCACGCTCTCAATCCGCATGTGTCCGTACCAGCTTCCCGCGATGAAAATCGCCACGGCAAGAGACACAAGAGCTGCCTGTTGTTTGCGGCTGGCCTGCCATACCGCCAAAAAGCCCGGCAAAGTAACCCAGAACAACGTGGCAAGCGTCAAAAAGTAAGAACCGCCCAGCGCTGCGATCTGCACGATGGGCAGGAAAATGCTCCAGATATAGCCGTACATATTCCAAGGGAAGCCGCTGAAGACATGGCCCCGCAGCCATTCCGAGAGCGCAAAGGAAGCAGCGAACATGATATAGCCTGCAATTTTTTTCCGATCGGCATAACGGTAGCAAGCGAGGCTCGCGAATGCCGGAAAGAACGCGCAGACGGCGGGGAGTCCTGCGATGGCGAACGGCCAAACCCAGCGGAAATCGTTGCCGGGCACAAGCAGCGCATTGGCAATCCACCAAAGGCCTCCGCCGAAATAGCCAAAACCGAAAAGCCAGCCGCAAGCGAATGCGCTTTTAGCAGTCTGGACCCGCGCGAACAGAGCGTAATAAACGCTCATACCAACGAGCATGCAGAGCCATAGGTTATAAGGCGCTTGAGCCAGCACGCTTATGGCGCCGCATACGAGCGATAGTAACGGGAATATGAGCTGCGACGGTTTCATTGCAGCGTTTCTAGCATGAAGAAATTTTGTGAGAAAGGGCAGGCCGTTCTATCCAGATTTACGCACCATTACCCGGTTCACGCGTCGCGGATCAGCATCGAGGACTTCCAGCACGAGCCCGGAATTGGGATGCGTGATGATCTCGCCACGGCCAGGGATACGGCCCGCAAGCGCGAAGATCAGACCGCCGAGCGTATCGATATCCTCGCGCTCTTCGTCGGTGAGGAATTTGCCGCACTTCTTCTCGAACTCCTCGATGTCGATCCGCGCGTCCACGATAATGGTGCCGTCGTCATAGATTTTGATCTCGGGGACGGCATCTTCGGGGGCGTGCTCATCCTCAACTTCGCCGATGATAGCCTCAATAACGTCGCCAATGGTCACAAGTCCATCGATGCCGCCAAATTCATCAACGACAAAGGCCATGTGCTTGCGCATTTCTTTCATCATGATGATGAGATCGACAACCGGCATTGCGGGCGAGACAATGGGCACGTCGCGTACGAGATCTTCGACATTAATACGATTGCCGCGCGCAAGCGTGGCAAGGATATCCTTGATGTGGATTGCGCCGAATACATCATCCAGCGTCTCCCGGAAGACGGGAAGCCGGCTATACTGCTTTTCCGCGAGCATAAGCAGCAAATCTTCCTGAGATATATCGCTTCGTAACGCGACAATCGAAGCGCGCGGGATCATGACGTCGACGACTGTCATGTCGCGCAGCTTGATGGCGTTCGTGATAAGGGCCTTTTCCTGCTTGGTAACAGGTGCCGTTTCAGTGCCGTCACCGGAGCCCTCGATGTACTGTTCGATGGCTGAATGAAGAGCTTGCTCAGGCGCCTTCGTCGGTTTGACGATCAGGCCGCGGATTTTGTCAAAAATGCCGTAGTCCTCGCGGTCCTCCGCGTCTACCTCGGTATCAGGGTCGGCGTGCAAGCCATTCCGCGGGGACTTATCCGTTTCGGACGTGTCTGCGGATCCTTTTCGCGCTTCGGGGGCTTTGCCTGTCGCAGCGGAAGCCCCCTGGGTCGTAGATTCTACCTGTGATTTCAACATATCTTTCATTATGCCATAAAGTTCGGATGGGCATAAGGATTTTCAATTCCCAGACCATCAAGGATCAAAATTTCAAGCTTTTCCATACGCTTAGCGTCATTTTCCTGCTCATGGTCATAGCCGAGTAGGTGGAGCGTGCCATGAACTAGCAAATGCGTATAATGATCACGGAACGAGACATTCATTGCCTCGGCTTCCCGCTTTACCGTTTCATACGCGATAACAACGTCACCGAGGGCGCAGGGCAGTGCACATACAGGTGATGAGGGTGCGGTTTCCTCCATGTCAAGGATTGCAAATGACAGGACGTTGGTCGACTTGTCCATGCCGCGATAATCGCGGTTCAGTGTCCTGATGTCCTTGTCGTTGGTCAGTCGGACGCTGATTTCGGCTTCACGATCGCCTAGCACAGCCGGCCGCGCAGCCCTGTCGAACGCTAAAGGCACAATTTTTTTTGCCAATTTAACAGCGTCGAAGTCGAGCTCGTTCCACGAGCTGAAAACGACAGTGACATCCGTATTGAGCGCTGTTCTGGATGCGGCCATGAATATACAATATAGTATTCTCGGCGGTGCCGCCACGGGAGACGAAAGCGTTGTTAGTCCATAAGGTCAAAAAATCTGACGGGCAACTTTGTGCTGCCGTATTATTGCGACGGGTAATTATAATTAACCAAAACAATGTGCACTATGCGCCCTAAATATAAAAATATTTCCATCATCTTCGTTTGTTTTGTGCTGTTGCTGCTTTCTACTAAGTCTATTGCCCTAGCTCAAGACGCCGAAACGAAAGTCGCGGCGGTCGGACAAACTCCTGAATCATCCGAGAGCGATGTAACGACTTCAAAAATCGGCCGGTGGGCCGTCAGTATAAGCAAGACTGATAACGGCACGACGCAAGTTGAAATTCGTCTCGAGGCAAACGAGCCCTATACAACGTCCGATGGCAAGGATCTAAACTTTGCCGATTTTGTGATCGGATGTACGCGCGGCCAGACAGTGGCTTTTCTGGACTGGAAGGCGCGCTTGACTAATGATGATAACGAGGCCTCGACGATGAATATATCATACTCACTCGATGACACTCCGCCCGTTAACTCCGACTGGAATATCTCTGCGGATAAAAAATCTCTAATTTCCAAGCGTTCCATCGAGTTTATCCGTTCATTAAGCGGCAAGAAGCGAATGGAAATGGTACTTGCGCCCGACGGATTGGGGCACGAAACTCTTATCTTCACCCTTGGAAACCTTGATGACGTGCTAAAGCTCGTCGGCGATCAGTGCTATAATTAAACGTTATTACTCGAGCTAGGATCGTTTTTTCTCGTAAGCCTGGACGATCTTCGTGACTAGCGGATGACGAACAACGTCCGCGCTGGTGAACGAGGCGAATTCGATACCCTCAACGTCGGTCAGGATGCCGACAGCTTCCGCTAGCCCAGACTTCTGATGATTGGGAAGGTCAGTCTGGCTCGGGTCGCCGGTGACGACCATGCGTGAATTCTCACCCATACGGGTCAGGAACATCAGCATCTGCATTGGCGTTGTGTTCTGGGCTTCATCCAGAATGATGAATGCGTTATTGAGCGTGCGACCGCGCATGAAAGCGAGGGGCGCGATCTCGATCTCTTCGCTCGCGATTTTCTTCTGAACCTTTTCGCCCGACATCGTGTCGTGCAGCGCGTCGTAGAGAGGGCGCAGATAAGGATCCATCTTCTCTTTCATTTCACCGGGCAGGAAGCCAATGCGCTCACCCGCCTCCACTGCTGGGCGGCTTAGAATAATCCGCTCTACACGCCCGGCCTCGAGCATGGCAACCGCCATCGCTACGGCCAGATACGTCTTGCCGGTACCGGCGGGGCCGATCCCGAAGACGAGGTTCTGCTTCTGCATCGCCTGAATGTAGCGGGCTTGCACCGGGTTGCGGGCATCGATCTTCTTTTTACGCGTGATGATCGAGGTATCGCTATCGACCGGCGCGGCGCTGTGCTCGCCATTGCCGTTTTTTCCTTTTTTCTGGTTCTGACTTTCAGCCTGAAAGCGGATGGCGGAATTTACCGTGTTGATGTCGATGGTCTGGCCCTGCTGGATTTTCGACCAAAGGGCTTCAAGGATTTGCCGCGCACGCTCGATGCCGACCGGGTCGCCGCTGATCAGGACCTCATTGCCCCGGCTGCTGATCTCGATGTCGAGCATGTCCTCAATTTTCTGGAGATGCGCGTTTTTCTCCCCGAAAAGCACGGGTACGAGGCGATTATCCTCGAAAATAATGCGTTCCTGGCCGCCGGATCTGGGAATATCAAGCTCCTGATATTAAACTATTATTATCGCAGATTTGGCGATTTCTGGCAAGCGGTCAGAGGCGCGGCGCCGGTCGCGTCTGGGCTGCCGGACTGTTCAGATTTTCGCGGCCTGCAAGCCCGACAATAATGCCGCGGCCGAATGTCTCGGACTCGGCGATGTATACATTAATACCGCTGCCCTTGAAGTAGCTTTCCTCGCCCTTGCGGCTCTCCAGGATCATTCCCGTCTTATCCGTGGCCAGTTGCTGGATGCTTAACAGCCTGACGGGAAGGAACGTCTCGATGTTCGAGCCGTCCAGACGCACGGTTAGACCGCGTCCGGATACATCCGTAATGATGCCGCTGTATGTCTGGCCGATGTGCTTGGAAAGATGGTCTGCGGCGTAGCGTTTTTCTGCGTCGCGCTCGGCCATGTCGGCGGCGTATTCCGTTTCAGTCGACTCGAGAGCAATCTGGTCGAGCATCGCCATTTCCTCAGGTGTCATGCCGCCGGGGCCGAGATTGTAGGCGGTCACGAGCAGACGCTCGACGATATTGTCGGGATAGCGGCGGATAGGAGACGTCGCGTGGGTGTACTCATCCATCTGCAGTCCGTAATGACCGATGTTCCGTGTGCTGTAGAAAGCGCGGGCCAGCATCGGCAGGATTGTTTCGCTCAGGACTTGGCGCGGTCCGGGTGGCAGGACCTTGGACTGGTCGAGCACTTCGCGCAGGCCCTCGATCGTCGTCAGATCGCCGCCGGCATTCAGGCCGTACATCTTGAGCAGGTCGCGCAGTTCCAGAAGTTTTTCGGGATCCGGCGGATCGGCGTGGACGCGGAAGATCGCCGACAGCCCTTTCTCTTTGATCTTGTGGATGGCCATCTGGTTGGCCGCGAGCATGAATTCTTCGATCGCGCGGTGTGCATCCATGACCTTTTCCGCCTTAATGGAAAGACCGGAAGATTCAAAGGCCATGGATGATTTTGGTGTATCGAGATCGAGCGTGCCGCGCACATCGCGCGCCTTCGCCAATGCCTTGTACGCTTCGAAGATTGCATTGATGCCTTCGATATGCGGCGCGGTCTTTTCATTCGGTTGGCCGTCACGGGCGGCCTGGAATTCTTCATAGGTAAGATTGGCAGCAACCTTAATGATCGCACGGCGCGGGTCGGC
>DATJGZ010000164.1:0-9664 GCA_035494535.1 Patescibacteria group bacterium | reverse complement strand
CAATCCGCTTCCCGGCAGCGAACGCAACCGCTTCGTCATGGCCTGCGCAAGTGACGATCTCGATGAGGTCTACCGGCTTCTGAAGGCAGATGAGGACCCCGACCAGATGGACGTGGATGGCATGGCCGGGATCCATGTCGCCATGGAATCCAGAAATCTGGAATTGCTAGAGCTTCTAACCCATTTCGGCGCCGATCCGTATCTGCACATCGGGAACAAGAAGAAAAACCTGAACGTTATGGAACTGGGGATCGAGGAAGGTTTTATCGACGGCCTTCGCTTTCTGGACGAGGAACGTGGTGTGAAGCTCGCCCCGCGCGGAGATCAAAAGCTCGACAATCTTCTGTTTCGTGCATTCGATCGGCCCGACAATATCCTGACGTTGCGCTGGCTGATCGAAGAGAAAATGCTCGATCCCGCCGAGGCCGTCGACTCCGAAGGCATCGATCTGCTCACGGAGTCCGAACGCTCGAACAGCATGCTCACCTATACTGAGTACTTGCTGCAAGCAGGCATGGACCCGAACGACGAAGCGCCGCCACCGCGCGAGAAATCGATGGCGGAAATCGACATTTATGATAGTGAAACACCGCGCCGGGAATCCTATTCGAGCCTTCCCCTGGTCAGGGCCTCTTATAACGCCGAGCCGGACCTTGCCGACCTTTATCTCGAATACAAAGCTGATCCGCTCAAATGGGACCGCAACAACAATACGGCTTGGGACGCGCTAAGCGACAGGCTGAACCGAAATCTTGAAAAATATAAAACTGAGGTTTGGTATTTACGCGAGGTTATTAAGGCGGCGGCGGACCGTGTCTATGCCGGGCTCAAACCGCCCAATCCTCCATTGCTCGGTTTTGTGAATCCGTCGCCCTGAAACCGGATTTCCGCTTGCTCTATGTTCCATAAGCTTCTATGAATCGAAGCTAATGTCATAAAGACGAACAGGGAAACGGGCTCATAAGATGCCTGAGAAGAAGCTGACATTCCTGCAGGCGTGCTGGCGGGGCGATCTCGCGGAGGTAACGCGTCAACTCGATAACGGCGCGCGCATCAACCAGATCGGGCGCGACGAACTGGCCGGCGTCCACATTGCCATTAAAGAGCGTAATCTGCCGCTGCTTAAGCTGTTGGTGGAACGCGGCGCGGCCACCTTTACCGCGTACGAAAAGTCGTTCGGACGGGCGCAAAATACTGTCGAGCTTGCGGTCGAGGAAGGGTTCATTGAAGGCCTGTCTTATCTGATCGACGATCGCAAACTCAGCCTGGAACCGGCGCCGCATCGCAACCCGGCGATGCTGCTGTTCGATCTCATCGAGAATAGCCGCTTTGACTCAATCCTGATGCTCAGGCATCTGGTCGAGGAGCGAAAGCTGGATCCGACGCGGGCCAAGCGAAGCGATGGATACAATTTACTTCACGCTGCAGAAACATACGGGAATTCAACGGGTGTCATTGAATATCTTCTAGACAAGAATGTCGACCCGAACGCCGAATTTATCGAGGATGACGAGCCACAGGATTTCGAACCTCACGACGATCAATATGACGAGGAAAATCCGCTCGATTTCGAGCTCGACCAGACAGTCTTCGACGTTCTCGAGTCGGATCCCCTCCCGGTCAGCGAAGAGGATGGATCCGATTCCAAAGATGCGGATGACGAAGATGAAGAAGACGACGACGAGTTCGATGACGATATCGAAGAGTATATGCTTGCGCAGGAGGGCTTTCCATTAAACATGGCCGTCGGCCATGGCCACCGCGACAATGTCGTCCTCTATTTGCGTCACAAGGTCGACGCCGGTCGGAAGAATTTCTACGACCTCACTGCTCTCGACGCCATCTCGAAGGACGACCCTGCCTACATATACATGGAAGAGGCGTACGCGCAGATCGAGTCCATCCTGAAGCAGGCAGTGAAGAAAAAGAAAATCCCCGAAGACACGCGCAGCCCTTTCCTTCGGGCCTGCCAGCTCGGCGACCTTGCCGAGGCTGGAAAGCTCCTGCTGGAGCACAAGGACGACCCCGCCTACGTCAACCAGACAAATGAATGGGGCGTTGCGGCCATACATATTGCGATGAAGCAGCGTAATATCGACCTGCTGCGGCTGGTCGTCGAATTCGACGCCAACCCGCACCAACCCGGGAGGCAGTCAGATAAGGACAGGGCATTTCCGGTCCAGATCGCGGCCGAAAACGGATTCCTAGAAGGTATAAAATACTTGGTCGACGAGATGGGCTTCGACCTGTGGCCGGACAAAACCCGGCCGGCGGAAGACCTCCTGTTCCACACAGACAGCCTTCAGGTCATGAAGTATCTTGTCGAAGAAAAGCACCTCGATCCGGGCAAAGCCGTGAAGCCGGACGGAATGGATTTGCTCGTGCATTGCGAGATGGAGAATAAACCGCTTCCGCTTGTCGAATACCTCATCGAGCATGGCATCGATCTGGACGAGGAGCGTGAATATAATCCCGTGCATGAGGAAGGTGAGCCGGACGAACCCGATGTTGATGAATTCGGCAGCGACTTACCTTCCGCGGAAATGCGCAAGGTGTATGGCGGCCTTCCCTTAATCCGGGTTTCGTTCAACGCACAGGCAGAATTTGTCGATCTGTACCTCCGCCACGACGCCAGCCCGCTGGCGCTGAACAGCCACAACAATTCTGCCTACAACGCCATCAGCGATCTGAAGAACCCCCAAAGGGAATTCAACGAATTATCATACCGGCAGATATCGCGGATGTTGCAAAAGGCTATTGAGGGCAGCTACGGCGTACCAGAGCCAGAAGAGACGCCTCAATCCGACAAAAAGCCGCCCGCACCCGGCCCGCAACCCTGACAAACCATCATGAACGATGACATCGTCCAGTACTTCGAAAAGAAGATGGCGGCGGTGCCGATCGATCCGTTTTTGGTCGCTTGCGTTGACGGACGCATTAAAGACGTCGGACAATTGCTCGATGATGGTTATGATATCGACCATATCGAACGCAACAGGCCAGAGCTGACCGACGACGAAATATACAGCAACATTGACGAATACCTGGAAGCGCGAAAGAAATTCCCGCTTCTCGACGGTGCCGGCAAAGCCGCCATTCATATCGCTATGGAGACGAAGAACGAGCCCTTACTGAGGCTCCTGTGCAGTCGCGGCGCGAATCTATTCCTCCGCAATGAGTCAGATCGCAGGCACAATCCGCTGCAAATCGGCGTAAGAAATGGCTTCATGGCGGGGGTCAGATATCTGGTCGACGAAATGCATATTTTCGAAACTTGGCCACCGAATGAAGCGAACCTCGAAAATATCCTTGTGGACGCCGTGGAATCGCCGGATCCACTAAATGCGGTGGCGATGCTGCGCTATTTTATCGAGGAAAAACATCTCGACTGGCGTAAAGCACGGTCGGTTACGAATCTGGATCTGCTCCAGTGCAGTGAATTCCGGTCGACTGGAAAGATTACAGACTATCTATTATCTCTCGGTTGGGATCTCAACGAGGATAGCGGCCCCATCGTATGGCTTGAGGACAATTCGGAGCAGGAATTCGCACAATCTCTGTCGGATAAATTTGGCAACACAGCCGGCTCCTTCCTTGACCGAATTCAGGCAGCGAAGCATTTCGACGATCTTTACGGCGGGACGCCGCTGAATCGCGTGACCTGCGAGGAAGATATAGCGCGGGTACGGTTGTATCTCGATCACCATGCCAATCCCTGGTGCCCGAACCGCTACGGCAAAACGGCCATCGATGCCGGAATGGCGGTCTATGAGCAGGAAGTCGATAAATTGGAACGATGGACGCGCCGTGGAATGGAAGAGAGCGGCTTGCGCATACAGCGGCAGCGGGTAAAGCTGATCGCCGATATCGTGCAGGAAATGGTGCGCGCTTCCATCCCGGAAGCAGGGCCGACTATTCCGCCTCCAGCTGCTTTAGGGCCTGGATGAACTTCTTGAGCGCTGCCTCGGCGTCGGCCTTGCGCGCCCGGTGTTCGTCGACCACTTCCTTCGGGGCGTTGTCGACGAACTGGCTATTGCCAAGTTTCTGCTCGACCTTCTCAATGTCGCTCTTCAGTTTATCGATTTCCTTCCTAAGGCGCAGGCGCTCCTTATCAACATCAATAACATTCGCAACCGGCATAATTAGCGTCGCTTCATCGACCACCGTCTGCAAAGATCCCTTCGGCATCGCCTTGGGTGATGCGTCGATATCCTCCAGTCGCGCCATTCTGCAGACGACCTCGTCATAAGCCTGCAAACGCGTTTTAGTCTGCGTCGATGCATCCTTGACTAGAAGTTTGATCTTGGCACCCGCCGGAACGTTCATGTCCGAACGCGTACTGCGGATTTCAGAGATAAAACGGATCACCCAATCAATTTCCTGCATCACAGGCGCGTCAGTTTTAATCGCTGAATAATCCGGCCAGCTACGCGTCAGCAACGGCGACTTGTCGAGGTTATCGCCCAAATGTTCGTTCAATTCTTCTGTTATGTAGGGCATGAATGGGTTCAAGAGAATCAGGATTTGGCTTAATATCCATGCCGCCATGCTGCGAGATTCAGTCGCCACAGGATCGCCGGCCGGACGCTCGAATACCGGCTTGAGGAATTCGAGATACCAGTCGCAGAAGATGTTCCAGACGAATTGATAAATCGCACTTGCCGCATCATTGAATTTGTAGTCTTCAAGCGCCTTCTCGATGTCGGCTTTCGTCTTCGAGAGCATCCCAAGTACCCACTTGTTCTGCGCAGCCTGCACCTTGGCAGGATTAAACCCTTTCTGGACGACGCACTGGTTCATCTCGCAAAACCGGGCCGCATTCCAGAGCTTGGTGGCGAAGTGGCGATTGCCTTCGACACTGTCTTCCGACAGGCGAATATCGCGCCCGTGACCGGCCATGCGCGTCAGCGTAAAGCGGAGTGCGTCAGCACCGAATTTGGCGATCAAGTCCAGCGGGTCGATGACGTTGCCCTTGGACTTGGACATTTTCTGGCCCTTGGAGTCCCGAATCAGCGCGTGGACGTAAACTGTCTTGAACGGAACGACTCCGTTGCCCTTCTCATCCTTCATGAAATGCAGGCTCATCATCATCATCCGCGAAACCCAGAAGGTGATGATGTCGAAGCCGGTGATCAGGACATCGCCCGGATAGTATTTCTTGAGGTCCGGCGTCTGGTCCGGCCAGCCGAGCGTCGAGAATGGCCAGAGGGCCGACGAAAACCACGTATCGAGCACGTCCGGGTCCCGGCGTAGAACGACTTTCTCGCCAAAGCGCTTGTTCGCCTCGGCCTGCGCCTCGGCTTCCGTCTCAGCAACAAAGATGGTGCCTTCCGGCCCGTACCAAGCTGGAATCTGATGGCCCCACCACAGCTGGCGCGAGATGCACCACGGCTGCTGGTTTTCCATCCATGCGTAATAGGTATTCTCCCACTGCTGCGGTACGAATTGCGTGCGGCCGTCGCGGACGGCCTCAATGGCGGGCTTGGCCAGCGTAGGCGTATCGACATACCACTGGTCGGTCAGAAACGGCTCGATGACGACGCCGGACCGGTCGCCGTAGGGAACGACGTTCTTGATGTTCTCGACCTTCTCGATCAAATCGAGTTCCTCGAGCTCCTGCAGGACCTTCTTGCGCGCCTCATAACGATCTAAACCGCGGTATGCCTTAGGCCCGTTCTCGTTGATCTTCGCGTCGATATCGAAGATGTTGATTGCCGGCAACTTATGGCGCTTGCCGACCTCGAAGTCGTTGAAATCATGCGCAGGCGTGATTTTGACCGCGCCGCTACCCTTCTCGGGGTCCGAATATTCGTCCGCAACGATCGGGATTAGACGTCCGGTTATCGGCAGAACGACGGACTTGCCGACCAGCGATTTATAACGTTCGTCTTCGGGGTGGACCGCCACGGCGGTGTCACCCAGCATCGTTTCCGGCCGCGTCGTGGCGACGGTAATGAACCGCTCGCTCTCGCCCTCGATAGGATATTTGATATGCCACATATGGCCCTTGGACTCGCGTTGCTCAACCTCGAGGTCCGATATGGCCGTGTGCAGCTTGGGATCCCAGTTCACCAACCGCTTGTCGCGGTAGATCAGGCCGTCCTTGTGCAACTGGACAAAGACTTTCGTCACGGCCTTGGACAGGCCCTCATCCATCGTGAAGCGTTCGCGGCCCCAATCGGGCGTGGCGCCGAGGCGGCGAACCTGGCTGACGATCGTTCCGCCGGATTCTTCTTTCCACTTCCAGACTTCCTCGAGGAATGCATCACGGCCTAGATCACGGCGGTTCTTGCCTTCGGCCTCCAGCTTGCGCTCAACAACCATCTGCGTGGCGATACCCGCGTGGTCGGTGCCCGGCTGCCACAGCGCGTCGCGGTGGTTCATGCGGTTATAACGGGTCAGGACGTCCTGCAACGTCATGTTCAGCGCGTGGCCCATATGCAGGCTGCCCGTAACGTTGGGCGGCGGCATCATCACCGTCCACGGGGCGCGGTTGCTTTCGGGATGGGCCGCAAAGGTGCCGGATTTCTCCCACGCCTCGTAGCGTTTGGCCTCGATCTTTTCAGGTTCAAAGGTCTTTTCAAGCATGGCTATATCAATACATGGATGTTTGGATGGTTGGAATCAAAAACTCCAACTATCGAAACGCCCTGAATGCCGTTTTTATTCTTCCATGGCCTTGCGGGCAATCTGGTCGAGTTCCTTCTGGACCAGCTTCTCGATCACCTGCGGCAGGTTGGCATCTAGCCATTCGCGCAGCATGGGACGCAGCATTTCCTTCATGATGTCTTCGATGGTCACGGCCCCCGTCCCTTCCCTGTCCAACGCCATATGGCTTGTAAGCTTGGTAAAGCCTTCCATCGCCGCAGACGCTGCATGCGGCGTCAGAATGGACTTGGCATCAGTGTCTTCTTCCACCTCACGCATATCGATCTCCATGCGCCGGCGCGGCGGCGGTTCGGGCTCCGGTTCAGGTTCCGGCTTCTTGACCGTTTCCTCCTCGACGACGTCCGTAAGCTCCAGCACATCCGGTTTTCCGGGTGGCGACTCAGCCTTCGGCGGCGGAGGTGGGGGTGCTTCCGCAGGCGCATCATCGTCAGAAATAATCTGACGGATTGAGGCAAGGATTTCCTCGATTGATGGTTCCTGGTCGGGTTTACTGTCAGGCATACTGAAAGCCGTTTTGGATCAACGCATTAATTTCCAAGTTTCGTATATTGATAACAGCTTGTCAAAGGGGGATTATTCCACCCTGCCCTTATCCACATGACCGGAGTGGGGAGTTTCTTCATGGCTAATTTCCGGAAAGCCGAGGGTCGAAGGCGTCAGCAGGCCCATCGCATCAGCCAACGTAAAGGCCGCCACGACTTCGTCCCGCTGGGCGGTCACGAGCGCTACCTCGGCATTAAGATAATCCTGCTCGGTATTCAGGGCATCGAGGACCGTCCGCGTGCCGACGTCAGCTTCCTGGCGGATACCCTCAAGGGCTGTGCGGGAGGCTTTGACCTGCGCTTCACGTGAATCAATTTCCGCCCTGGTCGCGGCAAGGGTTTCCCATCCACTTACGACATTTTGGCGGATCTGCCGTCGTGTATCGAGCGTATCAAGATATTTCTGATTGGCAGTGAATTTGGCCTGCCGCACCTGCGAACTGAGGAGACCGCCGGTATACAGCGGAATCGTCGCCGTGAGGCCGATCACGCGAGTCGTATTGTCTGGAATGCCTCCCGGCTGCGGGTCGAAATTTCGTTCTACGTCACCCGATAGATCGACCTGCGGCAACATCTTGCCGAATATCCGGTCGACCTCGGATTGCGAGAATTTGTGTAGATACGACGAGGCAATGATCTGCGGATTGAATCTATCGGCAAAGTCGGTTGCTTCATCCAGCGTAGATGGGATCGGTAGATGCGTTTCGGGCTGACTTACCGTTCCGGGTGGGAAGCCGACAATCTGCTCGAACACCGCATTGCTGGTGCGCAAATTTCCGAGCGCGGCCGTACGATCAGCCTGCGCCTTTGCTAATGCCGCCTCGGACTGAGCGACGTCCGTCTTGGTGATGGCGCCCACCCTGAATCGATCACTGGCCGCCTTGTACTGCTCCTGCAGGTCATGGACATTGTTGTCCGCGACTTTCAACAGCGCCTCGTCCCGGACCACGTTCATATAGGCAGTCGTCGCCTGAAGCAGAATTTGCTGCTCCCGGTCATGGAGTAGCGCGCGCTGGGCTTCGATCGTGTCGCGCGCACCTTTCACTTGCGCCAACGTCTGGCCTCCGTGAAAAACCGGCTGCACGAAACTGGCATCGGCCTGTTTGCTTGTGGTTCCGTCATGATTCACGGCGCCGCTGATATGCTCATTCGTAATGTTTGCGCCGGCATTCACATTGGGCTGGAATCCGGACAGCGCCTGCGGCAAATCTTCCTCGGTAGCGCGCAATCCCGCGCGCGCCGATAAAAGCGAGGGGTTATTCGCGTAGCTCCACGCGAGTACATCCTGAAGCGAATGAAAATCTCCCGGTACTTTGTCCGGCTGAACCTGCTTCTTGTGTTTAACAGGTTTTGATTTGTGAACGGACACCACGTGTTGATTGGAAGCCGGAATAACTGTGTCTCCCGGCATAAGTCCGGCGATAGCTTCGGTTGAACATGCTTGATGCGGCACAAACCCGAGAATTCCCGCCATTAGCAGGAAAATTGCGGTCCGTATCGGTCTGTTCACCGCCATTTTATCAAAACTTGAAGGTCTGCGGGGGCTCACAGCCCGGCAGATAGGGAACGGAGGCGTCGAAGATCGCACGGTGTGAGTACACGCCGTCGGAATCTTTCTCAACCAGCGTCACTTCACCGGTTCTGTTATTCTGTGCCTTGACCACCGCCACCAATCGCCCGCTATTCTTCAGCTGCGCGAGAAGCGTCTCGGGCACTTGCGTGACAGCACCATTGATCAAAATTAGAGTATAGGGTGCGAGAGCGGGACATCCGTTAAAAATGTCACCTGTGTCGACCACGATATTGCCCCGCCCCATGGCCGACCATTGCGCCTGAGCGCCCTTCAACCAACCAGGTTTCTGTTCGAGCGTAACCACCTTGCCCGTAACCCCGGAAAGAATTGCGGATGCATAGCCGGTAACGTCGCCTAGGTTAAGCACAGTATCCGTCGGTACGGGCTTCGCAACTTCGATCATCCGCGCAAAAACGAGCGGCTCCATCAAGAACCCCCCCGGCAAAGGCAAATCGTCATCGACATAAGCGCTTTGCTTCAGGTCCCCGTCCAGAAACGCTTCGCGGGGAACTGAAGAAAAACACTCAAGTATCGCCGGTGCCGTAACGCCGTTCGTGCGGAGCTGGCAGTCGACCATATTTAGGCGCGCCTTTGCGTAATCAACCATAACTTTAACTCCAACCTCTATCATCCTCATTATAATAGTTAAATTTTAATTAGCTAGCGCTTTATGCGCACGGGCGCAAGCCCGCTTCAATCAAAACTGCAATCTAGATGTTAAGATGGAAAAGTCGAGAGCGCTCAAACCCCTTAAGACTCTGGATTTATAATCCGAAAAATGGTAACGGGTTCTCTCTATAAAAAGGCGCGGTGGCCGAGTGGTCAGGCAGAGGACTGCAAATCCTTCCACGCGGGTTCGATTCCCGCCCGTGCCTCCAAT
>DATJGZ010000163.1:0-6426 GCA_035494535.1 Patescibacteria group bacterium | reverse complement strand
ACGGCGCAGCCCGCGAACTGCTCCAGCGCCTCTTCGAGCGCCGAGAGCGTTTCGGTGTCGAGGTCGTTGGTCGGTTCGTCGAGCAGCAGGACGTTGGCGCCGGACTTGAGCATCTTGGCCAGATGCACCCGGTTGCGCTCCCCGCCCGATAGATCGCCGACTTTCTTTTGCTGGTTGGAGCCGGTGAAGTTGAAGGCGGCGACATAGGCGCGGGACGGGATTTCGACGCGGCCCAGTTTCAAGACATCCTCACCGCCCGAGATTTCCTCCCACACGCTTTTCTTGGCATCGAGCGAATCGCGGCTCTGGTCGACATAGCCGAGCTTGACGGACTCGCCGATCGACAGCGTTCCGCCGTCGGGCTTTTCCACGCCCGTGATCATGCGGAACAGCGTCGTCTTGCCGGCGCCGTTCGCGCCGATGACGCCGACGATGCCGCCCGGCGGCAGCTTGAAGTTCAGTCCGTCGATCAGCAGCACGTCGCCGTAGCCCTTGGACAGGTTCTGCGCGGTGATGACGTTGTCGCCGAGGCGCGGCGGCACGGGGATGACGATCTGCGCCTCGCGCGTGCTGACCTTCTGCGATTGCGCCAGCAGCTCTTCATAAGCGTTGACGCGCGCCTGTGATTTCTTGCGGCGGGCCTGCGGGCTCTGGCCCATCCATTCCATTTCGCGTTCCAGCGTCTTCTGCCGGGCGGCTTCCTCGCTTTTCTGCTGCTCGAGGCGTTTCTTCTTGGCCTTGAGGTAGGCGGAGTAGTTGCCCTCGTACGGGATGCCGCGGCCGCTGGCCAACTCAAGAATCCAGCCTGTGACGTTGTCGAGGAAGTAGCGGTCGTGGGTGACCATGATCACGGTGCCCTTGTACTCGATCAGGTGGCGCTGCAGCCACGCGACGGACTCAGCATCAAGGTGGTTGGTCGGTTCGTCCAGCAGAAGCAAATCCGGGCGCTCGAGCAGCAGGCGGCACAGCGCGACGCGGCGCTTCTCGCCGCCCGACAAATTCGTGACCTTCGAGGAACCCGGCGGGCAACGCAGGGCCTCCATCGCCATCTCGACCATGCGGTCGATCTCCCAGCCGTCGGCGGCGTCGATCTTCTCCTGCAGGTCGCCCATCTCGGCCATCAGCTTGTCGTAGTCGGCGTCGGGCTCGCCCATCGCGGCGCTGACCGCGTTGTAGCGGTCGATCATTTTCTTCAAGGGGCCCAATCCCTCGATGACGTTCTCGTGAACGGTCTTCTTCTCGTCGAGCTTGGGCTCTTGCGGCAAATATCCGATGCGTGCGCCCTCGGCCGCCCACGCCTCGCCGGTGAAATCCTTGTCGATGCCGCCCATGATCCGCAGCAGGGTCGATTTGCCCGCACCGTTGGGGCCGAGCACGCCGATCTTCACGCCGGGCAGAAAACTCAGCGTGATGTTGTCGAGCACCTTCTTGCCCCCGGCGCCGGAGAACGCCTTGTTCAGGCCTTTCATCACATAGACATATTGATATGCGGGCATGCTCATCCCCTCATGTTTCGTTGAAAAATTCAGCGGCCAATATCAGCAGAAACCGGCCGCGCTTGCCATACAAAATTGGGCCAATTCCGCGATCTATCAATGTGAAATATAAGCAAAATGCGTGTCCTTTTTGCCCTGTTTTCTGGTTTATGGTATAAAATATATATCAAAAACACCTGTTAATTGTGTGTTTTATATAAAACTGGAGGAAAAGTTGATCCTGAACAATACCTTGACCAAGATCTTCGCCGTGGCCGCCATCGGCCTCACGCTCGCCGGCTGCGAGAGCAACGCCGACAAGATGCGCAAGCCGATGGTCGCGGAAAACGCGATCACGCAGTCGATGAATGTCTGCCAGCCGGGCGCCGTCAACCCGGACGGCTACGCCGACCGCCTGCGCAACATCCTGATGGACACGCGCACCGCCGACATGGAGACGCTGCAGCGGAACCACATCACCGTCTGCCTCGACCAGCGCCTGTCACAGCAGCATCTGGGCTGGTTCGACAACCGCATGGAAGGCGTCTATTACAACGACGGCAAAAACGGCGGCGTGCTGACGATCTGGGACAATGGCCAGGGTCCGAGCTTCTGGTCGAAGGACGCGTCCGACTGGGGCAGCGCGCTCATCCACGACTTCGCCTATCAGGTCACCAAGGGCCGCATCAATCCGGGCGACAAGCACTGGTTCGGCTACGAATACTCGTACACGACGAGCTGCGGCCAGAACTGCACGACAACCAACTACGATGTTGACTGGACGCGCGAGCGTAAGTTCGACAAGGACACGATCCACAACAACCAGGACATCGTGCAGCATCCGCCGCTGCGCACTTTTGCGCCGGCAGAAAAAGCGGTGCCGCAGTTCTAGCGAGGCGCTGGCCGTTCCGGCCGGGATTTCAGGGCTTCCACGCCGCCGGGTCGGGATCGATCGGGCCGACGATGTAGGGCGCGGTGCCGGGCGTGCGCGCCATGCGGTTGTGCCACGCGACCAGCGCCGGCCCATGCTTCCACGCCTGCCCCAGATGATAGGTGGCGGTTTTGGCCATGCTGCCGACGGCGCCGCTGCCGATTGAATCGTCCGCCTTCAGGTATGTCTCCCACGCGATGTCGTCCATGCTCCGGCCGCCCGCGAGTTCCGCCTGCATGAGCCGCGCCCACTCGAACGCCAGCTTTATGGTGCTTCGCCCCAGCGCCCTGTCTGCCTCGTAGAGTCTCACGAATTCATCCCATGCCGCGCGGTCCGTGAGGTCGATCCCCTCTGCGTCCGTGAATTTTTTTCTGAGCGGCGTATCCTGTCCCATGGATAAATCCTGACACGAAAGCGTTAAGAATTCCTAGTTACTGGAAACGAATGCTCTTTCAGGCTTCTTCGCGGATCTTCTCGAGGTCCTTGCGCGCCGTGTGGCGCCGCGCCTCGTCCGCCATCTCGACCGAGACGATCGTCTTGCCGACCGGGGCCAGCGACAGGCCGGCGAGCTTCAAATGCTGGATGGCGAAGGGGATGCCGATGAGCGAGACGAAAAAACCGAGCGCCAGGGCGACGTGGAGGAGCGCCAGCCACCATCCGGCGAAAATGAACCAGATGACATTACCGAGGCCGCCGAGGAAGCCGGTGCCAATGTCTTCTTTATGTGTCAGGTCGTCGCGCGCGATGGCGTCGCGGCCGAAGGGCGCAAAGGACAGGTTGCCCGTGACAAAACAGGCGCGGCCCCACGGGATGCCGACGACGGATACAAAGCAGATCAGCCCGACCAGCCACCACAGCAGGCCGACCGCGAAGCCGCCGAGAATGAACCAGATGATGTTGCCGATGGTGCGCATGCGTTATCGTGTCGCCCGGCGTTCGGGCTCCCCCTTGTTGATCTGTTTTAGATACTCCACCATACGCCGTCCGATCTCTCGCGGCCCTGTCACTGGCAGGTCGACATTCTGTGCTGCGAAATAATCCATTTCCTCGTCATTATGCGCCCTAACCAGAACCTTGAGCGAGGGGTTTATCCCGCGCGCCGCGTCGACGATCCGCCGCGCCTCGAACGCATCAGGAACCGCGACAACGATGGCGAGGGCTTTCTGTACCGCCGATTTCTCCAGCGTTTCCGCGGCCGCGGCGTCGCCGGCAATGGCGTGGAAGCCCTGTTTTCTCAGGCTCTCCACCCGCTCCCGGTTGCGGTCCACGATGACTAGATCGATGGCCGACGTTTCCAGATTCTCCCGGATATATTTTCCGACCCGGCCGTGGCCGACAAGGATGATGAGATCGCGCAAGGCGTGTTTTTCGCCACCGCTCAGATGCGACAGGTCGCCGTCCCGCGCATTGAACAGCTTCGAGATTTGCGGCCGCTTGTCCGCAAACTCATAGAGCCGACGGGAGATGAAAAACAGAACCGGGTTCAGAGCGATCGAGGCCATCGCGCCGGCAAGAATCAGGTCGCGCCCGGCCTCGGGCAGCAGGTTCTGCTGCAGGCCGAGCGCCACAAGAATGAACGAGAATTCACCGATCTGCGCCAGCCCGGCCGATAGCAGCAGGCTGATTTTGAGTGAATATCCGAACAGCCAGACAATGGCGAAAACGATCAGGAACTTGCCCAGCATAATGAGCGATGTGACCGTCAGCACGTGCAGGGGCTGTTGTATAAGTATGGCCGGATTGAACAGCATGCCGATGCCGATGAAGAACAGCACGGCAAAGGCGTCCTGGAACGGCAGCGCGCGGTCGGCGACCTCGTGGTTGAGGTCGGACTCGCGGATCATCATCCCGGCGAAGAACGCACCGAGCGCCGTCGACACGCCGAACAGGACGGAAGCCCCGAAAGCCACGCCCACCGCCATCGAGAACACCGCCAGCGTGAACAGCTCGCGCGACCCCGTTTTCGCCACCAGCCCCAGCAGCCACGGCAGGGCGCGCCGGCCGGCGACCATCATGATGGCGACGAAAATCCCGATTTTGACCGCCACCAGCGCCAGCTGGACAACCGGAAAGCCGCCACCGCTGCCGCGCAACGCGCCCACGACGGCGGGGATCAGGACCATCGTCAAAACCATCGCGAGATCCTCGACGATCAGCCAGCCGACGGCGATCCGGCCGCTCATGAGGTGCATATAGCCCCGCTCCTCGAATACGCGCAAAAGCACGACCGTGCTGGCCACCGACAAAGCGAGGCCGAACAGCAGCCCGCCTTCCAGCGGCCAGCCCCACAGATGCGTCAGACCCATGCCCATCAGGGTTACGGCGACGATGCGCGCCAGCGCGCCCGTCAGGGCGATTTTCTTGACCTCGAGAAAGTCCTCGATGGAAAAATGCAGCCCGACCCCGAACATGAGCAGGACGATGCCGATTTCCGACAATTCTTCGGCAACCTTGCCGTCGGCGACGAACCCCGGCGAGTGCGGGCCGACGATAACCCCGGCCAGCAAATAACCGACAATGGGCGAAATTTTCAGCTTGTGGGCGAGCAGACCGCCCAGGAAGGCCAGGGTCAGGCCGATAGCAATGATTGATATGAGAGGAAATTCGTGTATGGCGCTCATATCATCCCTCCATGTGTACGCTCGGTTACAGGCCCGGGAAAGGCCGTCATCTAAATTATCGCACAGCGTGTGCGGAATGCGAAAAGGATTTTTCCGGCTGAGGGATTTTTTCTCCGTTCCCACATCTCGTTTGATGCCTTGTCGCGCCAAGAATCCTGACTATCATTCAGCATGGCGCGGGAATTTATTATCTATTGCGACGAAAGCACGAAAACGGGTCGCTATTATTCCAACTTCTATGGTGGCGCACTGATCCGTTCTCATGATCTGGAACCCATTGTCCGCGAACTGGAAGCCAAAAAACTGGCCCTCAATCTAAATGCGGAGGTGAAGTTTCAAAAAATCACGCAAAATTACGTGACGAAATATCAGGAATTGCTCGATTGCTTCTTGGGAATGGTGGAGCAGGACAGGATCAAGATCAGAATCATGTTCAGCCAGAATCGTCATGTCCCGATGAATCTGGGAGCATATCAGCGCGAACACGGTTATTTTCTTCTTTACTACCAGTTCATAAAGCACGCATTCGGCCTGCGTTACGCCAACGAAAGCGGAGAACCGGTAGGTATCCGCCTGCTTCTGGATCAGTTGCCTGACACAAAGGAAAAGGCAACCCGCTTCAAGAATTACATCTGCAGCCTTTCAGACAACAAGCAGTTCAGGGATGCACGAATCTTTTTCAGTCCGGAACGGATTGGTGAAATTCGGTCACATGAACATGTCGTTCTGCAATGTCTCGATGTCGTGCTTGGCTCAATGCAGTTCAGGCTGAACGACCACCACAAGGACAAACCCGAAGGCTCGAAGCGGAGAAGCAAGCGCACGGTCGCAAAGGAAAAAGTTTACGACCATATCCATGATCATTTGCGGCGGATCGTGGCGACCGGCTTCAATATCGGGATTACAACGGGGAAACCGGAGGGACTGATCTCGCTCTGGAAACAGCCCTACCGGCACTGGCAGTTCATTCCCAGCGATCATGAACTGGATAATACCCGGACAAAAAAGTAACCCCACTGCTGCTATGTCTTTCGACGTACCCCAAGTAGGAACTTGGGGCTTCGCAGCCAGCGGGGCTGGAATCATTATAGAACACAAACGAATCGGGCGGGAAGCGGAATTTCACACCGTGTGACTAGATGTATATGTCATTGATACACGTGGAATATTTTTATGCTCGTAATCTTGAATAATGTCGGTGAGCATATCGACCATTTTCCTGACCTCACGAAAATGGTTTGCTGTGGCTTATAGGAATTCTCTATACGGCCTTTTTGCGCTTCGGCTTTTTCTGCGCGGCCTCGAGCGGACTGGCGAGTTTCTGGTACAACTCGAACAGGTATTCGATGCGCGCGCGCTCATCGCGGAAGAGCGTCTTGCGGTAGGCGGCGTCGACCGC
>DATJGZ010000162.1:0-6378 GCA_035494535.1 Patescibacteria group bacterium | reverse complement strand
ACAATGACCCCACCGCGTGGATATACGCCGCCATACCGTTGGCCGATCGAATTGTCGATATTCATTTCGCGTGTGTACGCATTATTTTCCAGGCGTTGAAACGCCATAGAATCTGTGGGATTCTGAAGATCAAATACCTGTTGCATTTGGTAACATCCATTGACGACTCCGTATTTGGCGCCGTAAGGTCTGCCCCCGATGTCCCGTACGAAATAGGCTTCACCCGCATTCGGATAGACGTGTGGACGTCCTGCTAAAAATTGGCTTCCATTAAAACCGAGATTTTCGAATTCGTGGCGCGCCTGAATTGCGGCGGCAGTCCGCGGGTCAATGTTTTGTGCCTGGTTAAATGTGCGGGCTTTATCTTGCTCTAGTTGAAAAGCCGAACGCGGGTCATTCAGGTCATAGATTTTCCCCACAGTATAACGGCCATTTATCATGCTGTATTGGGCGGCGAATTGCCCTTCCCGATAAAACGCAGTTTCTCTATTGGCTGCCAAGTCGAACCGCTCGGCGCCGTGAGCAATAATGTCGGGCCGGTATTGCGCGATCTCTCCGAAATGCATGCGCACTTGCTGCAAATATTCATTGTAGCCCTGTTGCGCATATACATTGTATCCGCCGCTGAGCGAGCCGCGCTGCTGCGGGTTGATTACGACACGTGCATCTACGTCGATGTTCGACCCGCCGGTGACCGGCTGTTGTCCGATTGTTGGGGGCGGAGCTGATGGGGGTGGTACCTGCTTAGGATCGTTGCCGCCCATTTTTTTTCCGATCTGTTGCGCTGTTTTTATCTAGAACAAGGATAGATAAAATATGTTAAACAACTATTAATTATGGGGCTATTTGAAGGACATAGCCCTTGAGACGCATGATTTATCATAATAAATTTTTTGGAAATTTGACCCATTTTGGCAGGGTGTAGTATAGGAATCCGCATCTACACCCCTTTAAGGAGAACAGCATGTTCGGAAAAAAAGCGCCTGCCACCCCTGAAGTCATGGCGTTGGGAATTGCTTCCCAGTTTGGATTTGATCTGAATGAGATCACTGAAACTTTCAAAGGCAATGAATCGGGCCTGCGCAATCTTTTCAATAAAGCGAGCGAAGCAAGGCATGACCGGATTAAATACGGTCTCGAAACCGTCGGCCTTACCGCGCTCACCGCTGTTACATTTGGCCTTGCCTCGGTCGTAACTGTGCCTGCGGCCGCCTATACCGGTTACAAAACGTATGAGAGCAATAAGACGCTCAATTGGGTCAGCAATCAGGTTCAAGCGGAAATCGAAAAGAAGCACACTGCGCCTGCAACCTCTCCGGCGCCGGGCCCGGTCGGAAGCTAATTTAGATTTAACTGTTTTAAAAACCGGTTCCGCAAGGGACCGGTTTTGCATTTTCAGGCGAAGGTAAGCCCTTTGAAATAAGCGGGTAGTTACGAAAACTTGACTGGAATTAAGTAAACCCCCTATAGTCCGCTCGTAATAGTGTCCAACCAAAGGAGCGGCATCATGCCCAAGGTTACCGGTCTCACCGAAGAGGAAATGCAAAAGCTAAACGACGTCATTGAACCCCTTCTTCACAAAGGTATGGCGGAATTCGAAGCGCACGTGAACAATAAGGCGGAGCGCGTGGCGTTCAATATCGTGGAGATGGCCATCAAGACTGCCGAGCATTTTCCGTTGTCGAGAAGGCTGGGTACGCTGATCGATGGCAGCAATAAGCTTCTTCCGAAACTGACCAGATATTTTAACGACCAGGCAATTGCCGAATTCGTGCCACCGGAATTGAAGACTACGGAAATCGCGGATCTCTGCGAAAAAGCCGGCGCAAAACCGTTAGCGGATCTGCTGCGCAAAGCTGCAACACCGGCACCGGGTGCAGTTGCTTCTTCAACGCCCGTCGCGAACACGGGCGCTTCGGCTGCCGTACAATCAACAGTAACGACGCCGGGTGTGAGTTCGACTGGTCCGGTGCTTCCGAAAGTCGATCTCCGGATTGCACCGACGCCGAAAATTCCGCCGGGACCGGGCCAGAAATAGGAATTCAGATTTCAATTTAAAAACGCGTCCGATGATTCGGGCGCGTTTTTGTTTTTCCATTCAAAAGCGCTGACAGGGCAGAATCACAACGGCAAAAATTATGCCAAACAAAAAAATTTACATAAGCAACCAAGCAATCACCTGAGCGACATCACAAAAAAAAGTTTTCCGGAATTGTTTGACATTCTGAAAACAACTCTGCTACAGGGAGGTGCGTTCTGAAATTAGATTATGTCCAAAAAGGAGGACAGCTCATCATGGATCCGTCAAGCTTAACCCAAGGTCTTTCTAGCTTCTTCAATATTGCTTCAGCCGGTGGATTAACTATAGCTGCGACCGCAGTCGTAGGCTTCCTCTTCGGCCGCCCGAAAATGATCAAGCCGAACTCAGGTACCGCGAAAATCGTCACGGGTTATAAGTTCCCGTCGATACGCAGCTCCCAGTTCGTGGTGAGAAGCAAGCCCACGGCGGTGTGGAAATTCGGTCTCACCGATCCTGAAGATGTCAGCCTGAAGTCGTTCACCGTGAAGGTTGCCCGCAAAGGCATCCACCTCCCGAAAGACGAGAAGGGCAATATCCTTCAAAGAATTGAGCAGGATATTGCAGGCCAAAAGGACGAATCGCTGACCCTTAAGGACAAGATCAAGGCAGAAGTCGACGTTGACTTCTACGTCCAGGTCGATACTGAGGACTCGCCAGAAGAGAAGGACGCCGACGGCAAGGTTATCCACGCTGCTATGACAGGCGACCAGAAAATCATTCTCGCCAAGCGTACCCTTGGTACGGTCGACGAAAAGACGATCGAAGCTTATCTCGCCGCTAAAGCGGACAGCGCCCTGCGCGCCGCCGCCGCCCAGATGACGATCGATGAGATTCAGAGCGATCGCGAAGCGTTCTTGAAGAACGTGCTGAAAAATATCAGCCTGACCGAGCACGGTCTGAAGGTTACCGACGCGGCCCTGAAGGATTTCCGTCAGGCGCCGAAGGAAAGCTTCAACCCGAACGACTACTTCGACGCTCAGGGTCTGCAGCTGGTCACGGAAAAGGCGAACGCCTCGCTTAAAGCGGTCAATGAATCCAACCAGCATACTGAAACCGCGATTGCGCAGAAGACGCAGGAACAGACCATTGCCCGTCTGCAGATTACGAAGACCCAGACGGAAGCGGAACTGGCCCAGAAACAGCAAATCGCGCAATTGACTGCCGAACAGGAACGTAACGTTAAAACGATCCAGGCCGAGCAGAAGAAGGCGGGCGATATTGCGACGATCGAGAACGATCAGGCAACGGAACAGCGCCGCATCGCGAAGGAGCAGCAGATCGGAATCTCCAATGCCCAGAAAGACCAGGAAATCGCGGTCCAAAGGGAAAAATCCAACCAGGCGTCACAGACAGCAGCGATCGTAAGAGAGCAGGCGGTCGAAATCGCCAACCGTGCAAAGGAGATTGCGCTCCAGCAGAAGGCCGGTGAAGTCGCCGAGGCTGAACAGGCGACCAACATCAAGCGTGCGGATGCCGTCAAAGCCGAGCAGGAAGTCGTTACCGCCAAGGAAACGGCTGAAGCTGAAAGAAACAAGAAGGTCGCGGTTATTAAAGCCGAACAGACCGCTCTTGAAGACGCCGCCGGCAAGAAAATCGATGCCGAGGTGCAGGTCTATGTCGCCGAGAAAGGCGCAGAAGCCAAGAAGAAGGAGGGTGAAGGTATCACCACTCTTGCAACCGCTCAGGCTGCTGCCGCCAAAACCCGCGCCGAAGGTGCATATGCTGAGCAGTACCAGCCTCTGAAGGCTGTTGCTGACGGTAAACTCGCCGACGCTGCGGCCGAGGAAAAGCTGAACGAAGCCCGCAACAAACTGAGCGATGCGGCCCGTCAGTTCCAAGTCGACCTCAAGCGCGTGGAAGTGACGCCGGAGATCGTCCAGAACATGGTGGCGGCATGGGCCTCGATCGACAACTTCAACGTGACGTCGATCAACGGTGCACCGGGTGCGGGCGCATCCGTGGGCGGCGGCGCTCCTGGCGCGGAAGGCTCGAACGTGTTCGAGCAGTTCTACGCCGCTGCACGCCAGAACATGTTGCAGCAACCGCTGCTGCGCAAGCTCATTTCCGACATGGGCGGCGACCCGAAAATCGCCGACAACCTGCCGGGCATGAACGTGGCGGCGCCGAATCCGTCGGTCTGCACGACCACGGACCCGAAATCGACGCTGACTCCGGCGCCGACCCCGAGCGTCTAAACATACTCAGAAACAAGAATATGCTTTCCCGGCCCCAAAAAGGCCGGGAAAGTTTTTTACGGGGAATTTGCAACTAACTGCCTATTTGTGGCAGCATTCGAGCATAATCAGGAGCTTTGAATGTTGCCGCCGCCAGTCATTGTTGAACATGACGGTTTTCGCGTCGTCCGGGACGATCTAATCCCCGGCGGCACAAAGCGGCGCGTCCTGACCGAAGTTTTCAAGCAAAAGGCAGCTGCGGAATTCGTCTACCCGTCGATACCGGACGGCTATGGTGCCATCGGCGTCGCGCTGGCGGCGAAGGATAATGGCAAATCAGCCCGGCTTTTTTACGCCGAATTGCCGCATGCCCAGTGGACGGATTTGATGAAGCAGGCCGAGGCGGCCGGCGCCACGATGGTTATGGTGCCGGGCACGCATGACGACGCGATCAAGGCAGCTGCCGAATATGCCGGAAAGCATCCAACGAGCCTCCTGTTGCCCCTCGGTTTCGCCATGCCGGAATATGAGCAAGAGCTCGCGAATATTGCGCGTTCCTTGCCGGTGACGCCGGAGCAGGTCTGGGTCGCCAGCGGGACGGGGACTTTAACGCGTGCTTTTCAGCAAGCGTGGCCGGACGCAGAACATCATGCGGTGGTCGTGAAGGACAAAGGCAGCACCGGAAACGCTGTCCGCCATTATTTGACAGCGGAGTTCGAACAGGCCGCAGTCAAGCCGCCATTCCCGTCATCGGATACTTTCGATGCGAAGGTGTGGGGTTTCATGAAGCGTGAGGCGAAACCCGGAGCGCTGTTCTGGAACGTCGGTGGCTAAGGGTTATGGGGCAACGCGCGTGGCAAGCTGACGCATTGCCGCGACGTCGTCGGTAATAATTCCCAGTTCAGGAAGGTATCCGGACGCCAATTGAATGGCGTCTTCGATCGGTTTTGTATTCTGTCCGGGTATCTCGTTCCATATCCATGTATTCACGCCGAGCCCGTACTCATTCACCTTTGTCAGTGTCGCCGGGGTGAGGGAATCGATCTGCGGATGGACATAGTCGAACTTCACGAGGCCGTAGACCTTGTCGATATTTTCCGGCGTAAATTTCAGATATCGCGCGTTCTCGACGCCTTCGCCGGGATAGATGTCGTCTTCGTCGCCGTAGCCGTCGCCCGCGATGGGATCGAAGAACAGGAATCCGGTCTTGGCTTCGGGCAGGCGTTTCTTGATTTCAACCAGATCGCGGGCGGCAAAGGACGCAAATACAATCTTGTCGATCGGAAAGCCGTTGTTTCGGATCGTGTCGGCGAGGCAATCGTAATAGCTGTCGGGGCCGAGCTTGAATTTTCCCTTCTCGATCTCGCGGATGTTTTTCAGCTCTATATTGATCGCGAAGGAACTCGTATTGAACGCGTCGGTAAGCTTGATCTCATCGAGAACCTGATCGAGCGTGGGCATGTGGCCTTTGCGTCCCGCGCCGACGAGCAGGGAGTCGAGATCTGCGGAATTCGTTTCGCCCACCGTGTTATAGGGATTGGGCCCGAAAACGTGCCACGCAAGGTTGTCTGAATGGGTCACCCGCATAACATTGTCGAAGGTCTGGATGCAGTCGATTTCGACGAACTTGGCGCCGGCGGCGAACGCGCCTCTGATGGATTCGATCGTGCTCTCGGCCGGTTTCAGCGCGTTGCCGACCCGGCTTTGCGCGTGGGCATCGTCCGTCGTGCCCATGCCCCTATGACCGCCGACGCTGACATCCATGGCTCTAGGACAGCTTCTTCTTCAGCAGGTCGTTGACGGCCGCCGGATTGGCCTTGCCCTGCGATTTTTTCATCACCTGGCCCACGAAGAAACCAAAGATTTTCTCGTTGCCGCCCTTGTAGTCGGCAACTTGCTTCTGGTTTTCGGCGATGACCTCGTCGACGATCTTTTCGATGGCGCCGGTGTCCGTGACCTGCTTGAGGCCTTTTTTCTCCACGATCGCTTCGGCGTCCTCGCTCGTTTCGTACATGATCGCGAAGACTTCCTTGGCGATCTTGCCTGAGATCGTGTTGTTCTTGATGAGCCCGATCAAGCCTGCCAGCTGTTTGGCTGCGATGGGGGAGGAAGTGATTTCCTTGG
>DATJGZ010000161.1:0-10075 GCA_035494535.1 Patescibacteria group bacterium | reverse complement strand
GGCATTTCAAGGACAAAGCGCGCGCCGCGCTCGCTGTCGGCCAGCGTGATTTGCCCGCCGTGGCGCTCCAAGATCGAGCGCACGATGTCGAGGCCGAGGCCGGTGCCGCCGTCCTCGCGCCGCGTGGTGAAAAACGGCGTGAAGACCTTGTCCCGATTCGCGGCGGAGATGCCGTGCCCATCGTCCTGAACGGTCAGGGTCAGGACATGGTTTTTGAGTGCGGGGCCGATCTCGACCTTGTTCGCGCCGTGCTGGCGCGCGTTATCGAGCAAATTGACCAGCACGGTCTCGAGATTATCGGGCGCGACCAGAGCGGTATAGTTCGCAGACTCATCGAATTTAAGTTCAAGCCCGACGCCGCGATAGCGGTCCCGCAGGCGACCCAGCAGCGGCAGCAGGTCGGTACGACCATCGGCAGGTGTGATGTTGTCCGCGCGCGCGAGCTCAAGCAGGCGGGAGACGAGGAGCTTGAGCCGGTCGGTGCTTTGCAGGATCAGCGACAGGAAGTGGTCGCGCTTGGCGGCATCGATGTCGTGATAGTCCTGCAAAATCTCCGCCGCGCCGCGGATGGCGGTGAGCGGCGTCTTGAATTCGTGCGAAACGTGCATGGCGAAGGTGCGCATGTATTCCGATCGCGCCTGCAATGCGGCCGCCATGGCGGAGAAGCTTTCGGACAACAATTCCACCTCGCGCGTGCGCGGGGATTCCAGCGGCGCCATCGCGCTTTTATCCCCGGCGGCGATGCGTCGCGTGCGGTCGATCAGGCGGTAGATCGGCCGCGAGATCAGGAACGATGTCATGAACGCCATCAGCAGCACGAGCGCCGCGATGGTGCCGATGGCCCAGACGACATGGTCTTGCTGGCTGTAGACGTATTTGCGGATGCTCTGCGGCGTGCGCGAGGCATAGACCACGCCCCAAACCTTGCCGTCCTGTATGGCCGGGAAGGCGGTGAAGACGCGGATGAGATTGCCTCGGCTGATCGAGGCGAGGGGCGGCGGCGGGGAGTTGGACACGCGCTGGCGGATGACGCTGGTGTAATGGCCGCCGAGCGCCGATTTTATCTCCGGCAAGTCGGCGAGAGAGAGGCCGGATTCGTTGTGGCCATAGACGACAATACCGTCCGAGTTGAGAATACGCACACCCGAAAGCGTCGTCTTGCGCGCATCGAGCAGGATTTTCTCGATCGCCTTGCCGGCGGCGTACTCCTCCCGCCGCGGCGGAATCTTTCGCGCCACGCCTGCCGGGCGCTGCGGCAGAATGGTGATCTTGGACATGTCGAGCTGCGGTTCGATCGGGTCGTAGCCCTCTTCCGTCTCGGGCGGTTTGTAGTTCGGAACCGGGATGCCGTAGACGCCGGGGTTGGGCAGGCGCTGGGCTAGCTCGCTCTTGTATAAGGCCGCGATGACGGCGGATTGCGAGATCAGCTCGCGCTCGGTCTGGCGCACCAGTTCATTCTCGTAGAAGCGGAAGAAGAACGCGGCGCCGAGGGGCAGGATCAGGAAGGCGACATTGACGAGGATCAGCACCGTGCCGAGCCGCAGCCGCGTGCGCGGGACTGTAAGCCCTATCTGCATGTGCCGAGCTTATAGCCTACGCCGTGGACGGTCTCGATCACCGACTTGCAGCCGGCGGCAATGAACTTCTGGCGAACGTGGCGGATGTGGCTGTCGACCGTGCGGTCGCTGACATGGATGTTGTCGTCATAGGCCATGTCGATGATGTTGTCGCGCTCGAAAACCTTCTCGGGTCGCGCCAGCATGCCGCGTAGGATGTTGAATTCAGTCGAGGTCAATGTGACCTCGCGACCGTCGAACTTCACCCGGAACTTCTCGGGTTCCAGCACGATCAGGCCATGCGACAGAGTTTCGCCGTCGTCGTCATTGGCAACGGGCGCGCCATTCGCGCGTTTTAATATGGCGTTGACTCGCGCGACCAGCTCGCGCGGGCTGAAGGGTTTCGTGACGTAATCATCGCCGCCGATCTCGAGCCCCACCACGCGGTCGATCTCATCGTCGCGCGAGGACAGGAACAGAATCGGCACTTGCGATATCTTGCGTACTTCCTTGCATAGGGCGAGGCCGTCCATCTCCGGCATGCTGATGTCGAGGATGGCGAGGGCCGGTTGCTCGGCCTTAAACAAGCCCAGCGCCTCACGCCCGTCCTTGGCGCTGACAGCCTTCATGCCGGCCTTCTCCAGCGCGAAGGTCACCACTTCGCGGATATGCGGATCATCGTCGACGACTAGGATTTTTTTGGTCATGCCGGGTCGATAATAACGCTTTACTGACTGAATTTCCATCAGATCATGCCCTTGTTATGCTGTGAAATTCTATAATTCTGGAAGGTCCACGCTCGCCAGTTCGTCATCCGGCTTTGAAGGTCGGAACGCAGGTGGTTAAGAACCACCCCATTATTATAGATCTCGATGTTATTGGCTGTGCTCGGTTCCTGTACCAGAAGGTTTGCCGAAAGCCACTCAAGCGCGGGCAGGGCGGCCGGGCCGACCGATTGAAGATAGGCGAAGTCCAGCTGGTTGCCGCGGCCGGTAACTTCGCGGCAGTGCCGAACATTATAGTCGGCAATAATACCGCCTAGATTTGCGGCGCTGCAGATGTAAAGCACGATGGCGAGGGCCAGCGCGTTCATGTTTATGAGCCAGCGATTGGACTTCGCTAGCGCCATGCGGGAAAGTATCAGGATCAGCCCGCAGGCCACAAGACCCATCCAGATCAGCGCTGTGAGCCTCAGATAAGTCAACGAGTATTCCTCCATATACAGGTTGGTGCGCCAGATCGACGAGATGACAAGGAAGATGTTCTGGGCCACCCATCCGTAAACCAAACCATGTACAACCGGCGATTTCTCGCTGTCGCTGCCGGGGCGCATGGCAATGAGCACGAACGCCGCCGCGAGCAGGGCCGTGACGATCAGCGGATATGCGCCACGGTGCGCATATTGGGCATAGGTCATCCCGTCCGGCAGATGCGCGCCGTTCCAAAGATAGACGATGTCCATGACGGTTTGCATGGCGAACAGCAGATTGAACAGGATCAGCGAGCGAATAATTGATTCGCGCGAAAAAAGCCAAGTGATGCCGCTGCGCGCTGCGTTTCGGCCCGGCAGCGAAATCTGTAGGGCAGGCGGCAACTTTGGGCGCAAAAGCGGCCAGAAGCCATAAAACACGGCTATCCAGAAAAGGATTCGTTGCCATGTCACCACGTCGAAAAATTTCTGCCAGTTTATCGCATCGAGCCATTTCTCGAGCACGGGGTTTGCATCCGAGAAGAGAAACACGAAAACGGATGTCATGATGGCCGGCAGCGTCCAAACGCGCAGAACTTTCGCGAATCTTCCGCCTTGAGGCGTTCGGCGTTTTGCGACCCTCCGACGTGTTTCCGAATCCTCGAACAGACGCAAACCTGCCGAGGAAATGAAAGCCAGCATCCTTTCAAACCAGTTCAATGCGTCTCGATAATGCGCGCTGGTTCTTGTCAGAGCCATCGTGATCAAACCTGTCAACACAAGCGATAACGAGATTGGATTTGGATCATTCCCCAAAATCAGACACTGGCCGAAAGTGAGCGCGGTCGCGGCCATACCAATTCTGGAGCGCAAACATGATGGGTGGAAAAAAATCACCGCCATTAGCACCATCAGCGCAAATCCCCCGACCGTCCAGCCGGCCTCTTGCTGATAGAAGAAAATATCGGCGATCAGTGCCAGTGCAAGGCAGGTCGCAAGCTTCCACTTTGCCGCGTGTCGGATTTGTGCAATCGGCTGTTTCATTATGTTCGCCTCCTTATGCTCTTTCCAAATTGTCTCAGAGCGAGATGCAGAGCCGATGGCGGGGTGAAGGATTTGTGACTGAAATCGAGTGCAGAAGATGTGCAGAGGCAAATGCGTTTACAATAACCGGCAAGGTTTTCCGAGAAATAATAACGTTAAAACAGTGTGTTATAATGATATTAACTTTTCATTAACTACATTCTGTTAAATCTTCGCCAAGAAAAAGAAACTAACGTACAAGGGATGGTATTCAGTTTTCGGCCTCTCCATCCCGGCATTTTTCGATCACGAAGAAGGAGTGTTTCATGGTCTCCCGGGATCCGGTTGTAATCGTTGGCGGCGGCCTTTCGGGCATGACCGCGCTGTATGAGAACCTCAAGAACAACATCCCCACCGTCCTGTATGAGAAAAGCACGCAGACCGTCGGCGGCGTCATCCGCAGCCGCGACGTCGGCAACAAGTCGCTCGACATGGGCGGCGAACTGGTGGACAGCACGCACACCTCGCTGCTCGCGCTGTGCCGCGAAGTCGGGCTGGAGCCGGTCGATACGCTGGCGCCCGATCCGGCTGGCGGGTCGCCGGAAGGCGGCGATAATTCCCAACCCTATTATTTCGACAGCCGCACGGGGACAATCCGCGCCGACGCCGAACTGTTGACCCCCGACCAGGACCCGAAAAAGGCGACCGGCCTGTTCATTCCGCTGGCTGAGGAGATCAAAAAGGATTACGCGCAGATGGGCAAAACGGCGCACGGCCAGAGCTGGCTGCAGACGCCGTTCAACCAGCGGCTCGACCGCATGTCGGCGCAGCAATATCTCGACGAAAAATGCCGCACGCTGGCGGCGCGGGGCAGGCCGGTTGATCCCGCCATGATCAAGGCGATCGAGAACGCTTATCAATGCGAGAACGGTCGCGACCTCAAGGACATCTCGGCGCTGGTGTTCGTCAACCAGATCGGGCAGGGCGACAGCGGCAAGGGTATCGATTTCACCGAAGGATTCTCGATTTTCGGCAACAGCGACGAGCGCTACAAGATCCCCGGCGGTACGGCGGCGCTGGTGCAGCGGCTGCAGGAAAAATGCGAGCAAATGGCGCGCGACAAGGGTTTTCCCTCGCCGATCCAGCTGGGCCAGACGCTGAAAAGCATCGAACGCGGAGCCGACGGCCGTACGACTCTCAACTTCCATTCAGCGGAAGGGATGGACACCGCCGTCGAGACCGACTACGTCATCAGCGCCATGCAGGCCCCGGTGCTGGGGGCAGTGCCGGGCGCGGAGAATCTCGGCCTCTCGCAAACGCAGCTGAAATTCCTGCGCGACCTGCAATATACGAATTCTTCGAAGGTATTCTTCGAGGTCAACGGCCAGCCATGGAAGGATTTCACAGCCACGGGCGCGGATGGCCAGCCGCGGCGCATCACCGATTCCGACGGCAATTTCTACGGCGACACGATTAAGGAATCCTGGCTCACCGGCGGCGAGGAGATGACCAAGGACGGCACGACCTGGATCACCTGCCTGGTCGGCGGCGATGAGAATGCCAAATACAGCAATCCCAAACAGCTGATCGAGGCGACGAAGCAAGAATATGCCCGCATCCTCGGCAAAAACCCCGATGACATTTTCAAGAAAGATGGCCGTGAACTTGGCACCGCCGTCCTGTCGAATAAATCCGCCGGCGGTGGCTTCGGCTGTTACGCCTCGCCCGGCCTGCGGCAGGGTATTCCGCTGGTCAAGGTCTCGAGCGAGTTGGCGCGGGGAACGACGGTGAACGGCAAACCGGCCGCAAGCTTTGCCGGAAGCTGGCTCGCGAGCGTGGATACGTCGGAAAAAACGCCCGGCATCGAGGTCGGGTTCATGAATGTCGGTGTTGAATCGGCGCAGAATGCCTCGGCCGAGTGCGTGAAAGCCCTGAAGATGCAGCCCGCGCAGAAGCGCGCGAATGACAACACGACCGCGCCGGTCATTCACGCTGATGCCGTCGCCACCGGCGGAATCACAACCGGCGTGCAGCCGGGTCCCGCCTTTAAACGGGCTGCGGTGTCCGTGCCGCCGGCGTCGAATGACCTGCCCGTATCTTCACCGACGCGGTCGCCGCTTGGACCGCAAAGTGAAATGGCGCGAACGCCCTAAGGCTGCGGATTGGGGCCAGCCGACTTTTTAGGCGATTTAGGCGGCTGCACTACTTGGCTGACGCAAGCGCTCAAAGCCTCGATCGTGAGGCCCTGCTGACGCAGCTGCTCGATATCGGGGTGATGCAAAAGGGCATCGTCGACATAGGCTTTCTCAAGGACCAGCGAAGGCAAAGCCGCTTCCGGCACTTTTACTTCATTCACAAAACCCTGCCGGCTTTGGGCCTGCGCATCCGCATGGTCGCGGAAGACAAGAACGGCGGCATATTTGTCCAGCGGGCCGGTCGCAGACTTCATTTGCTTTTCAACCCAACTCGCGGCGATCGATTTGAGCGCGGCCTTGATGAACATGCCGCGCATGCCGGTCGGAAAATCCGGATTGAGGCGGGCGTAGTGGGCGAAGAAATCCTCTTTCGCGAACGAGCCGGCGCGCAGCGAGCCGCCGGTCGCAAAGCAGAGAGCGCCGGCCAGGCTTTCGGGCTTGTTTGAATCAAAGCAATAGAAATAGCCGTCTTCGCTCGGCCGAACCGTGTTCGATTGAAGAATTCTGACGGCGTTGCCGGCGCTGGTGCCGTGATATAACGACATGGTCTCCCCGAATTTTTTTATTTTAAGCACCTTAATTGATCTGGCAATAATAGGCGAACTTCGTAACGTAGCAGATGATTTTCATGACACGAGCCTAAGGCAGGTGGTGCATTCAGGCAATTAACATATCATATATAATTTCAGGCCATGTGCTCCGCCAAGAGGCGCGACAAAACGCGGCGCCGGGGACGCAAATAGTTCCCATCTTCATTGCGCGAATCTTTTCGCATCTTTGGCCTCCAAAATGACTTGATTACGGCTTAGTATGGCGCCGAGTCCTGAGAGCAGTTAAGGAAGATCCCCACGTAATGAATATCGCATCTATTGTTGATAGTGCCGTTTTAGGCGTTATCGAAGGTTTGACCGAATTCATCCCCGTATCCTCGACCGGCCACCTGATCATCGGCGAGGCCATTCTGAAGCGTGGCGATGCGTCCGCGAGCATCTTCGACATCGTCATCCAGATCGGCGCTATCTTTGCCGTGATCTGGGCCAGGCGCGCGCGCGTATTCAGCCTCGCCGTCGGTTTTTTTACCGATCCGGGTGAGCGCCTGATGGGCGTGAAAATCATCCTCGCCTTTTTGCCTGCGGCCGTGGCGGGCATATTGCTGCATAATTATATCAAATCCGTATTATTCTCGCCGCTCGTCGTCGCCATCAGCCTGATTGTCGGCGGTATCGCCATGATATTCATCGAGCGATCGGTGCGCACGCCTAGCACCGATAGCATGGACGCGATTTCGTACAAAACGGCCCTCGGCATCGGCATTTGCCAGGTGCTGGCGTTGATACCCGGGGTATCAAGGGCGGGAGCTTCGATCGTCGGGGCGCAATTGCTCGGGGTCGAGCGCCGCGCCGCGACGGAATTTTCATTCTTTCTCGCCATTCCCACGATCATCGGCGCTGCCGTGTTCGATTTGTACAAGAACATCCATCAGCTGAGTGCAAATGATATTCCGATTTTTACGATAGGCACGGTGACGGCCTTTGTCTCGGCGTTGCTGGTGGTGAACCGGTTGATAAGCTTTGTCGGAAAATATGGTTTCGAGCCTTTTGGTTATTACCGGGTCGTCGCGGGCGCGGTGTTGCTTTTGTTGATTTACATTAAGTGGGTCTAAATATCCCTCATCAATAATTACCTCATTAGAAGTGGGAACTTCGGCCTCATGCCAGTCGTTGTTGCAATGCACTACTTAAGGCGCGGTGGCCGAATGGCGAGGCAGAAGACAACCAGTCTTTTCACGTAGGTTCGATTCCTGCCCGTGCCTCCATTTATCCAAGTTTGCCGCCGGAGCGCCGGGGAACCAAAGGCTTTTTCAGGTGTTATTTCACCTGTATGTGGCTCAGGCGCGGTGGCCGAACGGATAGGCAATGGACTGCAAATCCTTATATGTGGGTTCGATTCCTGCCCGTGCCTCCACTACATCGGAGAAGCCGTGATCGTAGAAACCAGCGTCAACCATCCCTATGCAAGAGCCTAAAAAAAGCTGGCTCATAGAGGAGCGCTTCGAGGCCGTCCGCGGCGTCGACCGGATCAAGATTTTTGATGCCAAGCGGCCGCGGGTGGGGGGGCGTCGCCTTCCCATCGGGGTCGTACGGCTGAAGAATCCGGAATCCGAGCGCAATGCATATATGCTCGCACTTACCTGGCTGCGTGAACGGCGCCATATAAACGCTCTGGAATTTTTTGAGTCGCATATGAAATTGATTTCCTTGATGCGGCTTAAGGAAGAAGCGGCGGCCCGGCCGGGGTATTCTAAAAAATCAGTGCGCAATGCATCGTCCATCGATCCTTTTACGCCGCCGCCTCGTGGACATCAGACTGTGTCGAGCGCGAATGAAAATGACGGTATCGATCATGAACGCTAAAAGCGCTCTTCTGCCCGTCATCGCAAAAATTTGTCGGCATTCCGGCTTGAATTCTTTTTACCGGCCCCGCCGTGGCGGACTCGGCACCATATTAATGTTCCACCGATTTACCAAGGATCCTGCTTCAAGAATTGATTGCCGGGGCGTCGTTAACGGCGCATTCCTGGATCGGCTACTCCGGCACATCAGAAGAAGCGGTCTGCCGATCGTGCCCTTGCGGGATGTGCCCAAGCTGGTGGAAGCAGGTCAAAAGTTTGTCTGCCTGACCATGGACGACGGCTATCGGGACAATATGGAGATCGCATTACCTATCTTGCGGAGCCATAATGCCCCGGCAACAATCTTTGTCCCGAGCGGCATACTTGATCGAACAATCGACGCCTGGTGGCTCCAGATTGAGGAATTAGCCCGAAAACAACGCAAACCGCGGCGCTTCTATCGGAAAAAAATTGCCGAACTCACCCAGGACCCTGAAGCTCTGGCGCGGGCGCGGCGGTATTTTCCGGCCGGCCAAAGAGAGCTCAACGACCGATACTTCATGAGCGCGGAGGAGATAAAAGCCCTTGCTGCCGACCCGCTGATTGACATCGGCGGCCATACGGTTACTCATCCTTTCCTTAAGCGACTGCCGGAAGAAGCTGCCTGGCAGGAGATACGGCAGAATAAGGAGGATCTTGAGGCGCTACTCGACCGGCCGGTCGATACATTCGCATATCCCTTCGGCGATGCGAGAGCCTGCGGCGCGCGTGAATACAAATTGGCGAAAAAGGCTGGCTATAAGGTCGCGGTAACGACGCAAGACGGCAATGTCTTTGGCCGTCACGCGGCCAATATGATGGCCTTGCCGCGCTGTACTGTGCATGCTGAGCCCGAAAGCGTCGAGATTTATGAAATGCAGCGCAGCGGGATTTACAATCTATTGAAATCAGGTTTCCGACCGGCCTTGGCCGCCGAATAATTATTCCGCCGTCAGCTTGCGCCCGAACGGCTCAGCACCGCCTGCACCGTCTTGAGGATTATGACGATGTCACCCCATAAGCTCCAGTTTCTGACGTACCAGCTGTCCCAGACAACGCGGCGCTGAAAACTGGTGCCGGCGCGGCCGCTGGCCTGCCATAGCCCGGTTATGCCGGGCCTAACGGATGCATATTCCTCGATAAGATCGCCATAAGCGGAAATCTCGCTCTCGAGAATGGGTCGCGGCCCGACTAGACTCATATCGCCCGTCAGAACATTCCAAAGCTGCGGCAATTCATCGATGCTTGCCTTGCGGATGAACCGCGAGGTGCGCGTCTGGACGCGAGGATCATTGGGCAGCTTGAAATATCTGTCCCAATAAGCCTTCGCTTCCGGATTTTTCGCGAGATAGTCGTGAAGCAGATGATCGGTGCCCGGTTCCATGGTTCTGAATTTGTAGCAACGGAAAAGGCGGCCGTCCTGGCCGACCCGCAGGCCGGCGTATATGGGCGTACCGCCTTGTCCCTCGAGTTTAAGCATGATGGCAACGATAAGCATCGGAATCGCGAATATCGCCAATGCGATGGCGGCGCCGATGATGTCCATCGTCCTCTTCAAAAATCTGTGAAAACCCGGCGCGGACGTATTAACAGGATCGAGTAGCATGACGTCGTTGCCGAACAGATAACGCGGCTTCGTCTGGTACATACTGGTCCTGGGAATGGCCGGCATGAGCGCAAA
>DATJGZ010000160.1:0-2258 GCA_035494535.1 Patescibacteria group bacterium | reverse complement strand
AAGCGTTTTTCTATGATAAAAAAACGAAGAGTTTCGCGCCCTGCGATTTACCCTTTAACAGATAGCTAAGCCATGTCCGTTGCCTCCCATGCCAGCAAATTCGCCGCCCCGCGCACCGACGCGTCGGGCCGCACGCCATTGTTCGGCCTGAACCTCGCGGAGATGACCGCGCTGCTGGCCGGCGACCGCCTGCCCGCCTTCCGGGCGAAGCAAGTCTGGCACTGGATTTACCAGCGGGGTGTTAAGGATTTCAACCTGATGGCCAACGTGCCCAAGGACGTCCGGGTGCAGCTGGCGGGTAAATACTCGATCGACCGGCCGAAGGTGATCGTGGAGCAGAAATCATCCGACGGCACCATCAAGTGGCTGCTGGCCATGACCGACGGACAGCAGGTCGAAACCGTGTTCATCCCCGAGGCCGAGCGCGGCACGCTCTGCGTGTCATCGCAGGTCGGATGCACCCTGACCTGCCGCTTCTGCCATACGGGCACGCAGCCCCTCGTCCGCAATCTCGGCGCGCATGAAATCCTGCAGCAAATCATGCATGCTAGAGACGCGCTGGACGAATGGCCCAAGAAGGGCGGCCCCGCCGCCGACGGCCGCGACCTGACCAATATCGTCCTGATGGGCATGGGTGAGCCGCTTTACAACTACCAGAACGTCGCCCGCGCGATGAAGATCTGCATGGACGGCGACGGGCTGGCTATCGGCAAGCGCCGCATCACGCTGTCGACTTCCGGCGTCGTACCGCAGATCAAGCAGTGCGGCGAGGAGCTGAACGTGAACCTCGCCATCTCGCTTCATGCGACGCATGATGAGCAGAGATCGAGCATCATGCCGATCAATAATAAGTATCCCCTAGCCGAACTGCTCGATGCCTGCCGCAATTATCCGGGCGTCAGCAATGTGCGCCGCATCACGTTCGAGTACGTGATGCTCGCGGGTGTCAATGACACGGATGAAGACGCGAAGCGCCTGACCGAGCTGCTTAAGGACATTCCCTGCAAGATCAACCTGATCCCTTTCAACACATGGCCCGGCAGCGATTTCACCTGCTCGAGCCCGGAGCGGATCGAGGCGTTTTCGAAAATCCTGACCGATGCCGGCTACACCGCACCCGTCCGCAAGCCGCGCGGCCGTGATATCCTCGCCGCCTGCGGCCAGCTCAAGTCCGCCAGCCAGCGGCAACGCAAAACCCTGACGACCGAAGCGGTTTCAGAGGCCGCGAAGTAATTCCATACTGAACTATCTGCCTTCCTGCGCGTTTGTTGGGCCTATTGGACAACGTCATGAAACGCACGCTTTATATAATCGTCATTCTCGCCACCTGCGCCACGCTGCTGCTGTCGGACTTCCGCGACCCGCGCGCCGAGATCGCACTAGGCCAGAGTTACCAGACCGGCAAGGGCGTGGGCCGCGACCCTGTCCGCGCCGCGGCCTGGTACCAAAGGGCCGCGCGCCAGGGCAACCCGGTCGGCCAGCTCCATGTCGCCGATATGTATGCGACCGGCGACGGGCAGCCGAAGGACGACGCAAAGGCGCTCTACTGGTACCAAAAGGCGGCGCGGCAGGACAACGCCGACGCGCAATTGCGCCTCGCGCTCCTCTATCTCAAAGGCGGCGAAGGCGTGGCGCGGAATGAAACCGAGGCGCAGCACTGGCTAGCGCGCGCCGCAGCGCTGGGGCAGCCCGAGGCTCAATACAATTATGGCCTGATGTATGCGCAGGGTCGCGGCGTCAAGCAAAGCGAATCCGAGGCGGTGAAGTGGTATCGGAGCGCGGCTGCGAAAGGTTTACCCGAGGCGCAGTATGCCTTAGGGCGCGCCTATTATCTCGGCGCCGGTATAGGACGGGATTCGACGCACGCGGCCGTCTGGTTCTTCAAGGCCGCCGACCAGAATATGGCGGAGGCGCAGTTCAACCTCGCGCTTCTGTATGAAAAGGGCGACGGCGTCCCGGAAAGCCGCATCGAGGCGGCGAAATGGTACGAACGCGCCGCGGCCAACGGCATCGATACGGCCCTGCGGGCCGCGTGGTTGCAAGGCTTTCCGACGGATATGCCGGCATCCCCTGTAGCTGCAAACCCGCCGCAGAAACCGGCAGCCATATACACCGCGTCTGAAGCGCCCGTGACAGTTTCGCCGGTGGTCATCCGGCATCACCGCAAGACATCTATGCATCGCAATGCGCTGTCGTACGATCTGCACCGGCTGGCCGATGAAATCATGAATTTTCGCATGCATCCGGCAACTGGCCGG
>DATJGZ010000159.1:0-4262 GCA_035494535.1 Patescibacteria group bacterium | reverse complement strand
ACGAAAATTCCGTATGAGTCATCGACATTGCCGCCAACGATCGTGGTGCCGCGCACGCCGATCGCGCCATAGGCTGTGCTGATCTTCACATCGGGGTTGCTGACCTTGTCGATTTGGCCGGTGACGAACTGGAACGGGCCTTGCGGAATCGAGAAACGTCCCTTGTTGGAATTCATATTCTCCGGGTCGTAGACGTATTCGTCGACTTTGAGCTCGGCCTTTTCGCCCAGTGTTACTTCTGTGTTGTCGATGAAGAGTATGTCAGCTTTGGCGCCGGCGGCGGTGTCGATCACGTCATTCATGTGCACCGGCATTTCGCTCGCCGCGACAATGGCGGACTGCCCAGGGCGCGTCATGGTCGCGCTGCCCTCGACTTCGATAAGGGTGCCGATGACAGTGGGATCGTCAGCCGGCGCCGCGGCTTGTTGCTGCTGCGCGTGCGTCGGGGAGGCAAATAAAACAGTGATTGCTAATATAACGAGCGCATTGATGCGTTTCATGTGGGCCTCCCGCTTGGCGTTTTATCTTATTCACGCGGCTTTTGAGTGTCCAGAGCCGAGCCAGGAATCGAGATCCCTCAGCGCGCGGATAGACATAAACTGTTTACGGTCACGCTTGGGAATTCCCCCTTCAGCAGGCGGGAAGAGGCCGAAGTTGATATTCATGGGCTGATAAGTATCGGCATTGGCGCCACCGGTGATGTGGTTGAGCAGGGCGCCGAGCGCCGTCGTTGCGGGCGGTGCAGTCGTGGCTCGGTCCAGTCTTTCCGCAGCGGCAAATCTTCCGGCCAGAATACCCACGGCAGCGCTTTCGACATAGCCTTCACAGCCCGTGATCTGTCCCGCGAAGCGCAGGCGCGGCTGTACCTTCAGGCGCAATTCGCTGTCGAGCAGCTTGGGAGAATTGATGAAGGTGTTGCGATGCAGGCCGCCGAGGCGTGCGAATTCCGCATTTTCTAGTCCGGGTATCATCCGCAGCACTCGGGTCTGCTCGCCGTACTTCATCTTGGTCTGGAATCCGACCATGTTGTAAAGCGTGCCGAGCGCGTTGTCCTGCCGCAGCTGCACGACTGCCCATGGTCGGCGCCCCGTGCGCGGGTCGGTCAGGCCGACCGGCTTCATCGGCCCAAATGAAAGCGTATCCGGTCCGCGCGAGGCCATGACCTCGATCGGCATGCAGCCTTCGAAATAGGGCGTGTTCTTCTCCCACTCCTTGAATTCCGTCTTCTCGGCTGCCAACAGTGCCTCGACGAAGGCGTAATACTGCTCCTTGCTCATGGGGCAGTTGATGTAATCCTTGCCGGTCCCGGCCGGACCTTCCTTGCCGTAGCGGGATTCGAACCACGCCACGTCCATGTTGATTGAATCCTTATGCACGATCGGCGCGATGGCGTCGAAGAACGCCAGCGATTCCTCGCCGGTCAGACCGCGTATGCCTTCAGCCAGCGCGGGCGAGGTGAGGGGGCCGGTCGCGATAATGACGCTGTCCCATTCCGCAGGAGGCAGCCCGGCAATCTCGCCGCGCTCGATAGTGATGAGGTCATGCTCCTCCAGCGCCTTCGTGACGCCACTCGAGAAGATATCGCGGTCGACTGCCAGTGCGCCTCCCGCGGGCACGGCCGCTTTGTGACCTTCGCGCATAATAAGCGAGCCACAGCGGCGCATTTCCTCATGCAGCAGCCCGACCGCATTGTTCATCACGTCATCGGAGCGGAAAGAGTTGGAGCAGACAAGCTCGGCCAAGCCACCCGTCTTGTGCGCATCCGTCGAAACATGCGGGCGCATTTCGTGGAGGACAACGGGTACGCCTGCCTGAGCGATTTGCCATGCGGCCTCGCTGCCGGCCATTCCCCCGCCGATGATATGAATGGGCTTCGCCGTCATGCCGCGATTTGCTTGAGGTCCGGCGCGGCGCGGTCGAAGATGCGCGCGCGGACGGCCTTCATTGCGGCGGTGTGCGGCGTGAGCAGCGTGGCGATCCGGCAGTCATGCGCCCACGAGCCGTTGTTGTGGGTGTACAGGGCGGCCGCAAAGCTCTGCGGTGTGGATTCCGGATGGAAACTGCACAGCAGGGCGCGACCCGAGCCGACATTGCATTCGATCGCCGCAGCCGGTTTTCCGGGCATCGTCGCGTAGCGCATCAGTACCGTGCCCGGCGTTCCTTCGAACAGTGGGCCGCCGTTGTAATGCACGGTGGTTTCAGTGCCGGCATCATCACTGATTTTCACCGCGGCGTTCCATGACTTGTCGGCGCTGCCATTCTCGGTGAAGGCGTCGATCGGGCCGACCGCCTTGCCATTGAAAAATCCGAGTTCACGCGGACCGGAGATCTCCTGCGCCGTTCCTTTCGCCCATTCGAGTGATGCGCAGGCATAGTACGCACCGGCGCAGATGCCGAAATATGTACCGCCTTGCTCAACCCAGCGGCGGATGGCCTTATTGCCGGCGCCGTTTAATTTCTCGCAATAGAACAGGTCTGCGCCGCCTGGCATGACGAACAGGCGCACCTTGTCGTTCAGAATGCCGTCGTGGACGTCGCCCGCATCAGCGAACCCGACGCGGGAATCGCCGAAATGCTGGCACAGCGCGCGATATAGAGTGCCATTGTTATGAACGTAATCTTCGTAAATCAGGATCGCCATGCCGGGCATCCTATACAAAGGCGCAAAGAATTTCCAGCATTACGGCGCGAAACGGTGCAGGTCGGGGGCCGGCGGTTCGCGCCGGTTCTCGGCCAGTTTTTCCTTGATGCGGGCGACGATCGTGCGCCAGAAATCGTCCCTTCCGGCTTCCGCGCCGCGCAGTTCTTCCATGAAATTCCGATACTTCGCCGTGACCGGATTACTGCTGTCGTAGGAAGATTCCTTATATCCCATATAGGCCAGGACGCCCAGCCACAGCACCGCGCCCTTGCCGTGTTTGAGCCACGCGGCGGCGGCCGGCGCATCGGGCACATCGCGATAACGCGCCAGTATTTCTAGCCCCGGCTGACTTTCATCCGGATACAGGGCGGGGCCATTGCCGTAAGCGATGTCGGTCTCGCGCCACTCTCCGTTAGCGTCTTTGTAACGGATCGGTAACATCGTGCAGTCGGCATAACTATGGTGCGAACCCGCGGCATGGCGGCCTTCGCCGACCGGGCCGCGCGCGACGCCGTTGAAGAGCCCGCGCATGTTCATGCGCTCCTTCGCCGGGCCCCAGTGCGGCTGCCACTCGGTTTTCTGCGTAACGAAATAGCTGCCCGCGCAAACGGTCAGAAGAATGCCGCCGCGCGCGACATAGTCGTTTATCTTGCGATGCCCGGCCTCGCCGCCCATCAGGTCGGTGTAGCGGCAATCATCGCCGAAGATGCCGGGTATTACTGCGATGGCGGCTGCGTCGGTCTCAAGCGCACGCATGAATGGTGTCGTCGTCAGGCTTTGAACTTTATGGCGGGGAAATGACTCTTTCAGCCGCTCGACCAGTTCCGCCGCGGCCGTCATGGCCTGCGGGTCCTCGTAGATGATGATGCGCGTCGGGTTTTTCATAGGAAACCGTACGAGGTTTCTGCCTGATTAATCAAGCCCGGGAAAATCCCATATTTTTCAGGGATTTTGATTTTGGAATCGGGAAAACGCCGACGTTTTGTGTTACAAAGCCTGATGAACTACCGCCACATTTACCATGCCGGAAATTTCGCGGACGTCTTCAAGCACATCGTCCTAGTGATGGTGCTCGATCACCTGCGGCAGAAGGACAAGCCATTCTTCGTGCTCGATACACATGCCGGTATCGGCCTTTACGATCTGGAGTCCGAAGAGGCACAGAAGACCGGCGAGGCGCAGGCGGGGATCGGCATGGTGTATGAACGTACCGACGCACCGCCGGAGGTGAAGCAATATGTGGACATCGTCCGGCATGCCAACGGCAAAGGCCGGAAGGCCCCGCGGTTCTATCCCGGTTCACCTGCCATCATTAAAAGCCTGCTGCGCCGGAACGATCGCTTCATGGCAGGGGAGCTGCATCCCGATGATTTCAAAACCCTTAAAAAATCGCTAGGCACGGACAAGCGTATCAGGATCGAGAAGACGGACGGCTACGGCCTGCTGAAATCCCAGCTGCCGCCGCCCGAGCGCCGCGGCTTGGTGCTGGTCGATCCGCCGTTCGAGGCGACGGATGAGTTCGACCGCATGCTGAAGGGACTGCGTGAAGCCTACAAGCGCTGGCCGACCGGCATATATATTTTGTGGTACCCGGTGAAGGACACGGCGCCTGTGGCCGACT
>DATJGZ010000158.1:0-9811 GCA_035494535.1 Patescibacteria group bacterium | reverse complement strand
GCGCAATTGTCGGCGTATGCGGGGACCGGAGATAGAAACAGAAGCAACAGGGCAATGGCGGCAACTCTCATGGCGGTGAGCGTATCAGGCATTTGTACGGTGGATCAAGTTACCGGCCTGCGGTCAGCGGCAGCCGCCTTTCAGAACATATGACGGGTTTTTCGGATTGAAGATGCTATTCTCGGGTGCGTCGCCTTTGCCATCAGCATTCTTGACAAGATATGTTAGTTCCTCGGCGCCGCTTTCAAGCCGCCAGTCGTTAAGTCCGCCTTTAAACGATGCCAGAACCGGTAAATCGGCGGCCGTAATGTGTTCGCGGCAATAGACCCTCGCAATTCCAGGCCACGTCGTGCGCCAACCAGGCGAGACGATGGCGTGACCCATCCACGTCCATTCCATGGATGCCGAAATCGCGCTGCAGATATCCCGGCCACGATTAGTAGGCGCTTTGGTGCAGCCAATGTCGCGCGAGACCATCTGCTTGTCCGGCCAGCACATGGCGATAATGAGAATCGCAAATGCGGCCAAAGACAGCATGATAAATAAGCGAAGTAAATTTAAAGGCTTGTCCGGTTCATTCTCATTAGCCGACATCATTCAACCCTCGAGGTCTTCCTCCCGGAAACCAGTTTCTGAGAATAATACACTAGAGGATTGGCACAAAAGATACGCAGTTTTTGCGCGACCCGGCGAGCTTCTTGCTGATGTTAATTGGACTCCGAACTGCGCAGTTATAGTGATAGCGGGCGAGGCCCTACTTCCTCGAGATCCGCGCCCATGCGCCGATAAGCCTTTACGGTTTGATCGTCCAGAGTTCCGGTAATGCCTCTTTTGTCGGCATCCTCGACACCGCCGCGCATGTAGATGTGCCGCATGAGAAAGCGGTCGACCGCGACGCTGCCAAAAATGGCGGCGTATTTGATGTGATACTTCTTTTCCATGCGATACTCCTATTCTCTGCCGTTGCCGCAGGCATCCTATAAGGAAATCAACAATATGTCAATTACAAAGTCATATAATTCAATGTAACTTCAAGATTTTCAAATTGTGTGTTATAAAACTGTTATGAATTCGCAGGATACCGGTTTCTAAGGAGCTTTACATGATTTCACTTGAGCAAATGCGCGGGGCACGCGGCCTTCTGAACTGGAGCCAGTCCGACCTGGCTGCGCAGGCCGGGATTTCGGTTACGGCCATGAACAATATCGACCGCGGGCTGTCCCAGCCGCGCACCAAAACGCTCGAACACATCCGCAAGGTGTTCGAGAATAACGGCATCGAATTTACCGAGGGTAATGGCGTACGCTTCCGCCGCGACGTCTTCAAGATCGAAACATTCGACGGGCCGCACGGCTACGCCGCCTATCTCGAGGATTTGCTCCAGACCCAGATCGCCAAGGGCGGAGAAGGGCTGCACCACAGCTTCGAGGAGGCCAACTTCCTTAAGAAAAACCGCCAGCTTCATTTCGATTTCTACCAGCGTTTCATCAAGCACAGGCTGAAAGAGCGCATTCTCGTCCGCGAGGGCGTGACCGAGCGTTACGGCCCCGCCTCCTGCTCGCAATACCGCTGGTGCACCAAAGAACTGTTCGGAAAAATCGGTTATAGCGTCTACGGCGATAAGTACTGCATCTTCCTGCCCAACCGCATTGTTGTGATTGAGAATGCCGATATCGCCGAAGCTTACCGCAAGCAATTCGAGGAGAACTGGAAGCGGGCCAAGCCGCTGACGGGGGGCCAGTCAATCTACGAGCAGGATCTTAAAAAAACCGACAGCCGGCAGGATTAGAGCCCGGCCGGCCGTCTTTGATTCGCTGCCATGGGATTGCCCCACGGGAAGGCAGCGTTGATAGCATCCTGACTCTATCCGGGCCCTTCAAAATATGTCAAATTAAATTTGATATAATAACTGCATAGTTTAATTAAATACAATTAATGGGCCGTTTACTTGCTAGATTCCGCACGAATCCTAGTCGGCTTATGGGCCCAGCGATTGATCGGACGCTCGACACAGACATAGATGATAGCGGCGATCGGCATGGCATAGACCAGCAGGCATATGATAGACGAGCACCACAGCATGGTCTGGTTCGAAGGATTCGGAATGCTGTCGTGTGCAAACCTTAGCGCCATATTTACGAACAGAAGATGCACGAGGTAGAGGCTGTACGAAAGTTCGGCGACAATGCGCACCGGCCAGGATGCAAACAACGGCGCAATTGCGCAGGGGCCGAGTAGCCCGAGCAGCATGGCAGCAAAGGACGCGGATACAAACGTAAAGAAAAACGTTTCTGAGAAAAGTGTCACGGGCTCCGGATATCGCAGATAATGCGGCGTTGTAAACGCGCAGAGAAATACGAATGACAGCGTGCCAGCTGCGAACAGAACGTTTGCCACCAGTGGCGCATTCAGCAGCCGCCGGAAGCGTTCGTCGTGCCAGAGGAAACAGGCGGCAACTCCGGCGATCAGGGAATCAAGCGACATATGGAACGGCGTGCGGAAATTTACGACGTAGGACGGCTCCGATGTTACCGGGGGAATCGCCCACGCAACGATAATCTTCACCAGCAGCAGAATAATGATGATAGTCCCAAGCGTTAGATAGCGGGCATTCAGCCGCATTTTGCCGATCAGCATGACAAGGGCGGGGGCGATTATATAGAATTTGACCTCGACGCCGAGTGACCAGAGCTGTTGCAGCAGCGTCTGGTAAAAATAATCCTGCATGAAGAGCACATAAGTCGCGAGAACAAACGGCCACTCCACGTGCGGTATCCCGTGCATACCGTGCATCGTCAGAAGTGATGGTATCGTGACGACATAATAGGCGGGGGCAATCCGGCAGAATCTTTTCCGTGCGTAGCGGGCCAGCAAGATGCCGTGCCATGCCGGCGGCTCGGAAAAAATATCGACCAACTGTTTTGCTATCAGAAAACCACTGAGGACGAAAAAGAGATTGACGCCCGTCCAGCAATTCATGAAGAACCACGTCACGTGCATTGAGCCAAAAACCATGATGGTCACGCCTTTTCGGGCGGCCAGGTAGAAGGTAATTAGCGTGTGGAATGCGATGACGAGCGCAATGGCCAGCGCGCGCAATCCGTCGAGAGATTTGATCCGGTGGCGCTCGCGTTCGCCGGTGGTGAACATAGTGTCGAACATATTGGCGTTGGCTTCCCGCTTCGAGCGCTATTATTTGAATTTAACGCCCAATAGCTGAAAAGGAAACGCGAAAAGAATAGAACCTGTGCCTGGGTGGCACAGGTTCTACACTGATGTCCGGCAAACTTACTCTTTAAGCGAATCTTTCAGGCCTCCGACGGCATTTTGCACTTTGCCTGTGGTTTCATCGATCTGGCCTTCGGTTTTCAGTTTTTCATCGCCGGTCACTTTGCCGACGCCTTGCTTAATGCGGCCTTTGGCTTCGCGGCCAGCACCTTCTATACGGTCCTTGTTCATAACATCCTCCTTTGTTCATTTGTCTAACGAAGCGGCGAGGATTTGTGTTCCGATGGAGGCTCGGCTTCCAGGTCTAAGGAGCGGGGGATGGGCCGGGCCCTGCCGGCGCCTTCGGCAGGTATTGCGGGAGCCGTGCCAGGAACATTTCGCGGTTGCGGAAGATACGGTCGATGGAGGCGTCAACGAAGACGCGTGATTCCTCCGGTTTCTCCCAATAACGCTCGACCACGTCCGGCAGGTCGGGGAAGGGCAGGGCGCTTCCCGTCGCGATCTCATTATACAGCGGCGCGTGGCGGCCGAACTTCTCGGCAATTATTTTTTGGTGGTCGGTGTTCATGGCGACGATCAGGTCGGAGTCATCCACGATCTCCTGCGTCAGCAGGCGGGGCTTATGGTCGCGTCCGTCCACCCCCCAGCGGGCAAGCGCATCAAGAACATCCTGCCGCAATTTTGCCTTGCCGGCGATCGTGCCGGCCGATGACACCTCGACGTTCGAGCCGGGCGGCAGGATGCTGCGCAGCGCACGCTCCGCCGACAGACTGCGAAAGACATTACCTGAACAGACGAACAATATCTTGGTCATCGTGAAACCAGCCCCTGTGAATTTTTTGATTGCCGCCATCCTAAAGCGCCACGGCTTTTCTGTCCAGAAAACAAAAAGCCCGCGGATTTTCCGCGGGCTTTGATCGTTTGTCTTGCCATCATTACATTTTCGGCATCAGCACCGTGTCGATAACGTAGATATTGCCATTCGTTGTTTTGGCATCGGATACGGTGATGTTAGCCACGGCACCCGTTTCGTCCGTGACCGTCCATTTATCGCCGCTCTTTTTTACTGTGATGGTGGCGCCCGCACTCGTTCTTAACGGGATGTCGTTGCCCGTAGCGCCCAGCTTATCAAGATCGTTATACGTCAGTTTGCCCGCTACGACATGATACGAAAGTATTTTAGCGAGCTTCGCCTTGTTCTCATCCTTCATGAGATCGGCGAGCTGGTCCGCAGGAATCTTGGCAAATGCACCTTCGTCAGGTGCGAATAGAACGAGAGGGCCACCCGCACCGAGAGAAGCATCGAGCCCCGTGGCGGTGAGCGCCTTGTAAAGAGTGGCGAAACTCGGAGACTGCGCGACGTTCTGACCGATGCTCTTCGACGCGTCAATGTCCTGGCTGGTTATCGGCGGATTTTCGGGTGTCGCCGCCTTATCCGCCTCAGCGGCGCTTCCAGTCGCTGCCCCCGAAGATGCCCCACTTGTTGCCGTGGCGGCGGAATTCGGTGCAGGCGCGGCATCGTTAGAATAGGCGTGAGCCAGCTGGCATGCGCCAAAGGTTACGACGGCGGCCGCGATAAGGCCGGTATATATACGCAGTTTGATCATGGTGACCCCCTTTTGAGATAAAACCAGTCATTTAATATAAACCACCACGCGTTTCGGCCAATAGTGCTGAATTATTCCGGAAAATCAATGGCAATTGTGGCAGAAATACCTTAATTAGGCGCGGGGGTTCGGGGCCGCAGATTCGTACTAAGGGTCGTGAAGTGAATGAATGTGATCTGCTTAACAATGAGCGAGGAAACAGACCATGAAAAAGCTTTTATCAATGACTGTGGCTGCCGGAGTCCTGATGGCGGCTCTGACCGCCGCGCCGAAACAGGCCCAGGCCCATACCGATTTCTTCCTGAGTCTCGGATTCCCGTCCGGCCCCGTGATCTACACGCCGCCACCCCCGCCGCCGCGCGTGATCTACCGGCCTGAACCAGTTTACTACTACTATAGCCCCTGGCCTTACTACGGCTACTACCATCATCACTGGGATCATGACCGGGACGACCATCGTCATTGGGACCACCACGATTGGGACCATGACGGGGACCATCATCACCACTAATATTAATGGGGAAGGGCGCATAGCCCTTCCCCACCGGACTGTTTGAGGGGTGCGAACCGGCGCGCCCCATCGTGCGTTTGAGTAACAGGAGATAAAGATGAAAGCCCGTTTTGCATTGATCGCCGGCCTATCACTTGCCATCGCGCTGCCCGCTGCCGCGAAAGCCGAGCCGTGCCAGTCCTATAGCCGCACCGTGACCTTTGCCGACGGGTCGCATCGCATGGCGCAGGGCACCGCCTGTATGGACGACGAGGGCGTTTACCGGGTCACCGAAGAGCATCTGGCGCCGCTGTCTGCGCCGCTGCCGCCCGATGTCTATTACGCGCCGCCGGTATACGCTCCGGCCCCTTATTACTATCCATCCTATGCCTATTACGATCCGTGGTACGACCCGTGGTATCGCCCGTACTACGGGCCGTCGCTGTCGTTCGGTTTCGTATTCGGCGATCATTACCACCACCATCATCATCACTGACGGTAATATGAAAAGATAAGCGTGTCGCCGCAAACACCTTTTGAAGCCGGGGTGTTTGCGATACCCTGTTTCATCATCATCACACAGGGAGGAAATTATGAAACTGGGTGCATTATTGCTGACGGCCGCAATGGCGGTATGTTTAGGCGCGGCTTCGGCCCGCGCATGCGACTTCGATCCCGCGAACGCGCAGGCGGACGTCGATAAGGCGGAAGTGATTTTCACCGGCGGCGTGACCGGCTCGCAGCACCTCAGCCGCGAATCGAACAACGGCACCAACCCCGAGTTCAAGACCATGTTCAGCGCGGACAAGATCTACAAGGGCCACGCCGGCGGCGCCGTCAACGTGATCCAGATGCACGATGCGTGGGGTCACTACGTCACCTTCAACACGGGCAAGGAATACCTGATCCTCGCCGGCCGCAACGAATACGGGCTGCTGATCGACGGCTGCTCGCCGGTCATGTCGCTCGATCCGAAAGAAGCCCGCAGCGACGAGCCGGGCCTCGAATACAAAAAGGCGGTCATGCAGGCGCTGAAGGACGAGACCATCTTCCCGTCGCTGGCGCCCGTAGCCGAAGAGAAGGCGGCGCCCGTCGAAGAGAAAAAGGTGGCGAAGAAAGTGGCGAAGAATGAGCCCGCCTCAGGCGAAATGAAAAAGACGATGAAAAAAGCCAAGGAGGACATCGAGGACAACGCGGATGCGGACGATAGCTCTTCCTCCGCCACCGTCGACCCGAAAGGCGACGAATAAAATAAATTACGACTTTTCTTCAGGGCCGGTGCGCGCCGCTTCGCGCCCGGCCTTTTCTTTTACCTTTTGCTCCGCCTTTTTGCCCGACTTGCGGTTCATCACGAACGGGCCGGAATAGGAATAGCCCGGCTCCATCGTGCTCCACTGCCCCTCGAGCTTCGTCCCGTCGGCGTTGAGCGTGCCGCGATAGGCGATGCAATGGCCCGCTTCCGGCAGGTCTTCGTAGCTTTTCACGAAATGCACATCGCTGCCGCTGCGCGTTCCTGACAGGACGGCGAACAGCTCGCGGTCGTTGCATTTCGCGAAGGTGTTGGGCTCGATGATCTCGCCGCTGATGCTCCCGCCCTCGTCGCGGATCACGGCGTTGAACGGCACCGGCTGCTCGTGCGTATCGGGGTAGTCGTAGACCCCGGTCCAGAACCCGGACAGGTTTTGGCCGTCCGGGCCGTTCACTGGTCGCCGCCCCCGCAGGCGGTGCGATGGGCATAGAGCACGTGGAAGAGGCCGTCGATCTCGCGCTTGTGAAAATATATGCCGCAATTATCCGGCGTGACGGTCGGCGCTTCGGCCGCACCCTTGATCGCGGTTATGCGCTCCGGGACTCCCCACGGCTGCATCTTGTCGCTCCGCGTCGCGACCCAGATGCCCATGTCGCTGCGCTCGCTGTAAAAGCGCGTGAAGTAAAGCGTGCGCTCGTCGTCCGAGGTCGCCGCCGCGTATTGCAGCGCGTCCGGGTCGTTGACCAGCCGCATGATAAACGCCGTCGCCTGCGAGCGGCGGAATTGTCCCGGTCCGATCCGGTCGGCGAGGAAGAACAGCGATGTGTCCGGCACCCCGCCGCCGAAGCGCCGGCGGCGGTTGTCGGTGGCATAGAGGGTGTAGCCGTCGGCGCTGATCTCCGCGTCCATGGTGAACCAGCCCGGCGCGCCGAGGCTCAAATCCCCGTCGGCCAGCCGCGCGCCGTCGACCCGGCCCGATGAATAAACGCCACGCCAGACGGTCGCCAGCGTCCAGTTATAATCGCGCGGCGAGATGAAATAGAAATGGCCGTCGCGGTCCATGCTCGGCACGCCCTCGAGCGCCTTATCGGTGTTGACCTTGTCGACCGGCCCCTGAAATGCAAAGTGCAGCGTGTCGATGCGGGTCGCATAGTAGATATCGGTGTTGACCTTCGGGTCGTTGAGGTTATTGAAGAACAGCGTCTGCCCGTCGCGCGAAAGAAACGGCTCCATCGCGTCGCCGTTATAGCCCGATATTGTCACGTATTGCGGGCTGTCGAACGCCGCGGCGGCGCTCGGTTCATCGTCGGCATATGCGGGGCCCGCGAGGACAAGGAAGACGAGAGCGGCGGCGAGGGCTCTCACGCGCGGCGGGCGGCGCGGCGCTCGCGGAACTGCATCGGCTCGCGGGTGTAGAAGTCGGTGATGGTTTTTTCGATCTCCTCGATCGAGGCGAGGAGCGTCTGGCGCTGGAACACGCCGCGGAAGAACATGGCGTCCGGCTTCTTGGGCATCTCGAAGCGGCAGGAAATGTCGGCCGGGCCGTTGATGCACAATTCGATGAAGGTGGTCTTGTCGCGCATGAAGCCGAACATGGTCTCGGCGATGCCCTCCTCGGCGGTCTGGTACGTTTTCTCGGCGTTGGCGTAGTATTTGCGCGCGATCTGCAATGCTTCCTCGAGCTTGACCGGCGGATGGTCCTGCGTCTTTCCCTTTTGGTCGATTGAATACCAGGCCATCTCGGTCATGCGGGCGTCCCCTTCGCGCAGTTTGCGAGGATTCTAAAGCCTGCTGCGAAATCGTTCAATCCTTTATGAAATAAGGGCTTTTTATGAGTGAATGCTAATAGATGCGCGACATTCCGTAAAAACGATGGGATTGATGGGCCATTCAGCCCTGGGCGCCCGTCCGGCGCAGGGACGACCACATGCCGGCGGGCCCGGCGGTGTAATACTCGGTAATCCTGGCCTCGATCTCGCCCCATGACTTCAGCGTCCCCTCATGGTGGAACGACGCGCCGAAGTGGCGCTCGAAAAACCCCTGCTTCGCCTTGGGGTCCCGGCGCGTTTTCGGCATCTCGAACTGCCAGCCGACGCTGTCCGGCGCATCCATGAAGAATTCGAGATAAGTATCGGCGTCGTACATCAGGCCGAACACCGGGCAGCTGGCTCCCGCGGCGGCATAGGATTTGGCGGCGAGGCTGAGCGCTTCCTTGAGCGCCACCGCCGGGTGCTCGACAATCTCGCCGTCGCTGTTTTCCTCGAACCAGACTAGCGTTTGCATCGGGACAGTTTAAGCCCTGTTTCCAGCAGGGACAAGGCGCAAAAAACCACGATTGTGATCGATTGTATTTCCGAATCAAGATGTTATAATGTTCCCAATTTGGGAACATTGGAACTTGTTCCCAAATTGGGAATTTGTTATAATGAGAATATCAAGGCCATAAATGCGCGTGATCGCCCGCAAGGCGTTAAAGGATTTCTGGGCCCGCTATCCGGACAGCGAGCAGCCTTTGAAGGCGTGGTACAAGGTGGCGTCGAGCGCCGACTGGAAAAGTCCGCATGACGTCAAGGCCTGCTACCAGAATGCCAGCATCCTGCCGGAGGGGCGCGTGGTGTTCAATATCGCCGTCAACAAGTACCGGCTGGTGGCGCAGGTCAACTATCCGTACAGGGTTCTGTACATACGATTTGTCGGCACGCACGAAGCCTATGACCGGATCGACGCCCGCAAAGTCTGAAGGAGAGAGAACATGAACATAAAGCCGATCAAAAGCCGGAAAGACCATCAGGCGGCGCTGCAGCGCATCGAGGCGCTCATGCACGCGAAAAAGAATTCAAAGGAAGGCGACGAGCTGGACATTCTGGTCACGCTCGTCTCGGTCTATGAGGAGCAGCATTTCGCGATCGACAACCCGGACCCCATCGCCGTCATTGAGCACTGCATGGAGGCGCTGGGGCTGGAGCGGCGGGACCTTGAGCGCATTCTCGGCTCCAAAAGCCGCGCGTCCGAAGTTCTGAACAAGCGGCGCAAGCTGACGATGGAGATGGTGCGCAGCCTGCATGATGAAATGGGCATCCCGGCGCAGGCGCTGATTCAGGACTACAAGCTCAAGCCCGTTCGCGCGACCGGGCGTTAGGTCTCATTGGCAACATTGTCATCCCCGCGAAAGCGGGGATTCAGTTTGTGGACAGAGTGTAGAGACCGCACGGAGAGGACTTCACGCTGTCATTCTGA
>DATJGZ010000157.1:0-5784 GCA_035494535.1 Patescibacteria group bacterium | reverse complement strand
CGGGGTGAGGGATGGCACCGCCCGTGGATTTTCCCTCACCCAAACCCTCTCCCTGAAGGGAGAGGGCTTTCATTGATTTTTCCACGTCCAATCTCCACGCATACGGCAGCCCGGCCGCGATCTTGTCGCGCCGCTCGTTCGCGCTGCGTTTGCGGCAGATGCCGGGGTAGAGCTGCCCTTCCGGCCCATGCGGCGCGACGCCAGATATCTCGATTTCGTCCGCGATGTCCTTGCGCGTGCAAAAGCACGGATAGACCAGTTCCTGCTCCTGCAACTTGTGCAGCGCCTCAGCGTAGTCGGGCAGGTGCTCGGATTGCCGCCGGACCGGCTGTTCCCATGTCAAACCCAGCCACGACAGGTCCTCGTAAATCCCCTGTTCGAATTCGGGTTTGCAGCGGGTCACGTCGATATCCTCGATCCGCAATATGAACCTGCCGCCCTGCGCCTGTTGCTGCGCGAACAGGGCGGAGTAGGCATGGCCGATATGCAAACGGCCTGTGGGCGAGGGGGCGAAACGGGTTACAACGCTCATTTGCAAATCATATTCTTCATGCTAAATGCTTGTCCATGAAAGCATTGAAGACATACGGGTTCGGTCCTGCCTCCGGAAATAAACCCAAACAGCTGGTGATCCTGCTGCACGGCCTCGGCGCCGACGGCCGCGATTTGCTCGGCCTCGCGCCGCATTTCGGCATGGACCTTCCGGACGCCGTGTTCTGCTCGCCCAACGCGCCGTTTCCCTGCGACATGGGGCCGATGGGCTTCCAGTGGTTTTCGCTGCAGGACTGGACGCCCGCGAAGATTCTGCAGGGCGTGCAGGCAGCAGCCTCCATTCTCGACAATTACATCACCGAGCAGATGGAAAAGTTCGAAGTTCCGGCGGAAAAGACGGCGCTGGTCGGCTTTTCGCAGGGCACGATGATGAGTTTGTACGTCGGCCCGCGCTTTCCGCAGAAAATCGCCGGGGTTCTGGGCTATTCCGGTGCTGTGGTGTGGGAATCGGGGGTCGATTTCAATGCACTGAACAAGATCCCTGTCCACCTGATCCACGGCGACGCCGACATGGTGTTGCCCGTGCAGGCCTATCACGACGCCAAGGAGATCCTCGAGAAGGCCAATTTCCCGCTCACCGGCGGCATCACGCCCGGCCTCGCGCACAGCATCGACGAGCGCGGCCTCAAGGAAGGCTCCGAGTTTTTGCAGCGCATCCTTCTTTAACGTTTCATTAGGCTTTGAAAGACCGTTGCGCGCGTTGGTAAACGTGTGAAATATTATACGTAACTGTCGCGGCGCAATAACGGTATTTGGGCGCTTTCCCTAGTCGAAATGGTTAAAATCCGATATAATAATATTGTGTACTGCCGCTCTGACTAAACTGCTCTCTGGACCCATCAAGGGGAGGGCAGAACCCGGAAAGGAGCAGTCCACGATGGATTTTACGACGCCACTCGAAAAATGCCCGGCGCTGATCCTGAACGCAGATTACAGGCCGCTCAGCTATTTCCCCCTTTCCGTCTGGTGCTGGCAGGACGCGCTCAAGGCCGTGTTCCGCGACTCCGTTGTTATCGTTTCCGAATATGAGCGCGTCGTGCGCTCGCCCAGCCACGAAATCCGGCTGCCCAGCGTTCTGGCCTTGAAAGAATATATCCCGTCGGCGCGGCGCCCGGCCTTCACCCGATTCAATGTTTTCCTGCGCGACCGCTGGAACTGCCAGTACTGCGGCAGCAAATTCCGCACGCAGGAGCTCACCTTCGATCACGTGGTGCCCCGCTCGCGCGGCGGCCGCACGCTGTGGAGCAATATCGTCACATCGTGCCAGCAATGCAATATCCGGAAAGGAAACATGATTCCGTCGGAATGCGGCATGTTTCCGATCAACGATCCCTGGCAGCCCTCTATCTACGAGCTGCAGGAGAACGGGCGAAAATTCCCTCCAAACTTTTTGCACGAAAGCTGGGGGGACTTTCTGTATTGGGACACCGAACTGGTGGACTGATACGGAGTCACGGCCAAACAAAAGGAGGTTGTCATGTTTGGGAGCTCTGATGTAGGCGCAAAGAGGGATGTCATGGGCGCGTTCTGGTTCTATGTCGCGCAAATGATCGCCATCGCGGGCCTTTCTACGGTACTTGTGCATTTTATGGGCATGGCCGGAATGGCCGATGCTAAAGCCGCCGGCAGCTTCTTTGACGGCGGGCATCTACACACGGTGATAGGCACAGCCTTTACATTATGGCTGGGCGGCTCAATCCTCACACGGAGGGGAGCCACGAACGACATGATGTCATTCGCCATAGTCGCCGTCGGTGTCTACATGGCGTGGACATCGGGCGTGATGCTGGGCATGATCCCCATCGCGCTGCTCACCACGATGGGCAACAGCAAGTAACGTAGTTTTTCATTCGTAATTCCACAGCCGGACCGGCCCTTGCCGGTCCGGCTTTTCCTTGACTCATCGTCTGTAAGCGGCTTAAATCAACGCTTCCAGCGAAATGAGGTCAAGAAAATGTTCGAGGGTTTGTTCGATTTCGGGAAGACGCGCACGTTGAAGCAGTCGGTCGGATTCTATCTTTTCTACGGCGGCATCGCACTCGCTGTGTCCGTGCTTCTCACCGCGTTCGGGATTCACTAAAAGCCATTCGCCTTGCGGGCGATCAGGATAGAGCTGAGCAGGCTGCCGACGGCAAGTGCTGCTGAAATCACTATATTCCAAGCCGCCATCGACATATGCAGGAGGGGATCCTGCCACGCGATCTGGTCGCATTTCGCGGGCGCGGTCGCTTCGATCCGCTGGATCAGCGTCAGGGTCGGGTCGTCGGCGCCGAAATTCACCTTGCAGCCCTCGACGGCGGATTCCCACCAGTGCTGCTCGACGCCGTTGTGATAGAAGGCGATGCCGGCGCCGACGAGAAAGATCGGCGCGCATAACGCAACGAACATTGCTGTTTTTTTCGGCTTGTTCCTGTGCGCGAAGACATGCCCGGCCAATCCCAACAGGAATGTGAGCGCATAAGGCGCGCGCTGTGCAAGGCAGAGAGGGCAGGGAGTCAAATGGAACGCGTATTGCGCCGTATAGGCGCCGCCGAGCGCGGCGACGGATGCAAGCAGAATGCCGCCGCTGACAAACCGGGCGTTTGAAAGGAGTTGTTTGACGATTTTCATTTTGCGTGCGTGACCATATTGTGAATGATCTCGAAGGCATGCGGCCCCAGAATGGCAATCGCCCCCACCACAAGAACGATATAGCCTATTCCGATCGCCGCGCCAGCTACAATCGCCAGTCCATCGCGCTGAGTTGTGCCAAGCGAGATCAGCAACAGTCCGAACCCCGGCACCGTATGCGTGAGCGGAATCGGAATGCTGGCGAACAGGGACATGACGATGCTCATGGCGCCGAACAGACGCGCCTTACCGGCGGTCGTGACCCAGATCATGCGCGGACGCAGGACCAATTCCAGTTTACGCAGGAGGGGAAGGATTTTTGCGATGGCGTCCAGAGTGTCTTTCCGGTTTAAGGATTTATCCATAATTTGGCGCGGCAGCCAGACCGTGTGGCGGCCGAGCGCCTGTTGCGCCGACAACAGAACCAACGGTATTCCGGAAAGCGTATTGAGCCCGGGGATCGGGATCATAATCAGCAGTGCAAAAAGAACCATGAGGGCACCGATGCCCCGTTCGTGCAGCGCCTTGACCAGCATGCCGGTTGTCAGAATGTCGGAAGACAGATTATAGCGAAGTTGGTCCAGAATCTCGGACAGCGGACGGGCGTGGACGACGGGGTCTTTCGGCGGGGCTGTCACAGATGTCAATTTTGCGGAGCCTGGTTTTTGAAACAGTTATTGGAACATAAGGTTACGGCACGCGGCGCGCAAGCCCGGAGCTATTCGGTAGGAAAGGTAATTATAATTCAATTTCTTAGCTCATTAATATCCGGTATGCGATTAATACCGTATAACCTTCCGCTCAGTGATGGCTATGGCGGATTGATAAATTCATCAAAATCAGTATGATAATAGAAGATGATCATATCCGCGGTGAAGTTGCGGAGAGGTCATTCCCTTCCTCAACTCCTTCTTCTGCTCGCATCCGTTTGTAAGCACATAACTTTCTGCAAATAGCATTATCTTTTTTCTAACCAATTCCTGAGAAAATTTAAGTTACGGACACGTTCTGTGGCAGGGCGGGAAAACTCTGATTTTTTCTTTCAATTCAGGCGTGAGCATCAACATGCATGCGCGCAAAATAACGGGGCTTTTGGACAGTGAGCGTTAAGCGTCAGGGTGAAAGCGGCAACGTGTTCTTCACGCTGTTCGGCGCAATTGCGCTTGTGGGCGTGATCGGTGTTGCTACTGCGACACTGATGCGCGGGCCCGTCGGGACCATGATGGCCATCAACCAGAAGGCCAAGGTCGACTCGCAACTTCAGATCGCCCGCAAGCTTGTCGCTCTCAATGCTGTCACCACCGCCGGCGACTGCGATGGCGATGGTTCTGTCGAGCCTTCGCCGCCTGATACGGGGGGCAGCTGCACAATCAGCCTTACAGGCGGCGGTTGTATCCCGAGCACAGTCGGCGCGGCGAAAACCGATCCGTGGGGCACGCAGGTCGGCTATTGCGGCTGGAACCACGGGACTTCAACGTCGGGCGGGGGATGCTCGGCTGGCCTGCTTCAGGGTACGAATGCCACCGACAAAACGGTCATTGCGCTGATCTCGGCCGGCCCCGACCGCGTGTTCCAGACGACCTGCGGAAACGACCCGGCATATGTCACGAAGGGCGGTGACGACATCATCGACATGTGGACTTTCGATGAGGCGCAGACCATGGGCGGCGGCGGCCTATGGACGTTGCAATCGGGCAAGCTGACGCCGTCCGGTAGCCAGGACGTCAACATCTCCAACAACGCGACCTTCGCCAGCGGCAAGACGGCCGATTTTCAGGGAACCGCGAATTTCGGTGCGGGCAGCCAGCTCAACCTGGCCAATGGCGGTCTATTCAATCTGCCGACGCAGGTGCAGATGCCGGATGCCAGCTGCAACGGCGCTAACGACGGCGTGCTGCGCATCAACACCACCGGCGGGCCCGGCAGCCGTGTGCTCGAAATCTGCAACGGCACATCGTTCATTTCTGCCGGATCCATGGTTTCCGACCTGAACTCATTGACCGATGCGGTTAGCGACTCCGCCACCGGCGCCAATCTGTTCCTCGGCAATAACGGCGGCAATCTCATCTCCGGCGCGCTGCGCAATACCGCCGCCGGCATTAACGCCGGTCAGGCGGTGACGACAGCCAATGACAACGTTCTGCTGGGCTATAACGCCGGCAAGAACATTGCCACCGGCAATGGCAACATTTTCATCGGCAGTAGCGGAACGGGCACCACGATGGACGGAAGCGCCGCTGCCGCGAACACATTGAATATCGGCAACACGATCTTCGGCACCGGACTTTACAGCGGGTCGGGATCGATCGGCATTAACAATCCGACGCCGTCTGCGACGCTGGACGTGAACGGCTCGCTAAAGGCTTCGAGCGGAACATTCAGCGGCACTCTGGCGGCGACCGGGGCAGTTACCGCTGGCTCGACTCTCGACGTCACCGGCGCGACAACTCTCGGCAATACCCTCAGTGTCGCCGGCAATGTGTCAGCGCCCGGCGGTACAGTGAATGTCGCCAGTAACCTCGATACGACGGGTAACGGTTCCTTCACCGGCACGCTGACGGTCGGTGGCGCGACGACAATCAACAACACGCTGCACGGTACCGGCAACGCGACCTTTGATAA
>DATJGZ010000156.1:0-2723 GCA_035494535.1 Patescibacteria group bacterium | reverse complement strand
CTGGCAGGCCATCGCCGCGCGCGGCGAACTCAGTTCTCCGGTCATCGACATGCTCGCCGGGACGCGGGACATCGATACCGCCGTCGTGCTGTCGAAGAACGAGCGCATCTGCCTTACAGAAGCGGCTATCAATATCCTCGGTGAGATGGCGAAGACGAACGAAACCATCGCCCGGCCGCTGCTGGCCCGCCCGGAAATACCCGAGGCACTTGCGCGCTCGCTCTACGCCCATGTCGGCGCCGAGCTCAAGGCTTACCTGCGCACATATTATGACGTCGGCGACGAGGCCGTGAAGCAGGTGGCCGAAGATATCGTGGTCGAGTTCTCGGACTCGCCATCCTCCGTCTTCATGCCGAGCAAGCACATGATCGACGCGGCCGAGAAATTCTCGCTGCTCGGGATGCTCAATATGCAGGTGATGATGGATACGCTCCAGCGCGGGCAGATTGCGACCTTCATTGCCTTCTTTGCCAAATACAGCGGCGTGCCGGTCGCCCGCATCCATGACTCATTACGTGAAACCTGCCCGAAGGGTCTTGCCATCGCCTGCCGCGCGCTCGGCGTGCAGAAGCCGGATTTCTCGCGCATCTACCTGATGACGAACCGCATGCGTTCGCCCGAGCGCATCGTCAATCAGCACGACATGATGGAAGTGCTGGCCTATTTCGACAGCGTCCGCCCCGAAGTGGCGCAGCGCATCGTCCGGCGCTCGCGCTAGTGCAGAGTTTAGAGTGTTGAGTTTAGAGCAAGAGCTATTTTTACTTTCTCGCTACTCTCGACTGTCCACTCTCCGCTGACTCCAGCGCGGCGACGCCGGGCAGGGTCTTGCCCTCCAGCCATTCGAGGAACGCGCCGCCCGCGGTCGAGACGTAGGTGAAATCATCGACCACGCCCGCTTCCTCCAGCGCCGCGACCGTATCGCCGCCGCCGGCCACCGATTTGAGCTTGCCAGCCTTGGTCTTCTTCGCGACGAACTGCGCCAGCTCGACGGTGCCGCGATCGAACGGCTTGAGCTCGAATGCGCCCATCGGGCCGTTCCAGACGACGGTCTTGCATGAGCCCAGTTTCTTCTCGAGGTTCTGGACGGTGAGCGGGCCGATGTCGAGGATCATATGGTGGTCGGGTACGACGTTGACTCCGCAGGTCTCGTGCGGCGCGTCGGCCTTGAACTCCGCCGCGGCGACGCCGTCGACGGGCAGGATGATCTCGCATTTCTCCTTCTTCGCCTTCTCCATGATGGCACGGGCCTGATCGGCCATCTCGGACTCGCACAGCGACTTCTTGATGTTGAAGCCCTGTGCGAACAGGAAGGTGTTGGCCATGCCGCCGCCGAGGATCAGCACATCGGTCTTTTCGATCAAATTGCCGAGCAGCTCAAGTTTGGTGGATATTTTGGCGCCGCCGACGATGGCGGCGACGGGGTGGACGGGTTTCTCGAGCGCCGCGTGCAGGGCGTTGAGCTCCGCCTCCATCAGCAACCCGGCGCCCGCGGGCAGGACATGCGCCAGCCCTTCGGTCGAGGCGTGCGCGCGGTGCGCGGCGGAGAAGGCGTCGTTGATATAGATGTCACCGAGCGCGGCAAGTTCCTTGACGAACGCCTTGTCGTTGGCTTCCTCGCCCTTGTGGAAGCGCAAATTCTCCAGCAGCCCGATGTCGCCGGGCTTGAGGCTGTCGCGCAGCTTCTTCGCCTTCGGGCCGATGCAGTCCTCGGCGAACGGAACGGCGACGCCCCAGCTTTTCTGCAGCGGGCCGGTCAGGAACTCCAGCGAGAATTCGGGGTCGGGGCCGCCCTTGGGCCGTCCGAAGTGGGAGAAGACCAGCGTCTTCGCACCCTGTTCGACCAGGTAAGCGATCGTCGGTTTCAGGCGGTCGATGCGGGTTGAATCCGTCACCTTGCCGTCCTTCGCCGGGACGTTGAGATCCGCGCGCAGCAGCACTGTCTTTCCCTTGAGGTCGAAGTCTTTGAGCGTTTTGAAGTTCATGAGCGTTACTCCTTGCGTTCATCAGTCCCGGATTACACTGTGTGGGCAAGGAACGGTCAAGCGTGGCGAACAGTTGAATTTCTTCTTGACATAACCTTGGCCATTCTTTAGGAACGTTTCCGGTTCATCCTGCAACGTGGAGAAATCGGCATGCCCGCACACGAAACACAACTTGGTCACGGTATTTCCATCATTACTCTGGCCCCGGAGGAGGAATTCGCCGAGGTCGCTCGCGAAATGCTGCCGATATACGACCGGGCGCTGACCGAGGCCAAGGCCAATCATTCTCTTCCGGAAACGGAACTTCAGGAAATCGAGGGCTGGAACCGGAGAGCGCACCAGATATTCAACGACTGGTCCACCGGAACACGGCAAACCCTGCGCGGCTTCACAGGCTGGACCGATATGGGTCTTTACAAACTTCTTCCGGAATCGGACGAGAAACGAGCCATCCTGCGGCGCCTTTCCGACGCCGGTGTCAATACGTTCGGCCTGACCTGATTTTCACCTGATCGTTTTCGCGTTCTCGGTCGCTTCCAACAGCCGCGAGCGGATCGCAGGGTCGAGCGCCGAGTGGCCGCCGTCGGGCACGACGATGTAGTCGGCCTCCGGCCATACCGCATGCAGTTTGTGCGCCGTGAAAATCGGGCAGATCACGTCATAACGGCCCTGAATGATCGTGGTCGGGATGGCGCGGATTTTGTCGATGCCGCGCAGCAGGCTTTTCTCCGCCGGGATCAC
>DATJGZ010000155.1:0-3111 GCA_035494535.1 Patescibacteria group bacterium | reverse complement strand
GGCTTGTTCAAAAAGAGCCCGAAACCAGAGGCGTAACGGTTTTAATTCGGCGGGCGGATGGCTGGGCCACGCATCATGCAGTTCGCGCAAGACTTTTCCGATAATGGTTGCCGCCTCGTCGTCCCGTCCCTCTCTCACCATTTGTGTCAGGTCTTCCCCGGCGGCATATTCAAGCAGATGCGCGGTGTCGTCATGCGCTAGCAGCCTGACCGCGCTTTTGCCGTCAAAGCAGCGCAGCGCGAAAGCGCCGGTGCTCTCATCTTTTTTTCCGAGTTCATTCAAGATCTTCAGGACGGCATTGCCGCCATTGGCAAGGTCGATAAGATAAACATCGCTGGTCGGCGTGCGGGCAAGAATGCGCGCATTGGACAGACCCCATTTCGCGATCACGCCGGAGAGATCATTCACGGGAATATTCTCAGGGCTGCATGCCGCGGAAAACAGGCGCAGGCGCGGAGGGCCGCCCTTCGCTACTGTACTTGTCGAATATTTCCCAACCGCCCCTGCCTTGGAGTTCGGGGGTGGCCTGCGCCAGCCATGCGCCAAACCGAGTACCGGGCGCGATGTCGCCGGATTTCACGGCGAGGAGATAATTGTTTGCGAGAATATATTTTTTGTCCCTTTCCTGATCTTCCGGCTCGGGCAGGTAATTATTACGGGCCTTGCTCATGTTATTGCCGAGGTCGTCGAGCTTAACGTGCAGCCCTTCGGGATTGCGTGAACATCGGACGATAAAATCGAAATACTTCTCGTTCTCCCGTTTGGTTACGGCGTCTACACCGTCGACAATGCGTTGTGAAAAGCCGACGTCGAGCAGGTCCTGCAAAGTCCACTGATAGTCTTCCGGCATCTCGCGCGTATCTTCGACCAGATCGTGCAAGGTGGCGATGATGCGTTCATCGTCGGTGGCGTCGGGGTTGTTCAGCGCGACGGCATTTACATGCCGCATATAAGGACGCCCGGCCTTGTCGACCTGTTCGACCAACGCCGCGCTGACAATGAAACAGGCGAGGTTGTAGTCGGCCTTTATTTCATGGCCGTGGGAGCGAAGATCGGAAAGGCGCTGCTTGATTTCGGTTTTTGAAAACATGCGGGGAGTATATGCAAAATGCCGATTTAATACAAATTCAGCACAATGAACGACTGTTGCTGTAGGGAAATCGAGCTCGGGCGTTTATGCCCCAAGTTCTTGTCTATGAAGAAAAATGAAAGCGACGATCGTTACAACGAGGTCTGCGGCAAAAAGGAAAAAGGTCAGCGCCTTGCGGGGAATAATGTCTTCCTGCCACGCTTTGACAAGTGCAATGAGCGAGAAAAGTGTACAGATGACCAGCATGTCGAAGACCGCCATCAGGAGGAAATGACCCGGCGGCGTCGCCCAGACGCTTGATCCCGGACTAGAGAGGGGGACGCCCCCGGCGGCGGCAAACGCCGCCAGCGGGAACAAGTGGTACAATATGGCCCGGCAGGCGAGACGATGAGACGGCGTTTCGCTGTCGAAAAACATCAATACCTATACTGATCCTTCTTGAACGGGCCTTTTTGGTCGACCCCGATATAGTCGGCCTGATCCTTTGTCAGCTTCGTGAGCTTGACGCCGAGTTTATCCAGATGCAGGCGTGCGACTTTCTCGTCGAGATGCTTGGGCAATACATAGACCTTCTTCTCGTATTTCTCGCTATGCGCCCACAGCTCGATTTGCGCCAGCACCTGGTTGGTGAAGCTGGCCGACATGACGAAGCTCGGATGGCCCGTGCCGCAACCCAGGTTTACAAGGCGTCCTTCGGCCAGCAGGATGATGCGCTTGCCGTCCGGGAACTCGACCTCATCGACCTGCGGCTTGACGTTGTGCCATTTCATGTTGCGCAGGGGCTCGACCTGGATCTCGTTGTCGAAGTGGCCGATGTTGCAGACAATCGCGCGGTCTTTCATTTCCCGCATGTGATCGACGGTGATGACATCCTTGTTGCCCGTGGCGGAAACGAAGATATCGGCGCGGCCGGCCGCGTCCTCCATCGTCACGACCTCGTAGCCTTCCATCGCCGCCTGCAGCGCGCAGATGGGGTCGATCTCGGTCACCAGCACGCGGCAGCCGGCGTGGCGCAGCGATTCGGCAGAGCCCTTGCCGACATCGCCGAAGCCGGCGACGGCGGCAACCTTGCCGGCCATCATGACGTCGGTGGCGCGGCGAATGCCGTCCACGAGAGATTCGCGGCAGCCATACTTGTTGTCGAACTTCGACTTCGTGACGCTGTCGTTGACGTTGATGGCGGGGCAGAGAAGCTGATTTTTCTTCTCCATGTTGTAAAGACGCAGCACGCCCGTTGTCGTCTCCTCGGAGATGCCGCGGATATCATCGAACAGGTGTGCATAGTCGTCATGGATGATGCGGGTCAGATCGCCGCCATCATCGAGGATCATGTTGGGCGTCCAACGGTGCGGTCCTTCGATCGTCTGGCGAATGCACCAGTCATATTCCTCTTCGGTCTCACCCTTCCATGCGAACACCGGAATACCCGCCGCCGCGATGGCCGCGGCCGCGTGATCCTGAGTCGAGAAGATATTGCATGAGCTCCACCGAACCTCGGCGCCCAGCGCCGTCAGCGTCTCAATCAGTACGGCCGTCTGGATGGTCATATGGAGGCAGCCGACGATTCGCGCGCCCTTGAGTGGTTTCTTCGAGCCGTACTCTTCCCGCAACGCCATCAGGCCCGGCATCTCGGTTTCAGCGATAACGATCTCCTTGCGGCCCCAGTCGGCGAGCTTGATATCGCGAACTTTATAATCATTTTCAACGGGTTGCGGCTTAACGGCCATTTTTCTCTCCAGCAATTGCGATATTCATGGTTTCTTTACATTTTCCAGCGAGAATAATCTCGAAAAGACGGAAAAAAGCAAGGTTTAACCGGAGGGGTGAATGGGTAGCAAATACAGTCTGAGCACCAAAAGATACGTCGGTGACAAGGCCACCATCGTCAAACATGACGATAACGGCAACGAGATCCCCATGGTTCACCTCATCCACGGCGAGGAAACTTTCCCCGGTGATCTAATGCAGCTCGCCGCGAACATCGTCAGCCTGCTGAACGGCAACGAGCCCCTTCACAAGAT
>DATJGZ010000154.1:0-2343 GCA_035494535.1 Patescibacteria group bacterium | reverse complement strand
GGCCTCGTCGCGGCCGCCGGGACCGACGGCGACGATCTCGCCTTGGCTCGGCTTTTCCTGCGCGGTGTCGGGAATGATGATGCCGGAGGCGGTCTTTTCCTCGGCATCGACGCGCTTGACGACGACGCGGTCGTGAAGCGGGCGAAATTTCATGGTAGTCCTCCTAAGTTATTGGACGATTTCTGGTTTTTGTTTCGTGCGGTGCGCCCCTTGCCAGCACCCGGCCTCGACTTGGGTGGCCGCATTTTTGTCTGCAAGGGGCCGCTGAAAATTTTTTAGCACTCAATGGAGCGGAGTGCCAACAATAATCAAAACGTGAGCCCGCCCAATGGTTAATGGCGGAACCTGATTCGGGGCCCTCGGGTTATCGGTTCCCTCGCTTGTGGATGGCTGGGCTGGGCTGTTAGCAGTCTGCGGAACTTGCTGCTAAAGTCTTGATTTTAAACAACTTGTTTACCTTTTCGGCTTGCAATGGAGGATGCCGGAAACGGAAACTCGATCCACCAGATGGAGGATTCGATGGTATCCAAGGAGTTCATCAAGCAGGTCAACGGTTACGGCCTTACCACCGCGCATATCCTGTATCGGCGTCCGGATCATCGCTGGCTGCTGCAGTCCTACGTCTGGCAGGCCTACGACCTGTTCCCCGAATTTCCCGAATTACACCGCTTTTTGGCATTCTGGCGCGAGAAGCTGGAGGGCCCGCTGCATTCGGTGCAGGTGGCTCATTGCAAGCTGATCAAGCCGGCGGAGCTCAAGGCGATCGACGGCGAGTTCAGCCTGCATTAAAGCAAGCCGCGCGTCATTGCCGCTCGTGACGGTGCCGCCGCTTCCGTCGTGGTTCGGAGGTGCGCTCCCAGCCTCTGTACATCAGATTGGGCCGGCAGAAGCCACCGATGCCGCTGATGGTTGCCAGGCATTGTTCGCGTGTCGTAAAGCCGCAATTCGTGGCGTCAAGGGCGCCGCCATACTCCGCGCACCAGGGATATTCGACCGCCTGGGCGGGCGGGGGCGCGAACGCGGCCGTCGCCGAAAGCGCCGCCAGTGCCAGTAGGGTTTTCCGCATCGTGTCCTCCCTTGTGACTGGGGTCTTTATGTCATGGACGATCAACGTCATGAGCCTCAACCGGCTAGCGCGGATCGGGTTCAAAGACAAAACAACAAAACTTTAGCGCAGGAATGGATCTGCAGGCGCGTTTTCAACGCTGCCAGGCCGAGGAAACAGGTATCGCCAGAGGGTCGCGAGCACAGCGTCGCGGGCAGGCGCTTACTTGCCGCAGACGAAGCTCATCGGCACCGCGACGTTGGCTTCGCGCACGACGTTGACCGTTTCCGTGCAATAGCGCGGCATGGGATGGTGGCTGCAATCCGCGATCCATTGCGAGACGGATTTGTCGAGCTTGTGCGCGATCAGCGCGCTGGCGGCGTTGACGCAGGCATTGTTGGCTTCGATGACGGCGGGGTCGTTGGGCGGATCGACCACGGAAAGACCGGTCGAGACGAGCGCGGCGGCGAGTAAAATGGCGACGATCATGGATGCTTCCGATTCGAGGCCGGCGAGATTTTTTACCGCCGCCGGAATCCGCGCGCAACGCAACGGCTGCACTAATGTCGGGCGATCAGTGCCTCAATTTGCGGCAGCATCGAGGCGACCAAAATCGCATAGCCTTGCGCGTTGAAGTGCGCGCCGTCGCGCGCGCGGTATATTCCACGCGGCAGTTTCCATAGTGCGTAGGGCACGCCGTTGATTTTAGCAATTTCGGACAAGTCCAGAGCGCCGAGCCCGATCACCAGCACCTGGATGCGGCGGGCCCGCAGACTGCGGATCAGTTCGGTCAGGCGCGCGCGCACCGCCGCCATCGTGGCGCCGTCGCGCAAATCGTTGGTGCCGAACTCGACCAGGACGAGGTCGGTGCCGGGGTCGATCGCCTGGTCGAATCTCTTGAGTGCGCCTGCAAGCGTGCCGCCATTGACGCCGGCGTTCTTCACGGTCACGTCGTAGCCCTTTTTGCGCAGCGCCGCCTGCAGCTGCGCCGGGTAGGCCTGGTCGCGCGGCACCAGATAGCCGGCGGTGGCGCTGTCGCCGAAGGCGACGATGCGCACAGGATCGGCAGCGGCGGGCGCGGCGGCCGCCAGCAGCAGCGCCGCGCCGAAGCAAGCCGCCCGAGCGGCGGCGAGCCAAGCGCCCGGTTCCATGCTGGAGTTTTGTCGCTGCATCCGGTCTATGCTAGCTCAACGGCGCGGGAGAAGCGTGGGCGCGGGGGAAGCGCGATGGAACAGACATCCGGCAAAGGCCGCGGCCGCGCCAGCGAGCGCGCGCTGCGCAGCTGGGCGGGCATCGTC
>DATJGZ010000153.1:0-10321 GCA_035494535.1 Patescibacteria group bacterium | reverse complement strand
GCTCAAACCCCTTAAGACTCTGGATTTATAATCCGAAAAATGGTAACGGGTTCTCTCTATAAAAAGGCGCGGTGGCCGAGTGGTCAGGCAGAGGACTGCAAATCCTTCCACGCGGGTTCGATTCCCGCCCGTGCCTCCAATTTCTATAATGCTACGCTTCCGTTGACTGTATCTGCCGTATGAATTCGGGCACTTCTTCGGCTTTGAGCATAGGAAGATGAAGCTTGAAGATGCGCCGCGTATAGGGTCCGTCGCCCCATTTGGCGGCGGCAATAACCTGCTTTTTAACCGGCTCCTTGAGAGCCGCAAACCATTCAAGGTATTGGTTCATCATCTGCGTATTTCCACCGATAAATGCCGAATGTAAAACCATATAAATCGAAGCCCTCCCGGTGGAAGTGCAGTTGAAATAAATCGGTAAATCTATAAATTTGTTTACAGCGTCTGCGTTTCTATGCGGGGAAGTAATGTTCAGTCGGCAATTTGCATTGATGTTACTGTTCGTGCTGGCGTTCGGCAGTCTCATCTCTGCTGCACACGCGGATGCAATGGAGGACGCAAACAAGGCATACTACAACCGCGAATACGATGCCGCCTTCGATCTCTTCAAGCCATTAGCCGAACAAGGCAACGCGGAGGCTCAATACCGCATCGGCTGGATGTACATATACGGATTAGGAACATATCGCAGCTACCCGGATGCCATTGACTGGCTGACCAAAGCTGCAAATCAAGGCATTCCGGAAGCTACGCATCAAGTTGCACAAATGTACGATCTCGGCCTCGGCGTCGAGAAAAACAACATGGTTGCCTACATGTGGTATGCAGTCTGCAAGCGGCAGCTCACAGACCTTGAGCGAAAGCCAACAACCTTTAATCCGCAAGTCGACATGGACATCATGCGCGAAGTGATGTCGAAGGAAGACATTGAAGAAGCAACCAGGCTGGCCGCGACATGGAAACGTCTAGGCCCTGACGGCAAACCGGCGCCGCCCCTGCCGAAAAAGCCTAAAAACGACGATCAATATCCATTGCCAGGCAAACCACAATATTGATCTACCTCAATATCTTACATTATTTGTTTGCCGATTCCGGCAGTAAGTCGTATCCATAATCCAAGACGCGTGCATACTGCGGACAGAGCGGTTTTACCCGAAGAGACTGTTTCTCGCTTGTCCTTGCCGCACAACCTGCAAAACAGCCCCTGACATTGAAAACATCACGAATTGTTCGTGATGCATGTTTTATTTTTGAATGGGAAAAACCATGTCACGTCTAAAAGAAATTGCAGGCGCAACGACGCTTAGCCTCGTCACTGTCTTCGGCACCGCGGGATGTTCGACGGTCTCGTTTTCGGCATCCGACCGACCTTTGCACGTCCAGCGCGGAATCTCCGAGGAAAACACTTCTCTTTTTAAAGGACAGGACAGCTTCGAGGACAGAGTCCGGCGGGCCGGCCTGCTAGACGGAATGACCCCGCTTGAAACATTCCGGGCGCTCGGCCTCGACGTTCACAACTTCAAGGCTCTTTCAGGCAAGGAGCTCATGGACGCCGCCTATGCCGGCGCCACCCCGGCTCCGCAAACAGAAGCCGCGATGCGTGAGATCATGTCGCTGGTCAACCGTACTGAAGTATATCGGCTGAACTATAAGAACGTCTCGAGCAAAACCGGAATTGGCGTCAACCTGAGTGCACAGACGAAAACACATGGCTTCGATCGCCAATTAACCCTAATTTTTGTCGACTGCAAGCTCCAGAACGCCAATAAGGTTCTCTCAGGCGATCCGATGGTGGATACAACCAATACAAGCCACATTTGGGATTTGCTTTCCGGTGCCGCAACCTCGAGCGTTCGATCTGCGGTTCCGAAACCCTGATACTAAGAACTGGCTGATTTGTTATTGTCGTACTCGGCAAGCAAGCGGCTGATAATTCTTTGTTGCAGCGCTATCATCAACCCCTCGTTGGACGCATTGACCAGCCCACCGAGATCGTCCTGCGGCGTATAGGGACTGCCGTCCCACTTGGCAACAAGCCCGCCCGCCTCTTTCAGCGCCAGCGTGCCCGCAAGATGATCCCACGGGCGAATACGATTATAGATGCTGAAATCATAGCCACCGCTGACCAACCGTAAGTATTCATGCCCCGCACAGCTTAGCGTGTGCATGGCATCGAACTCCTTTACGAAGGACTTTACAAGCGGCCGCAGATGCTTCGGGAAATAACGGCTCCCGGTGAAGCCCTTCGATTCCTTAAGCGGTTTGGCTGCGGCGACTTTTAGACGCTTGCCGTCCATAAAAGCGCCCGATCCCTTTTCCGCCGCCATCATGCGATTGCCGGGCACGTCATAGATCCATCCGAACTGCGTCTCGCCGTCGATGACGCATGCCAGCATGACCGCAAACTCGTCGTTCCCATGAACGAAATTGTACGTGCCATCGACCGGGTCCGTTACCCAGACAATCTTGCTGCGATCCTGAAGGACATCAACGCTCTTAAGCCCCGCCGAGATTCCCTCCTCCCCGATGACAACCGAGCCCGGGTACATTTTGGTCAGCGCCTTGTCGAGCGCCTCCTCGGTTTCACGGTCCGCGATGGTTACGAGGTCATTAGGGCCAGTCTTAGTCGATATATGCCCCTGCTCCAGCTTTTTGAAGCGCGGCATGATATATGTCGCGGCACATTCGCGGATGAGATCGGATACGCGGTCAGGCTCGATTTTTGCGGCGCTTTTTGTCACTTTTTTCTACAACGGGCTCATAGGAAAAACGTTCCCTGAACCTTCCCACGTTGGCGGGGTCGAAATCAACCTCCACCATAACATCGTTGTCGTTATCTGTACGGCTGACGACATTTCCATGCCCGTAGAGCCATGCGAGCGCCTCTCCATCGGTTATGGGCAGGCTATAACGCACAGTCTTGCGGTAGACGGTAAGCTTATCCTGAATCAGGCGGAGCAGTTGTTCAGTCCCTTCCCCGGTAAGGGCGGATATGGCGACGGCATCGCTTTCTTCGGTTTGCGTCTTTGCGGCCCGTAAGGCCAACTCGTCCGCGGCATCGATCTTGTTCAACACCTCGATAATCCGTTCATCCGATTGCTCGATGTCAAGATCGGCAAGGATATTGATGACATCTTCCTTCTGCGCCTCGCTGTCCGGCCGCGCAATGTCCCTCACATGCAGAATGACGTCCGCGCGCTGTACCTGTTCCAGCGTCGCGCGGAAGGCGGCAACAAGGTGTGTCGGAAGATCGGAAATAAATCCGACCGTGTCGGACAGTATAACTTCCTGACGGTTGGCCAGCGTGACCTTGCGCATGGTCGGATCCAGCGTGGCGAACAACAGGTTCTCAGCAAAAACATTCGCACCCGTCAGCCGATTAAAAAGGGTCGACTTACCGGCGTTGGTGTAGCCGACCAGAGCCACAATCGGATAGGGAACCCGCTCCCGGCTCTTGCGCTGCAGTTCGCGGTGACGGCGCACGTCCTCAAGGTCTTTCTTCAGCTTCGCAATGCGGTCATCAATCATACGGCGGTCGAGTTCTAGCTGGCGTTCGCCGGGACCACCCATCTTGCCCATCGCACCGCGCTGGCGCTCAAGGTGGGTCCAGGATCGAACGAGACGCGAGCGTTGGTATTCAAGGGCCGCAAGATCGACCTGAATCTGGCCTTCCCTCGTTTGCGCACGCTCGCCGAATATCTCAAGAATCAGGCCTGTACGGTCGATGACCTTGGCGTTCCATTCCTTCTCGAGATTGCGCTGCTGTACGGGGCTCAGGGCATGATTGACGATGATGACGTCAGGCTTGGTTGCAACTGCGAGCTCTCCAATCGCCTCCCGCATCCCCTTGCCGATCAGGTGGCCAGGCGTCGGGCGGGTAACTTTGACCGCACGAGCCTCAATAACATCCAGCCAAATGGCAGCCGCGAGGCCCTTGGCCTCGTCCAATTGCTCTTCCAGTGAAGGTACGAAAACACGATCCCTTCCCGCCTTCGGCAGGATGGGATGGACGATCAGTGCACGTCCGGTGGCTTTAGCGACTATGCTTCCTCACCTTTGCCTTCGGCAGGCTCGTAAAGCTGGAGCGGTCCGCCGGGCATAATGGTCGAGATGGCATGCTTGTAGACAAGCTGAACATGGGCTTCGCGCCGCAGCAGGACGCAGAAGTTGTCGAACCAGGTCACAATCCCTTGCAGTTTCACGCCGTTGACCAGGAAGACCGTTACCGTCATCTTTTCCTTGCGGATTTTGTTGAGGAACACGTCCTGGACGTTCTCGTTTTTAGGTGCCATTTTTATATTTTCCTTAATTTTTAAATTAGGCATTTTTATCACCCTCTTATATTAGTTGCGGGCCTTATAATCAATTACCACAGATTATTCAAGCTTTATTATGACTATTTTCATATCAGGCAAAATAATTAGCCATATCAATGCAGTCCCGGACGACCATGGCCGGTCGAAATTGATCAACCAAGCTCTGGCGGTCGGCACCGTGCGTTAAAAGAATAGCCGGGCAACCGGCTGCCCGCGCCGCCTTGAGGTCAGTTTCTGTGTCCCCTACGAACCAGACTTTTTCCGGCGGATACGGCACCGCCGCTCGCTCGAGCGCCCAAATGATGGGGTCGGCCTCGGGCTTGTCGCGGGCCGCCACGCCCGCGCCGACGACATGGAAGAAAAACTCATTCCAGCCGAGGTGTTCAACCTCCTTTAGGATGTATTCGGACTTCTTATTGCTGACGACCCCGGTCGGAATGTTCTGGTTCTGAAGCAATTGAAGGAGGTCACGCGCACCGGGCAAGGGTTTCAGATGCTCGAGATGATGCTGTCGTACATGGTCATAAAATAAACGATGGGCTTTCTCCCACTGATCCCCGTAAAGCCGAGGAAACAAGTCACGTGCCGACCACAGGATATGGATCTGGAATTCTTCGTCGTTCCACAGCTTCTGCCCGAACGCGATGCGCACGTGATCATGGGCAGCACGGATCCCCTCCAGCGTGTCGACGAGCGTTCCGTCCCAGTCGAACAGAACCGCCGAAGGCTTGGTCAGGCCTTCCATGCGACCTGCGCCTTCCGGGAACGGACGTAGTCCATATAAGCTTCGTACAGACGCATGGTAATGGGCCCGGGTTTGCCGTTGCCGATTTTTCGGCCGTCGAGTTCCACGATCGGCATGATGAGCGCCGTGGCGCTCGAGGTGAATGCTTCCTGCGCCTTGTATACCTCGGCCGGCTTGAAGGCCCGTTCCTCGAACTTGATGTCCTTGAGCGTCAGCAATGCCGTGCGTGTGACGCCGCGTAGGATTTCATTCGTGGCCGGGCGCGTCACCAGCACACCCTTATCCGTGACAATCCAAGCGTTATTGGATGAACCTTCGGTCACAAATCCCTTCTCGTCTACCAGCCATGCTTCCTGCGCGCCTTTTGACAAAGCCTCCTGCTTCGCCATCGCCTGTGCGAGCAGACTGGTGGTTTTAATGTCAGGACGCTTCCAGCGAATATCCGGAACCGTGACCGCTTTGAGCCCGGTTTTGCGCGACGGATTATCAGCGAACTTGAAAGGCCTGGCGGTCATGATTAACGATGGCTTCAGATTAGCAGGCGGAAAGGCAAAATCTCGCTTCCAGACGCCACGCGTCACCTGAATGTACAACGCCGCGTTTGAAAAGTGATTGCGGCGCAGGACCTCACGCATGATATGGGAGATCGTTCTGCGCGGTGCCGGCATGGCGATTTTCAGTTCCTTCAGTGATCGCTCAAGACGGTCGAGATGGCCGCGCTCGTCAGCCAGATGCCCCTCGATGCAAGCGACGACTTCGTAAACGCCGTCGGCGAACTGGAAACCCCGATCCTCGATATGGGTGGCGGCTTGTCTGTGCGGCATATAACGGCCGTTCACGTAAGCGTAACGCGGCATGATTTTCCCCTTCCTGCACAGCAATGTGCCATGAAGGCGGCGCGGCATGAAGGGGGAATATCAGGCGAAATGTATGCGTCCGCCGGTCGGGCTGTGCAGGTTGCCGACGCGGCTGATCTCAATGCCCACGCGCTTAAGGTACTGGAATTCGCGCCCCGCCTGAATGGCCTTGGCCGTAGCAGGATGGTTATTGATCTGCGCCAGCGTATAGGCATTCTGGCCGTTTTCATTGCAAGCGTCGAGATCGACGCCCTTCATCGCCAGAATGCGTACAGTCGCGCTGTCGCCGGTTTCTGCGGCTTGCCAGAGCTTGTCGAGCATCGCCGCGTCCTTGATAACCTGTGCCGTCATCTCCATCTCCCGTCCGTTTATGTTGTTTGCGTCAGGTGGTTTTGCCACCCCTTTGGGAGAATTAATTGCAGGAATCATGCCGGATTTTTATTTTATAACATACTGATATATATAGCAGTTATTGCAAACCGAACGCCTCCGGCAGATTTTTCATACCTGCAATATATATACGAAGCGCACAAAAGATCGGTTCACGCGATTTTGCGATTATCCTGAAGGGCGTCGGTTTCCTCGACCTCGTCGGTCTGACGGCTGGGATCGCCGATGCCGAGCTGCTTAAGCTTGCGGTGAAGTGCGGAACGCTCCATTCCCACAAACTGCGCCGTCTTCGAGATATTCCCGCCAAAGCGCTTGATCTGGGAGATCAGGTAATCGCGCTCGAAAATCTCGCGCGCTTCGCGTAAAGGCACTGCAATCAGTTCCTTGCTCAGAACAGCTTCGCGAGGCGCGTCGGCAGCGCCGCTCAGTTCGGGCGGAAGCTGGTCAGGGCGAATTTCGCTGTCCGCCCCGCCGTTCATAATCATTACCCATTCAATAACATTCCTGAGCTGCCGGATATTGCCAGGCCAATCATAGGCCTGCATCGCCGCCAACGTCGCGCCAGAAAAGCCGCAGACCGGCATGCCTGATTGGGCTGAGAAGATCGCCGCAAAATAATTCGCCAATTTTTCAATATCCCCGAGCCGTTCGCGCAGCGGCGGAAGATCGACGGGGACGACGTTCAGGCGGTAATAGAGATCTTGCCGGAAACGGCCCTGCTCCATCAACTGCTGCAGATTGCGGTTGCTTGAAGCGATGATCCGCACGTCGACCTCAATTTGAGTCTGGCCGCCGACCCGCTGGAATTTCTGATCCTGTAACACGCGAAGGATCTTGCCTTGCGTCTCCATTGGCATATCCGCGACTTCGTCGAGCAGCAGCGTGCCACCATGCGCCCGCTCGAGGACACCGGAGGAAGACCCCTCGCCAAAAAGCTCACTCTCAAGACGATCGGGATTCAAAATCGCACAATTGAGCACCATAAATGGTCTGTCTGCTCGCTTTGACAGGCGATGAATGGCGCGCGCCGCAATGTCCTTGCCGGTGCCTGGTTCGCCCGTTAGCAGAACGCGGCTATTGGTCTGCGATATGCGGCTCAAAACCTGACGCAGCGCGGTTATAACGGCTGAATCACCGATCAGCTCGTTCGGTCCCTCGGCCTTCATACGCAGCGTCTCGTTCTCCCGCTTAAGGCGCGCGGTTTCAAGCGCACGCTCGATCATCAGCAGCAGACGATCGGTCTTGAACGGCTTTTCGATGAAATCGTAAGCACCTTTTTTAATCGCGCTCACGGCCGTTTCGATTGTGCCATGGCCGCTGATCATCAGCACCGGGAGGTGAGGATTGTCTTTCTTCAGAGTCCCTAGAATTTGCAACCCGTCGTGATCGCTGTTCTGCAACCAGATATCGAGAATGACGAGCTGCGGCGTCTGCCCCGAGACCTGTTCATAGGCTTCTCTGGAATTTGCGGCCTGACGCGTCGTGTATCCTTCATCCTCGAGTATGCCCTTGAGCATGCCACGGATGGAGGATTCGTCGTCGACAATGAGAATATCTGCTGTCATTTCTTTCTATAATCCGAATCCTACGAGATGGCTTTTCTCTGTTCAATGGGTGGGACAGCATCTTCCTCCACTCCATCCACAGGCAATATGAGGGATACGCTGGCGCCGCCGCGGTCCTGCCAGTCCGGAAGCGCTTTCAGCCAGTCCGGCGCGCCCAGAACGACGCGGCCCTTATGGTCTTCCATGATCTTTTTAACGATTGCGAGCCCGAGCCCCGTACCCTTTTCCTTGTGTGTCACATAAGGTTCGGTCAGGCGGGCGGGATCCTCGTTTTTTGGCAGCCCGAGCCCATTGTCCGTCACCGTGATAATAATATCCCCATGAGCGGCGCGTTCGCTGATCACGACGTCAATCCGGCCAGCTGCGCTTTTTTCGCCAGAAGCTTTCTGCTGTTCTCGCCTCGAATCTATTGAATCTATTGCGTTTTGTACGATGTTGGTAAAAGCCTGCCGGATCTGCTGGACATCGAAATTGGCCATCACCGACGCATCGTTGCCGCCAATCAGGTTGAACTGAATGCCCCGGTGGGCTTGCTGCTGGAGAGTGAGAAGGTCGCGGATCGTGCGCGCTAGGTTCTCGCGCTTGATCACCGGTTCGGGCATGCGGGCAAAGGCAGAGAATTCATTGACCATACGGCCGATGTCACCGACATGGTCGATAATAGTGTCCGTGCACTGCGCGAAGGTCTCGGGATCGTCGGCGATTTGCTTGAGGTACTTGCGCTTCAGGCGCTCAGCCGATAGCTGAATCGGGGTCAGCGGGTTCTTAATTTCGTGAGCGATGCGACGTGCGACGTCAGCCCAGGCCGCCTTCCTTTGCGCCGACTGAAGCTCCGTAATGTCGTCGAACGTCAGAACCGCACCCATCACGCCCTTCTCGCCGATTTGTTCAACCGCTATACGGACGAGCAATGTCTTGCGCGCACCATCACTGCCGTCAAAGGGCAGTTCCGCCTGGGCGATCTTGCCGGGCTTTTGCTGCGCCTGACCAAGAACATTGCCGATTCCCGGCAAAATTGACGTTATCGCCTTGCCGGTCAGTGCACCCTCGGCATAGCCGAACAATTCTTCCGCTGACGTGTTCGCCAGTGTGATCCTGCCGTCCTCATCGACACCAACAATGCCGGAGGAAACTCCCGCAAGAACAGCCTCGGTGAAACGGCGCCGCTGGTCGAGCTGGCGATGCTGTTCCTGTATCTGGCTGGTCATGCGATTGAAGGCGTAGGCCAGCACTTCGAATTCATCCTGCCGCTCAACTTCCGGCACGCGAGCCGTCAGGTCGCCCGAGCGCACACGATCGGCGGCGGCAATTAACGCGCTTACCGGCATGATTAACTGCCGCGAGAACATAAGGCTGAACCAAATGGCAACGAACAGGAGTAGCAACGCGACGACAATGAAGATCATCGTGATCTTCACCTGCAGGCCGGAACGCTGCGCTTCGAGAAGTTCATATTGCTTAACGGCCGCCCGTGTATCGGTGACATGGGCAAGCACAATCGGATCGACCGATCGGCCGACAAACAGATAGCTATTCGGAAAATTGTTGAGTTTGACCAGCGCGCGGACACGATCGTCCCGTTCCCGTGCGATAATAGCAACATTGCCCGCATCGGCGCTGGCAATGTCTGCCTGCGGAATTGTAGCGAGCTCCAGCGCAACGCTTAAACCCACGCGGGCCCAGATATGCCCGGATGAATCGAAGATCGCGACTTCGGGCAGGTTGCGGATCATGGACTGCGTCTGCAGGATTTTGCGGGCGGCGGACGGATCGGATTTTATGATGCCGGCCTGGTGGTCGAGGTCGTTCGCCATACCCAAAACGTCGGCACGAATTGTCTGTATATGCTCTTCAAGATAGGCCTGCGCTACGGCCTGGGATTCCGTCACCGCGGAACGCACGCGGTCGCTGAACCAGCTTTGCACCCCGAAATGCAGGAAGAATGTCGCGAAGACCGTCATGATAATGGCGGGCGCGGTCGCAAGGAAACTGAAGATGAAAACGAGCCGCGTATGCAGACGCGATCCCGCCAGCCCCTGCCGGCGACCGATCCACAGCTTCACGATCATGCGGGCGATCAGCATCGTCAGAAGCAGCAGAATGACCAGATCTGTGTCGAGCAGCCAAATAACTGTGTGAGGATCCTTGCCGAACGGCGAAACCGTCGTCAGAGCGCCGTAGGTCGCCAACCCTCCGATCACTGCCGCGCCGACGAGGAACAGGGCTAGACGGTTGCTCCACGACGTGAAATTCATACGACGGAAAATCGCCTTGACGTTGCGGGGGCGACCGCGGAAGCCGAACAGATGGGCAGTAAGCAAGGACCAAAATCCTTCCCTGCGGGTGTCGTTAGCGGCGGTTTTTTTTATGATCTTCGTCAAGCCTGCCAACCCGGACATTGAATTAAGGTGCAATACTACGCTAAGTCTAAATCAGACAGACGGCAAA
>DATJGZ010000152.1:0-11322 GCA_035494535.1 Patescibacteria group bacterium | reverse complement strand
CATGACTTGTCTGCCATTGTCATCGACGAAGTCGCCGGCATTGCGATGACCATGCTGTTCGCCCTGCCGACTGTTAAATCGGTTACGCTGGCTTTCCTGCTTTTTCGATTCTTCGATATTCTGAAACCGTGGCCTGTATCGTATCTCGATAAAAAAATAGGCCGCGGGCTCGGCGTCATGGTTGATGACCTCGCTGCCGCCGTTTATGCTGCGCTTTGCCTTTGGGGATTACGCCATGCCGGATTTGGTTGAGCAAGTCAGCCGCAAATTAATCGATCTCAGCCTGATGCTGGTCACGGCAGAGTCATGCACGGGCGGCCTGATTGCAGCTGCCATCACAAACCGCCCCGGTTCCTCCGCCGTCTTCGAGCGCGGGTTTGTCACATATTCAAATGAATCGAAAACCGAATTACTCAGCGTTTCGGCCGATGTCCTGCGCGAACATGGGGCTGTCAGCGCCCGCACCGCGATTGCCATGGCACGTGGTGCCTTGAATAACAGTCGGGCGGACGTTTCAGTATCGGTTACAGGCATAGCAGGGCCTGACGGCGGGTCCGCCGAAAAACCGGTCGGACTTGTCTACATCGGTTACGGATTCAGGCAGGAAGATCTGGTCGAATGCTCGGAACATCGCTTCCAGGGCGACCGGGATTCAATTCGGCGACAAAGCGTGGATGCCGCTCTCAAACACCTTATTAAATTCCTTGATAAACTCGCCTGAGTTACATCACTGCGGGGACCGGCGAAGCTGTCTTTTTCCGAGTTCGCTCAGAAGCAACATCTAGCCCGGCAGCATTTGTTCTATCCAGCGCCACAAGGAATCGCGAAGCGACATGATAAGTGTCCGAACCCTGGCTGCCAAATTCGCCTTTTACCATCAGCGTTCTAACTTCCCGCGCGATATCGGGAAGATTCCGCTGCTTCATCGCTTCCGGTATTTTCTGGTAAAGTATATTCCCGACGGAATGCAGCGCGGTCACCTTTTTATCAAACTTTTCGCTGCTAAAACTGCGTATCGCATTTTCGTCCATATTTTTTATCTCTGACTCGGGCATATCAATTACTGAATCGATCGCCTCGACCGGCGCCCAGCCATAAATTTCGCATCTGGCCCATTTCCTATCGGGATCCATAAAACGATCGTGCGTGAACACGGCATCCAGCGCACGCATATCGGCTCTAATTTTAAGCTGCTGCGTGTCGGAAAAAGATTGCCTGTAAATGATGGCAGACATCTTGTCGGCTTGCGGCTCGCCGGCACCCGTGCCGTGGGCGAATTCATGCCAGTATGTAAGGAGACGGTCCTCATTCGAAGATACAGGAAGCGATGCCAAGGCTTGCTCGGAAACGCCGGTCAGGTCGTGCGCCGCCTTTGCAAACGGGATGTTAAGGCGCGGCGCCACGATGATACTACAATGGTGACCGGCGCTGTCATCAAGCGAAGCGTTATGTGCATCAGAATAGTTTTTGTCGCGCGCCGACTTCACTGTCATGTCGCGCACATAGTCGAACCGCTTGCTGTCAAAAATTTTTGAAAGTTCTTCCTGACCTTTCGCATCTCCGGAAGTAACGTCGGCGAAGAATTTGTTAGTGATGGCGCGAAGTTTTTCTCGAACCGCTTCAGGACTGTCGCCTTCGAAATCCTCGGGGTGAATCACAAGCGTCTTCACCCCAAACGGATCCTTGATCTCCATTGTTTCTTGAAGCAATTGATCTGCATCCGGTTTTCCACTCGACGGGGGCAACGTCATGATCTGATCCTCACGCAGTTAATGCCATGCCGGGCGCGAGTGCTTGGCGATTATTATTATTAAGCGCAACAGTCGCGCCTTTCGCATTTCCATTGAATGGTAAAGAAACATCCGGGGCGGATTTGAAATTGCTCCCGGTCAGACCGTCAACCGTACCTGCATGGGAAAGGCTTGCATATTGGGAGTTGCTGCGCAACGCCTCCGGACCCATGGCGATATAATCAGCGTCGCCGCCCCGGGGAAATACGCCTGTTCCCGTTCCCGGAAAGAATTGCATTGAAAGTTGCCCGTCGACGCCGCGCTTGTTGAATTTTAAGCCCAATGCGCGCGCCGCGGCCGCTGAAATCTCGGTGTGGCTGTCCGGATGACTTCCGGCGTAATCGGCAACAACCGCCCAGCATTGCTTGCCGGTCTTTTCGTTCGTCAGCAAAACGAAATCCCCGTTGCGTGCGCCCTTCGCCTTGTCGCGGCAATTCATCGCGACATACGGAACGCGCTGTGCATCTACGTACGAAGATTGAACACCCCGGGGACCGTTTGCCCAAGCCGTAGTCGAAACGTAATGACCATTCTCAGGATTGATTTTCGGATTTCCACTCGCGTCGCTCGCGACACCCCACCAGTTACCCCGATGGCCCGCATTTGCAAGAAAATCGTCACCAAGCCCGTTGGGGCCATAGGCGGTGGGACTCCCGTCAAAATCGACCTCGGCAATCCCTCTGCGCGTGAATGATCTGATGCCGCTCGTATTCACCGGGCCGTTAAGAACCGCAGGCGTATAGCCGGCCATGTAGCCCGTCGCGTAATTCGAGAATTGCCGGCGTGGTGCCGGGCCTTTGCGCTGATAGCTTGTACGTGAGGCATCCTGGCGATTGTCGTTGTCCGTACTCGAGGCGTTCGATTCACTTTCAGGTGCGCTAGAACCACCCATGTTGAACAGCGATTTGAACAAATCGCCGATGGCGCTGAAAATCCAGCTGAAAAAATTCCCGATGCTGCTGAGGATAGAATTGCCAGTTTCCATGACTCGCCTTACCGGTGATGGCCCCGGCCGCCGCCATGGAAATGGCAGCCGCCGCCGTGAGCGAAAGCCATTTGCGGACCGCCAAATTCGCGCCGCATACCGAAGGAATTCTCGTTAAAACGCGGCATGACATTGAAGGCAAATTGCTGACCGCCCATATTCGAGGCATACGATGTCCTGCTGGCCGGATAAGAAGTCTGCATGCTGACAGGCACAGTATAATTGCCGTTCCTGCCGTAATTGCCGCTCATGTCATTATTCGCCGCGAGCGAGAATTCTTTCCTGCGGGCGCGCATGCGATCGGCCGTCGTCTGATAGCGCGTATCCATATCCTGATCAGCACCCGAGGAAGTCAGCGTCTTCGAAGTCGGGCTGCTTTTAGTGCCGTCGCCCTGAAAAAAGCTGCCAATCCAGGTGAACAATTTGTCGAAGCCGCGGTAAAAAAGGTCACTGAGGCCATTGAATGCCGTGGCAATGCCCGAACCTGCGGTCTTCATAACATCTTGCGCTGACATTGTTTTTCGCCTTCCTGTTTACTTCGGGCCGTTATTTTATTATGTTAAATAATTTTGCCTGAATCGGAATGCGATTGTCAAATTTGAAAAATCAGCCGTTTTCGTAGAGTTCTTTTGCGCGCGCTTCGAAGGCCGCAACCATTCGGCGCACAATCTCGTGAAAGAAAACGCCCATCAGTTTGCGGAAGAAGGGATTCTTGAACTCGAAATCGACAAAAAAGTCGATGGTCGTTGTACCGTCGTCGTTGTCGATGAATTTCCAATGGTTGGACAGATGCTTCATCGGGCCTGATAGATATTCGACGTGAATATGTTTCGGCCGGTTAAGGGTTACGCGGGACGAAAACCGTTCGCGCACCATCTTGTAACCGATGACCAGATCAGCATAGAACACCTTGCCTTCGCGCCTTGAGATGCGGCTCGCCTTGCACCAAGGCAAAAATTCAGGGTACTTTTCCACGGCCGCGACTAGATCGAAAAGCTGCTCCGGCGAATAGGCGAGCGTTTTTTGTTCGACATGCGTTACCATACGGGAAATATACTCCGCCGGTTTACTCGGCTACCTGACTCGTGAGTTGCGCGTCCCTTGCCGCTTTCAGCTTCTCGAAATCCTCGCCGGCATGATGGCTCGAACGGGTCAGCGGAGAAGCCGATACCATCAGGAATCCCTTAGCCCGCGCCATCTTCTCCAGCTGCCGGAATTCATCGGGCGTCCAGAAACGATCGATCGGCGCATGTTTGGGCGTCGGCTGCAAGTATTGTCCGACGGTCAGGAAATCGACATCAGCCGCACGCAGGTCATCCATCACCTGCCCGACTTCCTCTTTTGTTTCCCCCAGGCCAACCATCAGGCCGGACTTCGTGAATATAGACGGATCAACCTCCTTCACCCGCTGCAGCAGGCGAAGTGAGCGAAAGAACCGTGCACCGGGCCGAATGGTCGGATAAAGCCGCGGCACGGTCTCCAGATTGTGGTTGAATACATCGGGCTTCGCGCGCGTGACCAGATCGACAGCATCGATGCTGCCGCCGAAGTCGCCCGGCAGAATTTCAATCGTTGTATCGGGGGATTTGAAGCGGATCGCGGCTATGGTCTTGGCAAAGTGGTCGGCGCCGCCGTCTTCGAGGTCGTCACGGTCCACCGATGTCACGACGACGTGTTTAAGCCCCATCTTCTCGACCGCCACACCGACCCGCAAAGGCTCCATTTTATCGAGGGCATCAGGCTTCCCGGTTGCGATATTGCAAAAGGCGCAGGCGCGCGTGCAGACCTCGCCCATGATCAGGAATGTGGCATGCTTCTTTTGCCAGCATTCGCCGATGTTGGGGCAACCGGCCTCTTCGCACACTGTATTCAGCTTGAATTTGTGTACGATATTCCTGGTTTCCTGATAGACGGCGCCCTGTGGCGCCCGCACCTTGATCCATTCCGGCTTCTTGCCCATCGGGCGGTCCGGATTCTTCTGTTTCTCAGGGTGGCGCTTGGCCTTGTCCAGCAGTTCCTTGTTGTATGTCATGGCGCCATATAATTAACAGAAACATGCTGATTTTGCCAGCCCATTCCATACCCCTAAAACACAGGCGGCCCGGATTTTCACCGGACCGCCCGTTTATTTCGCACCCTCTGCGAAATCAATGAAAGATGAAGATTGACTCGCCTTTTTCGGTCTTCGCCGGCGCTTTCGCCTCGGCGGTAAAGCCCGGGGTCGTCAGCAGGCTGTCGGCCTGTGTCCGGAGCACGTCACCGGTGGAAGCCGAGATGAGCGCGGGAGCTTCCTGCGCGGGCTCAGCCTTTATTTGCGGCTGGGCTTCGGCTCTGGGGGCTTCTGCCATTTTCTGCTCAAGCGCGTGGACGGTCTGGAAGAAATAGGTGCCCTGTTTCTCCAGTGACTCCGTGCGCTGATCGAGCCTGTGGAGCGAGTCGCTGAAAAAGCCCGTTTGCTTTTTGAGAATTTCAACCCCGTTGCGAAGCCGCTCGAAGCCCACGCCTAGGATCAGGCTGCTTCCCAGTGTCGTGATAGCGGCGAATACCGCCATCATCAGGGAAACAACCAGAAGTGTATCCGTTGAGATTTCCATTTTGATGCATCCTTTCCTGCGAAACTTTTTTACCGGTATCAGTGAAGAGAGTTGTTAGAGCTGCGCCTGTGTTATTCTTCTATCGTAGCGCGATGCGTTTAATGCTTGGTAATTTTTGCGTTGGAAGTATCTAAAACTTTGCGCGTTTTTTTTGAGAAAGAGTGGGATATTTTTTGGACAATGTAATCATGATTATCTTTTCGCGCGCACAAGTGCCTGAAAACATTCCTGCATGATTCAAATCACATTCTTTACGTGCATCTCCTCGCGGCCAGTGACCGCCGGATCGCTAAAAAAATTTTGTTCAACTCAAAAAAAATTTTGCGAGGTCCCATCTTTTCGAGGTGTCCAAACACGGAAGTTCAGAGCGTATTCACGAAACGCGATGTCTCAATTTTTATTAAATATCAAAGATTTATAAAGATTTAAGAAAAATTAACACTTCCTTAACTATCTTTCCATAAGATTGCCTCAGGTTTAACGAACTATTAACAAAGGAGGGTGCAATGGAGCCAGCAACGATCGCAGCAGTAGCAGGCGCTGTTAAACCCGAAATGCTGAATGCCGCGGGTGGCGTCTTGGAAAAAACAGGAAAAGGCATCGGGCACGTTTTCAAATCGCTCGGCTCGTTCGGAACGGAACATCATGAGATCGCGGAGAACGCGCGCACGAAGCGCATGGAAATTTTATCGCGCATGAGCCCCGAGCAGATGGAAGTTTATCTGAGGCACGAACATGAACGGGCCGCGAAAGGCAGAAAGAATTGGCTGACGAAGATCGCTCTGTCGACTTCGCCATTCGGAATGTTGGCGCTAGCAACCGATTTACGGAGTCCGGCGCTGGTTTAAAAAAGGTTTCCCCACTGCAATCCCTGCTAAACGGGGCGGACGCAATGTCCGCCCCGTCCCCGTTTTGCCAATCGTGATTGCTCCAAAAAAAGATTCGTCATTCTCAAATTTTAACCTTCTGTTAATTGTTTTTCCATATCGTGTACTCAGGATTTAAACGGACAATACAAATAAGGAGCAACACATGGCCGCAGATCAGAAAACCATCGAAGGTGCCCGCGACAAATGGCAGGACGAACTCAAGAACGTATGGGGCGGTGCCGGCCATGTTGTCCATTCGACCGGAAAAGTTCTGCAGGATGCCGCATTGGGGCTTACAGCGATCCCCGTGGTTGGCGAGCTTTTGGCCGAAGTCGATATACCGGCTTATGCCCTCGGAACTGTCATGAAAGCCGCTGTGCGCAACAGCGCCGAAACCCAGGCTGTGAAAAAGGCGGGCGGGACTGAAAAGGATAATGAAGGCCGTTTCCTGGGTCACTTGGCGAAATCAGCCGTGCCGGTATTCGACGTATAAAAGTTTCTCCTATGGGTGTGTAAACAGGGCGGATGAGTACTCCGCCCTGTTGTTTTTGCTAGAAGTGGATGGCCTTACCGTATGCGCTCAGGACGCTCTCGTGCATCATCTCAGACAGCGTCGGGTGCGGAAATATCGTGTGCATCAGCTCTAGCTCCGTCGTTTCCATCGTCTTGGCAACCACGTAGCCCTGTATAAGCTCTGTCACTTCCGCGCCGATCATATGCGCACCCAGCAATTCCCCGGACTTCGCATCGAACACCGTTTTGACCATACCTTCCGGCTCGCCGAGCGCGATGGCCTTGCCGTTGCCGATGAAGGGAAATTTGCCGACCTTGACCGTATAGCCCTTCTCCCTCGCCGCCTTCTCGGTCAAACCGACGCTTGCCACCTGCGGCATGCAATAAGTGCAGCCGGGGATGTTCGTCTTGATCATCGGGTGCACGTCTTTCTGGTTTGCGATCTTCTCGACGCAAATCACGCCCTCATGGCTCGCCTTGTGCGCCAGCCACGGCGGCCCCGTGACATCTCCAATCGCGTAGACGCCCGGCTCGCCCGTGCGCAGATATTCGTCCGTAACGATATGCCCGCGGTCGACCTTGACTTTCGTCCCCTCGAGCCCAAGATTTTCGGAATTGCCGACGATACCGACGGCCATGATGACGCGGTCGACTGTAATTTTCTCGGTCTTGCCGCCAGCCTCGACATGGGCAGTCACATTTTTTGCACCCTTATCGAGCTTGACCACCTTCGCGCCGGTCATGATCTTCATGCCCTGCTTCTCGAACTGCTTGCGTGCGAGCGCCGAAATTTCTTCGTCCTCGACGGGAAGCACACGGTCCATAATCTCCACAACCGTTACATCGGCGCCCAGATTGCGATAGAAACTCGCGAACTCGATGCCGATGGCGCCCGATCCGACGACCAGCAAAGATTTAGGCATCTCCTCGGGAATCATCGCTTCTTTGTACGTCCAGACCAATTTGCCGTCCGGCTCCAGCCCCGGCAACGACCGGGCCCGCGCGCCGGTTGCGATGATGATGTGGGGAGCCGACAGGCTGGCAACCGGCTTGTTATCCTTCGAGACCGCAACCTTCCCCTGGCCAGCCAGCTTGCCGAAGCCGTCAAAGACCGTGACCTTGTTCTTCTTGAGCAGATGCGCGACGCCGCCGGACAATTGCTTTGCAACGCCGCGCGAGCGCTGGATGATCTTCTTGATATCGAACGAGACGCCCTTGACCTCGAACCCGAACTGGTCTGCGTGCTTGATGAGGTGGTGGATTTCACTCGAGCGCAGCAGCGCCTTGGTCGGGATGCAGCCCCAGTTCAGGCAAATGCCCCCGAGGTGATTGCCCTCGACGACCGCTGTCTTCATGCCCAGCTGCGCTGCCCGGATGGCCGCGACATAGCCGCCCGGCCCGCCGCCAATAACGATGACATCGAATTTCTGCTCCGCCGTCATGCTCTCCTCCACCCGTTATGGCTGCTTATTCTACCCATGTAACCTGTCAGCACAACCAGTTCGAGGGTGAAATCTTTGAAAATTTACGACTTTTTCGAAAAAGCTATGGACAGCGGACGAGTAATATAGAAAATTGCGGCCGCGGCCATAAAATGAAAAATTTATTGCTTAAATTGAATTTTTGAGTATGATTATGTAAATTCTGAACTGACACTTTTATTTGAGGCATTGGTTTTGGTCTTTAATTTAAAAAATTTGTTTCAGCCTGCATGTGTGCTCGGTCTGGCACTGGGTATTGCTGTGCCCGTGGCGGCTCAGGGCCCCGGCCTGAATAAGGATAAGGCCGACAATCTCGCCGACATGATCAAGAACCCGTCGAAAAGCTGCGCGATGTTCGACGAAGCCGCGTCGGCCCGCAACAATGCCGGCAAGACTGTTAAGGCAATCCGCGAAACGATGAATCGCATACCAATGGGCAAGGATATGGTCGACGATTCAGTCCGCGATCATCAGGGCGTCTGCAATGTCGAGGACGCAAACCAGTTCAACGCCCTTCCTGACTTCACATCGATGGCGGCCTATCACGTCGGATCCGGCGTTATCCTGTTCGGCGACAAGATCACGGACCAGGACTTCCAGATTGGCGAATATCCCCATGAAAAACAGCACGACCTGCAACACAAGGGTGGCTTCGATAACGACGATAGAAATTTCGCGAACTTTGACGAAAAGCTGTCTCACTCAGTCGAGCTGGAAAAGGATTCAAACGTATTCCAGATCATGCTCGCCTTCATGGCAAGCCGCCCCGAATTTTCATCAAAACCAGTTACAGGACCGTTCGAATGGCTCGCGGGCCGCAAGAGCTTCCCGATCCCGCCCCGCGCAGGCAACACGACTTTTTCACCCATGCAGCAGCCGCGTCTCGACGGCCCCGAGAATCCATTCGCCATGCCTGCCGGCTCGGAAGCTTCACAAGACCAGACATGGAAGCCCGACTTTCACCGCCCGGATCGCGAAAAGGCCGCCGCCCTGCTTGAAAAGATAATGAAGAAAAATCCGGAATGGTTTACCGAGGGCGGTGGCTTGCGCGTCGCCAACGCTCTTTACAAGCTTTTCACGGACGAAGGGGTGATCGAAGAAGGCTACACACGACGCGCACTGGATAGCGAGATCAGGAATATTTGCTTCCACCTCGTTGTCTGGAATCCGAAGTCTGAGGCGGAAGCTGTCGGGCATATAATCAATTACTTGCGCTCGGGCATGATCATTAACGGCGAAGAAGCGAGCGGCAGCATCGCGCAAAAGATTGCCAAAGCGACTTACAAGAAACTGGATGACTTGCGAGGAAAATCCGGAACAGCGCCGGACGACGCTGGCTTCAAAATTTACGACCACCTGAAAGGTAAGCTGATCATTCCTAGCCTGCAGCGCGAGATGTTCGAGACACGCAAGGCGGAAGGACACCTCCTGCCGCAGGATCCGGTCCTCAGGGATCTTGGAAAGATACATTTTGCCAGCGACTACCGGACTTTCTCACCCTCCCTGCCGTAGACCTCAAAAGCATGCGGTGATACTATTGTCCGCATGAAATTCTTTCGGAACAAAACAAATCCCAATTCGGCCGGAATGACGCCGCCGGAACTACTAAAGCTGGTTGAATCGCTTACTTCCGAGGGAAAATACGAGGAAGCGTTCGACGCCTGCGAAGAATGTCTGAAAGCGGGCGTAACCCTTGTCGACGCCCATTACATGGCGACGCTGATCATCCAAGACAATCCGGCTCTCGGCATCAACGCCAATGACTTCTCGGAAAAATACAATGGGCCGGAACTGCAAAAGGCCTATGCGGACAGAATACAATACCTCCAGTCGCCCGGACGGACCGCCGATGCGCTGGCGCTGGCCCGAGAATTGCGCAAGCTCGCGCCCGAGAACAACGAAGTGCATATTGTCGCGGGTATATTGTGCCTCAGTCTCGGCCGAGCCGAAGAAGCCATCGATGTTTTCGAATCGGCGCTCGAACAGTCGCCCGGTGATGTATTTCTCCGCACACAATATATTCGAGCACTTTTACTTTCAGGCTTTGATCGCTTCGACCAAAAGGTGCGCCGCCGCCTCGGCTTGTTTCTGAAGGAACCGGGCACGGTCAATCTCGCCTTCATCTCACGCCTGTGGTTGGCGCAACTGACGCGGGACCGGGCGTTCGCGCCGCTGCTGACCGCCGCAGAAAATAGCGACTACGCTGCGTTCCGCAAATGGCTCGACGGCCAGAAACTCGACGTTCTGCTGATTGATGACTATTTCCTCGACGGCGTGCGTAATTGTGTCATCGCCGACGTGCGCGTCGAAAAGCTGCTCGTTTATCTGCGCCGTGCACTGCTCGATTTCATATCATCTGGCAGCATGGCGCCTATTTGGGCGCTGCCGCTCGCGGTAGCGATCGGGGAGCAATGCTTCATCAATGAATACGTTTTCGATGAAACCGAACAGGAGAAACAGCAGGTAGCGTTGCTTGCAGTCGCTGCCGCTAATTCACCTATTCCGCCGCTTTCAGTCGCTGTGCTGGCCGCGTATCGTCCTCTGCATACGCTTAAACTGAAGGAACGGACGCAGGACAAAACCCTTCAAAGCCTGCTTCGCCAGCAGATCGACGAGCCCGCTGCGGAAGCGGACATCAAGAAGAAAATGAAAACCTTCAGCAGGATCGCCGACGAGACGTCGCAGAAGGTGCGCGCGCAGTACGAGGAACATCCCTACCCGCGCTGGATCAGCTTCGGCCGACTTCCCGACGAAACCGACGACATGGTCCTGGACAATGCAGATCGCCTGAAGGAGCTGAACATACTGGTAGCGGGCTGCGCGACCGGTCATTTCCCGATGCGCGTTGCACTGAACTATCCGCAGGCAAGCGTCACCGGCATTGATATCAGCCTGTCGAGCCTTGCCTACGGCGTGCGCAAGGCCAAAGAAATGGGGTTCACGAATATTGAGTTCCTGCACGGCGATATTCTGGATGTCGGCCAGCTCGGCAAGAAATTCGACATCATTTTCAGCCTCGGCGTCCTCCACCACATGGGCGATCCTGAAAAAGGCTGGCGGTCGCTGGTTGACGTGCTGAAGCCCGGCGGC
>DATJGZ010000151.1:0-2386 GCA_035494535.1 Patescibacteria group bacterium | reverse complement strand
CTCGTAGTAGGCATAGAGGACAAGCGAGATCAGTAAAACCGCTGTTAGAAGCAGAACGAGTTTCATCAGGTCGTAGGCGAAGGCGTGCTTGGCCGACCCGGTCAACTTAACGGCGATCCCTAAAACGACATCGTGCACCAGGTATATCGAATAGCTTGCTCCACCCAAGAGAAGTATGGGGCGCGAGATCAGCATTCGCGATCCCGCATTTTTGTAGCGGGCACCGCAAAAAACCAGCAACGCTGCAGTGGGCGCCAAAGCGAAATTCATATTCATCTTGCGGAAAATATTCGTGCCGACATCCGGGCTGTAGTTTAGATAAGTGATGACAATGACAGAAACCGCGGCTGCAAAAAAAACCACCGTGCCGATCAAATTTTCCCGGTCGGAAACCGGTCGTTTCTCGATGTTAATATAGAGTTGGGCCATGAATGCCCCAAGAAGGAACTCGCCCATGCGCACGTATGGCGAAAAGTAGAATAGCCATCGTACGAATGACTCCTGGAAATGCTCCTGACTTCCGGCATCGGGCCCGAAATACTGGACGGCCCACGCATCAATTGGAGCGGACCGGTCATAGAGGCCGCTCGTCACAGCAATCCAGAAAGCGCACCAGAGCAGCGCAAGCACGATTGCGAGTCTCGGCGTGCGGGCCCGCAGGATCAGCCACGCAATTAGCGGATAGGCCAGATAAAAGAACCACTCCGTACTGATCGACCAGGTGATCGGCGAGCCACCGCCGATAGCGCTGATGACGGGGTTTCCATCAATCAGGGTGTAAACCCAGCTATGAATCGAAAACACGAAATAGGGAAGAGCGCGCAGAATGCTGCCGAATCTCTCCGGGTGACCACTCAGCAGATCGAGAGTCCTGCTGCTGAGGATCACATAGACCAGCATCATCAGCAGAAAAAGTGGATAGAGGCGCGCAAACCGCGCCCAGAAAAAGGCCGCCGTCCCGCGTAAACCCCTGGTGACCAGGTTTCCGTAGTTGTAATGGATCACAAAGCCGCTAAGGACGAAAAAAAGTGTCATGCCAAGTCCGGCGATTTGGCTGACCCAAAAAACGACGCCGCCCGGTGTCTCATGGTTGTGCAGGATCCATGAGAAACCGTGTGCGATAAGCACGGAGAAGGCTGCAACGAAACGCAGGCCCGTCAGCGCTGCTATGTCCTGTCGGCCGGATCCGCTGCGGGACACGCCAGCCGGGATCTCATTTAATTCGAGTGCGCGCACAAACTAAAAGACCCGCCCAAAGGCGATGCGACGATACCAGTTGCGCAGCTCATATCCATACTGGACTCGCCGAAAGCGAAGCCAGAATGGCACATATCTGAGCGTCCTTCGGATTGCCGCGCCGGCTCGATTTCTCAATCGTTGCATTGGCTATACTCGAGTTAGGCATCAATACTTTCCGACATTGTCACGGTATTGCCAAGTTATCAAACGCTGCAGAAAGCCGAAATTACAATCCGGACCTGCCCTGGCAGAGGCGGCAAGTTGAGGTCGAGAATTATTGCTGGTAGGTCCACGATACGGCTAAAGAGACGCGTTGGCCCCCAAACGTCGATTTTCAGCGAAGATCGCGGTTCGGGCCACGAGGCATAATCGACCCGCGCGATGTAATCTGAAAAATTCAAATAGCGGATCAGGAATTAAACAGAAACGGAATGGGATAAATGGCTGATGGCCCGATTCTGGTGACAGGCGCGGCAGGCTTTATTGGGTTTCATGTTGCGCGACGTCTCTTGCGTGACGGCCACGACGTTATCGGCCTCGACAACATGAACAGCTACTATGACCCGGTTCTGAAGGAAGCGCGGCGTGCGGAGCTTGCGAAGTCGAGTCGGCTTCGGTTCGTGAAATTGGACCTTGCCGATCGCGGCGGGATGGCGAACTTGTTCAAGGAGTTTCGCTTTCCTTACGTTATACATCTTGCCGCGCAGGCCGGCGTCCGGCATTCGCTGATCGACCCATTCGCCTACGTCGATGCCAATTTGACCGGCTTCACCACCGTTCTCGAAGGTTGCCGACACAATAACTGTCGGCATTTACTCTACGCGTCGTCTTCGTCCGTCTACGGCTCCAACACGAAGATGCCGTTCTCGGTGCATGACAATGTTGACCACCCTCTGAGCCTATACGGCGCGTCAAAGAAGGCGAACGAGCTGATGTCGCATGCATACGCGCATCTGTTCGGACTGCCGATGACCGGGCTGCGCTTTTTCACGGTCTATGGACCGTGGGGCCGCCCGGACATGGCCATGTGGATCTTCACCAGGGCGCTTTATGCGGGCGAGCCCCTCTCGTTGTTCAACGGCGGCGAGATGCGCCGAGATTTCACCTACGTCGACGATATCGTGCGCGGAGTGATCGCCTGCCTCGA
>DATJGZ010000150.1:0-2292 GCA_035494535.1 Patescibacteria group bacterium | reverse complement strand
TGGTGCGCGCCATCTACCGGCCTTCGTGCTACCCGGGCCGCTCGATGTCTTGAAAGAGACGGCGCGCTTCCTGATCGACGGGGGCACCGCCTACCACGCCGCGGTCAGCTTCGGGCGGGTCGTCGTCTCTGTCATAATCGCAATGTCGCTCGCGCTCGCGCTTGCCTCGGCCGTGCGCGCTGCGCCGATTTTTGACGAGATAGTCGAGCGGCGCATTCTGACGTTCTTCAACAGCTTTCCTTCCGTCGGCTGGGCAATCCTTGGCGTCGTCTGGTTCAAAATCTCGACGCCAACCGTATTGTTCATCCAGACGGCGATTATCCTGCCGTTTTGCATCATCAACGCGCTCGCCGGATTTCGCCAGGTCGATCCTGATCTCGATGAGCTTGGCCTGAGCCTGACGCGCAGCCCAATTCGGCGATTTCTCAAAGTCACACTCCCACTGGTCGCCCCTTTTTTGATCGCTGGGCTTCGCGTTTCATACGGCATCTGCTGGAAAATCGCCCTGGTATCGGAGCTATTCGGCGCCTCCTCCGGCCTCGGCTACCTGTTGATGCGCGCGCAGACGACCTCCGACGCGGCCACGGTCTTCGCCTGCTGCCTGGTCATCGTCCTGATCTTCGGTGTGACCGACTATTTCGTCTTGAGGCCCCTCGCCGCCCGCTTCTCAGTAAATCAGGATCATGCATCATGAGCACTGTCGAAAAGATCGGCCCCGCCCCTCGCATCGCCGTCGAGCACGACGGCAAAGGCGAACTGGTCATTTTTCTGCATGGTATCGGGGGCAATCGGCTGAACTGGACGGACCAGATCGACGCCTTTGCTCCGTATTATCATGCTGCGGCCTGGGATGCCCGCGGCTACGGCGATAGCGACGATTACGAGGGGCCGCTGAACTTCGGCAGCTATGCCGACGATCTCGTCCGCGTGCTCGATCATTTCGAAGCGGCGCGCGCTCACGTCGTCGGCCTGTCAATGGGAGGGCGCATCGCCATGGATTTCGTCGCGCGTTACCCGCAGCGGCTGCTCACCCTTACACTGTGCGATACGCATAAAGGATTTGCCGGCCTTTCCGAGGAAAAGAAGAAAGCCTTCATTGCCTCGCGCAAAGCACCTCTCCTCGCCGGCAAGGAGCCAAAGGACATCGCCGAACCGGTTGCGCGCAGCTTGGTCGGGCCGAATGCGTCAGAAGCCGCTTTTCGGCGACTTGTGGACAGTATGTGCCGGCTACATAAGGAATCTTATATCAAAAGCATCGAAGCCACTGCGATGATGGACGTGCGCAGCGACCTCGGTGCCATCAAGTGTCCGACCCATGTCGTTGTCGGCAGCGAGGACCGACTGACGACCGTGGATATGGCGAGAGAGATTGCCAGCGAAATTCCGGATGCGGAGTTGACCGTCATCAACGACGCCGGACATTTGTCGAACATCGAAAAACCGGTGGAATTTAACGCGGCGGTGCTGACCTTTCTACGCCGGCACGCGAGACGCTAGGAGTCGGCAGGGCCGTCATCATTGTCATGCGCATAGCGCGCTGCGCTCGACCAGATCCGTCCTCCGCCGACCACGCCCCCAGCTCGAATACCGCAGTCAACAATGGATAAACGGCGATGCGCTGCCGTGCCGCCTCGAGCGTTTCCATGCCTCCTTTATTTTCGCAAATCCTTCTTCGACGCTGCGTCGTTTGAATTCTATTCAATGCCGCTTGAAAACCTCATGGTCGCTGTGCATGGTCGCGCGTATGGTGCATGAACCGATCCGCGCTGAAACCGATGTTCTCGTGATTGGGTCCGGCGCCGCCGGCATGTATGCGGCCATTGAGGCGGCACGCGCGGGTTGTCGCGTCTTGCTCGCTGACCGAAGCTTGGTCGGCCGGGGTGGCGCCACCGTGATGGCACAAATGACGGTCGCCGTCGCCCTGGGATCGGCGACGGCGGACCATTGGAGCTACCATTATCAGGATACGTTGGCCGCAGGCCGTGGCCTTTGCAACGATTCGCTCGCGCGCTTGCTGTGTGAGGACGGGCCAGATTGTATTCTCGCCATGGACGATTGGGGCGTCGGTTGGGCGCGCACGAACGGCCGCATTGCGCAGGCCATGGCGCCCGGGCATGACCGGCCGCGCTGCGTCTATGTGGATTTCCTGAATACCGGACCTGCGGTATCCAAGACGCTGCGGACCGTGGTGAACAGAACAAACGGCATCCGAAAGGCGGGCGATCTATGCATCGTTGATCTTATACGCTCGGACGGCTGCATCGCAGGCGCCATTGCTTGGCATCTCGGTTC
>DATJGZ010000149.1:0-6187 GCA_035494535.1 Patescibacteria group bacterium | reverse complement strand
GTCGGCTTGTGCTTGCCGCGCAGGCGCGTCGCCACGACCGTGGCAAGGCGTCCGAGCACGACGCCTTCGGCGTCGATCAGCACCCATTTCTTGTTTATCTCATTCGGCTTCGCAGCATAAGTTTTCATTGCTTCCACCTAATCTCATGGTAATTTTTCACTGAAACAGCGTGGTTTATATGGCGCGAGGGCGCCTTCTGTCAACCTAAAAGCGCATTTCGCAGCCAAAAATAATAAAAAAAACAGCCCCGTAAACAAGCGGTATTATAATACCACAAAGAGGAGCCAACCCCATGAGCAAGAAGATCCCCACCGGTTCAAAGGATTACAGGTTCGAAACGCTGGCCGTGCACGCCGGGGAAGGCCCCTGCGATGCCACGGGTGCCAGCACCCAGCCGATATATCAATCGGCATCCTATGTATTCGACGACGCCAAAGAGGCGGCCAACCTTTTCAGCCTGAAAGAAAAAGGCTTTATCTATTCGCGCATTACCAACCCGACCGTCTCGGCGCTCGAGGAAAAACTGGCAGCGCTCGAAGGGGGTACGGGGGCGACTTGCGTGGCTACCGGCCTCGCGGCCAGCCTGCTGGCTCTATATACGGTCATGAACAGCGGCGACGATTTCATCGCCTCGCAGAAAATCTACGGCGGCACCTGCAGCCAGTTCCGTGACAGCTTCCACCGCGCTTTCGGCTGGAACTGCAAGTTCATCGATCCGACCAACCCAGACAATTTCAAGAAGGCCCTGACCCCCAAAACCAAGGCGATCTTTATCGAGAGCGTCTCTAACCCCGAAAACATCGTCGCCGACATGGAGGCCATAGCCCGCATTGCGGAAAGCGCCGGCATTCCGCTGATCGTCGACAATACAGTGCCGACCCCCTATCTCTGCCGCCCGTTCGAGTACGGCGCGTCGATTGTTACACACTCGACGACAAAGTACCTGAGCGGCCATGGCCATGCCATGGGCGGCGCGGTCGTCGATGCCGGCACCTTCCCGTGGATGAAACATAAAGACAAATTCCCCGCGCTTACGGGAAGTGAGCACGGCTACCGCGGCGTAGTGTTTGCTCGCGATTTCGCCGAAGCGCCGTTCGCTATGCATAACCACGCCGTCGGCCTGCGCGACCTCGGCCTGACGCAGCAACCGATGAATGCCTGGCTGACGCTGGTCGGCATGGAGACCCTGCCCCTGCGGATGGAAGCACACAGCCGCAATGCTCAAAAAGTCGCCGAGTATTTGTCGAATCACAAGCAGATCGCGTGGGTCAGCTATTCCGGCCTGCGCGGCAGCCCGTCGCATGTCCTGGCGAAAAAATACATGAAGGGCGGCATGTGCAGCGCCCTGTTCACCTTCGGCGTGAAGGGTGGCTACGAAGCCGGCGTAAGTATTGTTGAAAATGTAAAAATCTTCTCGCACCTCGCGAACCTTGGCGATACGAAAAGCCTAATCATTCATCCGGCTTCGACCACACATGCTCAACTGACGGATGAACAGAAAATTCTTGCGGGCGCGGGCCCCGATGTCGTGCGTGTGTCGATCGGTATCGAAAATCCGGACGACCTGATCGCGGACCTCGAGCAGGCGCTAAAAAAAAGCGTTAAGCTCGCCGCGTAGACATAATCACTCGACATAAAAAGCAATAAAATTTTTGCGATAACGGCTTGTCATACTAAGAGTCGGGTAATAGGCTCGAGCCCTATCAAACATTTTACGTACAAGGGAGACTCCATAATGAATAAGTTCGCAGTTGCCGGCGCAGTTGCATTGACCGCCGCATTTTCCACCGCCGCTTTCGCAGAACCCGCCAGCCTGTCCGCCTGCACGAAGGACGGCAAGACCGCGACCGTATCGATTGAAGCCGTTGGCGGCATCAAGGACGGCAAGACGATTGCCCAACTGGCTCAGCAAGCCTGGACTGAAGCCGCCGCCGAACAGACGGCTGCCGAAATCTCCGAAAGCCCGCAGGATTTCGTTGCGCACCTGATGGCCGACCTGAAAGCCGCCATCGGCGACCGGGATCCCTCTACGGTTCTGAGCGACGATGCTGCCTTCGGCATCGGCGGCCCGCCGACGATCACCGACGGCTGCAAGGTGCCCGCTCCGGCTCCGGCCGCGAAATAACAGGGACCACAACGAATACGACAAAGGCCGCCAAGAGGCGGCCTTTTTCATTGGGCGGAGCCGTTAAAGCGCTTGCCAGTCCCGCGCTCGCCCTCTAGCCTCGTACCACAATTATAATTGGAAAAAATTTAAGGGAGGATTTCAGTATGAGTATCGGCAAGAGACTTACGGCGTCATTCGCGGCCGCCGCCGCGCTTGGCTTCGCCATGGCTATGAGCGGCTGCGCCACGACGGCGGTGCATGCGCAGGCGCAGGAATCCCAGCAGCCCACTGTCATAACCCTTCCGCCGTACCTGACCGAGAAATTCAACACGCTCGCGCACGCCTGTACGGCGGACGGCATGAATGTCGGCGCGAATGCCACCATTGCGGTTCCCAGCCAGGACGCCGCGCAAGCCGGCAAGGCCAGCATGACCATCTCAACTGACGGCAAGATGACATTTGCGCTCAGCCTGACGGACGAAGAGCGTGCGGCGCTCCAGCGCGACCTCGACGATTTCTGGGCGGCAACGGCGGCAGAGCTCAATGCCTCTACAGATCTGCCGAACCCCGCGCCGGACGGTTTTGACTACGCCAAACTGCGCGATGCACTGAATGACAACCTGCCGGCTTTCAAGATACGTGCGCAGCATGATATCGGGGTGCCGGTGACAATCGCGGGATTTAACTACAAAATTCCGCAACAGGGCTGCCCGGCGCCGACCCCGCAGACCTTCAGCCCCCAGTAGAATCCGTCTCCGTCTCGATCCAATCGAGGAACGGGCCGTGTGCGGCCCCCAGCGGCCAGGCGACGATGCACGGACATTCGTAGCTGTGCATTTTCAGGATCCCGGCACGAACCTTTTCGAACAGAACAGCGCGCGTTTTCATGATGACCGCGACTTCGGATCCTTTTTCACGTTTGCCTTTCCAGCTGTAATGTGCCGTATGGGGCGCAAAAACGTTCGCGCACGCAATCAGTTTTTCATCCAGCAGAGCCGTGGAAATTTTTTCCGCCTCGGCGACGTTCGCGCATGTGACATATATCACAATAAAGTCGCCGGCCTTCATCTCGGCGGCAACCCATTGCCGTCATTGGCGCCTTCGACCCCTGTGGGAAGATCGGCTTCAGGCCCGCGCGGCGACACGCCCGCCTGCCCGGTGCAAGTTGTATGCATTTTTACATCGACGACTTTTGCGCACAGATCGTTTTGGTGCAAACTGAACGCCAGCCCGTAGTAGCATAAATCCCTGAAATTGGACGCCGGCGTTTCAAAAGCCGACACGCGGGCATCCGGCGGGGTCTGTATCTCCTCGCATAAGGCCGGCTCGCGCTTCGCCTGGGCGATCCGCTCCATACAATCGTACCGGACCGATCGAAAATCGATCGTGCGGCATATCGCAATATCGCGTTGCGCAAGAGCAAAGCGTTCGGAGCAGACAGCCCTGTCCGTCAATTCATGCATGAGCTGGCAATCCTTAAAGCTTCGGGGCGTTGCAACTCTCCAGCCTATAATCCCCGCGATGAGAACACCCACCAGCATCGCCTGGCCCGCCCGGCGAACTTTGACATCCGCGCTGCGAAAGATGATCTGAGCCGCCGCAGCGACCACAACCGGCGAGAACATATATGAAATGAATATGGATGATACGCCGCACAATTCACCCGGCTGCTTTCCGAGACAGGGCAGGATGTTAACGGCCTCAAACGCCTTGAGCAGAAAAACGAGCTTAAACGGAACGGGCATCCGCTCCCGCCATGACCGGCTGATTATCCCGTGACGAACAAAGACGCCGAAAGTGAAGACCGTGCAAAGATTCGCAAGAAAGCCGATAAGAACGAATGTCGCCCCGAATGCGCCGGTGGGATCGGTCAGCCGGAATACGGCGTGCAACAGCGGAAAACCCCAGTAGATCATGCCAATCGAAAATGCGGTCGCCCCGAGAGCGACAAGCCTGATCAAAACTATTTTTAGCGTGGCAATCACCCGGATATCCTAATCCAAAATGCCGGAACGTAAAACTTAAGAACAATCAGAATTGACGTCGCTGTCGCTTGACATCCTGCCGTTTTGGGATATATAGGAAAACAGTCATATACCTTTGGGTTTTACGGTTTTGTCCACAATTCGACGGGGTATTATCCTAAAACAGGATAAAATATGTTTACTTCGAATACATGCCCTTTCTGTTTTTGGTAAATTTACATTACGAATCCGTACGTTGTAACAATCTAGTAACAATTCTATTATCGAAACCTCCCCGGTCAGACCGCCGCGGGCGCAAATGAAAAACAGAAAAAACATAAGTGGAAAACGCATCCGACTGGCGCGCACGCGAATTGAGATGTCGCAAAGCGAACTCTGCGCCGCGCTCTCGGTAGATCACGACATCGAGATGAACCAGAACACCATCTCGAACATCGAGCGCGGGGCGCGCGTGGTCAAGGATTTCGAACTGGCGGCCTTCGCGGCCGTGCTGAATGTACAACCCTCCTTCCTCCTGTCCGGTGACAACGGTCAGAACGGAAAATCCAAGAAAGGGCAATAAAGCGCCCTCTTGCCGTATAGTGTGAAACTTCGCTGAATGAGCAGACCTCGATCGGGAACGGTATTGGCCTATAGTGGCGCCGCTTGCGCCGGCATCATCGTCACCCGAGATGGAATCCGCTACGTGTTCGAGCTCAGAAACTGCGAGCCCGAGAGGGGGCCGCCGGCGGCGGGGGATTTCGTTCTGTTCGAGCCGTCTGGGGATGGCTATGCCGTGCGCGTGAAGACGGTCAGAAGCGGCGCGGGGTAGACGAAAATCCTGGGGCGCCCATATTTAGCGAAGAATATTTACCATGGCGCTTCCTTGTCCTTGGAGAAGCCCGTCTTTGGCACAACGGCGCCGATATCGGGAGCCGCGCCGACTTTCACATTGTGATTGGGCGATCCAGCAAAGATCAAGAGAAGCACAAGAACCGCGAACAGCGCACCCACCAGAATGTAGACCTGTTTCATCGTATGCTTCATAGCGCCCCCGCATGTCCTTTGGAATTTAAGGCCATTGGACGCATTCATTCAACAGCAATAAGATCATGAACGTACTGCGATATTCCGTATCTTTTGACATATTATAAGTGGCTTCTGTAGTATGGCGGAACAAAAACAGGACAAGGCCGCATGACGCTGCATAGCATTTTCAATGAGGCTGCCGAATTTGTACGGCTGGGTTTTCACAAATCCTTCGAGAAGTCCGAAGGCAAGCCACAAGTGGAGCAGCATAATATTACCCGGGCGCGGATTTGCTCCGCGGCATTTCTGGCGGCGTGCTGGGTTACCCACGGTATCCTGCCCCTCGTCCTCTATGGCGGCAAGTTCATTACCGGCAAACTTGAAAAACCGTGGGGACCGAACTAGGCCGGACGCTTCAGAAATCGTATTTCGGCGCGGGCGGCTCTTTTTTCTCGGGCACGATGCGCAGAGCGTCATAGACGTTGTGGGCGCTGCGGCGATCTTCCGCGCTGATGGCGATAGCGGCGGCAAAGATGGTTTTGAGACTGCCATGCGCCTTGAGCCCGTCCTCCTCGACCCGCCGCACCACCTCGCCCACGCCAGACGACAGCTTGCGGCCCAACGCCTCGTGCGCCTTGCGCGTGTGCTGGTAGACGATCGGGTCCTGATCCCAGTAGCCGTAGTCGTCCCGCATCCGCAGGATGTTGTCGGCGAGAACACTATCGCTGATGGTCTTGAGGCGGCTGGCGGGCATCGGTTTATTCCCTGTCGTTGGTTTTTGTAAGCGATAAATCTATACAGGATTCCGGGAAGAAGGGATAAAATATTTGGATGAGTGTTTTTCGTAATTAATGTCATCGGCCTGGATATTTGGATATGCAAGATCCTGAACAATGCCTCCTTCGCGGCGCAGAAATTTTGGGACGCAAGCTCTACCCTCTCGGATTTAGTTTTGACGAGATCGAACTCGGACGAGGCAGCGGCGGCGATTTCGCCATAGGACGTTTCAGGAATAACGACCGTGTGTTGACTCTCTGGTTCCGACACGAGTTAGGCGGAGTTTCATATCAGAAACGTGATGTGGAGC
>DATJGZ010000148.1:0-6118 GCA_035494535.1 Patescibacteria group bacterium | reverse complement strand
GCGCGGCATGTCGTTAGTCACGCCCGTGTAAAGCGTACCATCGCCGCAACGCAGGATGTAGACGGTCCACGGCAAGCGCTTACAGATTTCTCGGTGTAAGTCCTGGCTGCTGTTTGGGAAGTATGGTCTGCCTACCAGGATTGAGTGCGAGAATATCGTTCACGGTCGTTTTGCCTATGCCGAGCGCTGCCAGCCGGAATTCCGTCCCTGCCAGGCTGAACGGCGTCGTTTCGCCGCCCGGAATGGGGATGCCACGGCTGATTTCCGGGACGAAGTTGATCTGGGTCTCCATGCCCCGCATCTGTAGAAGGCCGGCGAGGAGCTGTTTCGTGTTGTTGGCCGAGAACTCGACGCAGAAATTAGTCGCAAGGCCGCCGATGTTAATAATGACCTTCTCGCACCCCTGGCTTTTGAGCTTGTCGCCAATTTCGCCGAAGACATCAAACGCCGGCGTAAAAGTTCTCGAATCGTTTTCCACGCCGATACCATAGGAATCCAGTTCTGAGTTCTTGCCCTTGCGGACAACATAGTATTCGTTGTCTGTGGCTGCATCGCGATGGTAGATCGTTGGCGCCATTAAGTCGCCGGCAAGTTTATCCTTCAAACCCTTTGGCAGCTTCATTTCGTCGGGATAGAGGCAGCTTTCTGTGCCCTGGACGCAATGCATGGTCCACAGTGTCTGGGTGCTCAGCAAGCGGCCCTCCGCCCGATATTGGTCAAACGTCTTGCGATGATAGGAGTCAAGAACCTTGGCGACGCGGCCGCGGTCGGTCGGCGTCGGGGCAAGACCGGATGTCGTCTCGACGCGAACTTGACGAATTCGGCCGTCCGCTTCCTTCAGGCCGAAAATATTCCGGTTTTCGTCAAGAACGATTTCCGGGAATGGAAATTCTGCGGGCGGATTGTCAAAGCCGTTGAAGAAGTGCACAGGCTGTTGCGCACGCTCGTAAATTTCCTCCGCCGTCGCCGGTTCCGGCTGGTCGTTAGCGGAAAGAAATTTCTTGAATTGCTCAACCCGGTAGTCCATCACGCCCGGGTGGTTGACCATGAAGCTGATGTGGTTGCGGGGGTGGTAGTCCTGTCCGATGATGAAAATCGATCCACGGCTATTCTCGATAATATTACCCATTTCCGGGGCAACCTGTTCGCCGCCGGGAACATAAAGAACGCCGCCTTGCTGGTCCTTGAGACCTAGCTTCAGGAACCCGTTTTCCGGGTCGATAAAAATATTGATGACCGCGGTTTTCTTGCCTTCGTGTTTGAACAGTTTCATGGCCTGTAACCTCTTCGCCTATTTGTGTTCGAATCGCTCGTTATACGTCCCGACGCCCGATACGGTTGCCTTATGGAGATGCTTTTGCTCGCAAGCCACGCGCTGCTCGTACAGCAGGCCATCGAGATAAATCGGGACATGTGCCTGTGGCGGCGGGAGCTGCTGTTCGATGTCGTGAATGTTGACGCTCAAGACATCTCTGCCTTCTTTCCGGGCTTTTGCGAATTCTTTCATCAGCATTTCGCTCAGGACTTCGTCGCGCGGCCGTTCGATACGGCGTACGTCATCCGGAAGCGTGTTCAGTTCGGCCTTGATATCGCGCGCGGCATGGTCGAGGTCAGTAACCATGTAGCTGCTGCCCGGATGATCCGGCTTCTTTGGCGGCTCCTGGTATACGTAGCGGCCTTCGGCGTCGAAGACGGGCTCGAGAATGTCATAGAAGCTGGCGCCGCCCGGATTGATCTTCTTCTCCGAGAAATCTCTGAGGTTGACGATCTCGTTTTTCGGGTCGAAGCCGAGGTCTTCGTCGAAGATAACGATGTGCGAGAGCTTGCCATGATCGTCGTAGAAGCGGCGGGAGTTTATATTGCCGGGGTTTGACGATTTCGCCGGCGCACCGGAGACGATTTTCATCAGCGGCGTCAGCGTTTCGCCTTCTGGTACGGGTTTGCCATTCAGGGGTTTCATGTAGAACGCTGCCAGCTTCTGGACGAGGCCGACCGGCTTGACGTGGGAACCGCCAGTGCCAACACCCCAGGACCTTACGTAGGCGCCATCACGGCGCATTTGCTGTGCAGTGTAGACGTCGATCCCGTCGGACGCCGAGCAAAAAGGCGGCTCGGAGCTTTTCTCGGCATACAGCAACAAATCCTTGTTGGACAGTTTCGAAACGTCGATGTCCGGGGGCAGGGCGTCAAGCAGGTCACCGTTTTCATTGCGCTCGGCAAGGCGGAGCAATGCAAGCTTGGAAAATCCCGTCAGATCGCCCGAGTCGAAACGCATGCCGTAATTCTTGCCAAGGCCGAGCTCGCGCAGTTCCTTAATGACCGTGATCGCATCCTCGATGCCGCCCGGTGTGTCGTAGGTATCGGTCAGCAATATGCCGTTGTTTGGGTTGGTGAAGGCATAGGCGCGGAAAGCGTCTTTCCAGAGCCAGGACTGGTATTCCTCCACGCGGCCTTCTTCTTTCATTCGGAACAGGTCCTTCATCGTCGGCGCGCCCGGCTCCTTGTTGAGCTGGTAAAGGTGCGATTCGACCCATGCATGGTCCATCGTGCCGGCAAAACGCGTCCCCTGCATCTCGGCCGCCCGGCCGGTGGACGTCGACTTGTAGCCGCCATAGCTGAGGCCCCGAGAAGCCTCTAGCGCGGCACCGAGCGCGGGTCCGCGCCGCAATCCCTGAACGCTGGCGCCGCCCTTGGGGGCGCCGCTTTCCATGTCGGCCTCGAGAACCTCGGCCATACGTGCACCGTGCGTGGCGTAGCCCGCCTGTCCGTTCTCAAGGCACAGATTTACCGATTCCAGCATCTTGATCAGCGACATCGGCCCCTTGATACGCACGACAGGTTCCTGCGGGAAGAACAGTTTTGTCTTGCATGCATCGACCTGAATTTTGAGTCCGTCCTTGCCGTCCTTCAGGCCGTTGTTGACGTACTCGATGTATTCGTCCGGATAACCCTGATCGGCGAGCCACTGGCGGTCTTCACCGGTCAGGCCGTAATCCTTCCAGCGTTTGATGATGTCTATGATGCCCTCGAGACCCGCTTCGACCGTGTAGCCGCCGCCTTCGGCCTCCTTGCGGCCATATATATAAAGAATGGCAGGATTGTCGGCGCGTCCCTCGACCCAGTATCCGTAGCCGGTCGTAAAGTGATATCGGTCCGTCATCGTCGGCGAGGTTTGCTCCATCGTATAGATGTCGGCGATGTATCCCATGGCGAACTCCTATGGCTGCATTTTAAGTATCTGCTGCGCGAATAGCGGCGCGCAGGTCATGATCGAAACGCGGTCGTGGACATCGGGGTATTTGAGCGACCCGTCGTCGTGCGTCATCCCGGCGAGGTTCGCGACATGCTTATTGATGACAGGGCAGGCATCGAGGAACGTTACGTGGTCGATCAGCGCCTGACCGTTGAAGTTCTTTTTGAACAGCGCTTCCTCAAGTCGTCCGGTATCGCCGCCCTGATATGAAAGGTAGACATCTACCGAAGCCGCGCCGTGCTCGCGCAGCAGCTTGGCGGCGTCGCAGACCGTACCCAGGCTGTCGCCCACATCGTCCACGATCACGCAGCGCTTGCCCGTGACGTCGCCCTTGTCCCAAGTCAGGACCGTGCTGTTGGTTCCGGCCTTTTCCTCGGGCGAGCGCTTCTTGAGCAGCTTCGGAAACAACTTGTCGTCTTCCTCAGGCGTGAACGAGGCAGCGTCATAGAATATCCGGCCGACATCGTGGGCGCGGCGCTGCCCGGCATCCCCCAATTTGTCCGCGCCGTCCGGCGCCAGGATCGCGGTATTTTCGGGCGTGAAACCGCGCGCCTTGAGATCGCCCGCGTAAAGTCCGGCAGGCGACAGGAAAACCGCATTGTTCGGCCCGAAGACTTCTTTGTCGGTATAGTAGCTTTGCGCCTTGTCGGAGTGGCATTCGAGCGCCGTGATTTTGGACCAGCCGTCGCGCTTGAGGCGGATCGGATAATATTTCCCCTGCAGCGAGCCGATGCGGCCTTCGTCGAGCTTGTCCTGCCGGCCGTATGGCGCATAGGTCTCGAAAATCTCCCACGAGCCGACGCCGAATTCCTCGCAGATAGTGGCGAAAGCCGCCGTTTCCTCGATATGACGGCCGACATTGCCCGCCATCGATTGGATGAAGATAATGTGCTGGCCGGCGATTTTGCTCTTATGTTCCTCAAAGGCCGCAATGTAATCAGCCCATGCCGGCGTGCCTTCTTTAGGAGGCTTCTGATACCAGAGCTCGGCAAACGCTTCCTGATTGGTCTCAAGCTCGTAATGGTTGCCATTGAAGACGCCGATGCTCGAAGGAATGATTTCGATGGGCGAGTCGGGCTGCGCCGCCAGATTGTTGAAATACGCCCTGAACGAGGGTGCGAGATTGTTTGCCAGTACAACGAGCTGTTTTTGCGCCACGACCAATCCTTATGACAATACGTTCGCAGACGCTTACATAGCACCGCCGCAGGCACAAAGACAAGAAAATTATGTCAGATCAGGACAATGACCTGATTCCTGTGGGTTAACCGTCCCAAATGCCCTAGGGAGCAAGATCCGGCCGCGGTGAGAAGCCCGCCGCCGGGGGCGGGCTATGCTTTCCCACAAGGCGCAGGTCGTAGCCAGCCTCCTCGAACCGGTGCAGGGCGAAGGCGACCAAAGTCGCGTCCTCGTCCAGCCGGGTGAAGCGCGCGGCTGAGCCCGCGTGCCCGCCGTTCATATTGGTCTTGAGGAAGAATTGTCCGCCCTGTGCCTCGTCGCGCAGGCGAGCAATCCATTTCGCCGGCTCCCAATATGTGACCCGGAAATCGGCGAGGCTGCCGGTCGCCAGAATCGGCGGATATTTTTTGTGCGGGTCGATGTTGTCGTAGGGCGAATAGCTGCGCATCCGTTTATACGCTTTCTCGTCCGTGATGGGATTCCCCCATTCGGTCCATTCGCCGGGCGTCAGCGGCAGCGATTCGTCCGACATCGTGTTCATCACATCGACGAACGGCACGCCCGCGACCGCGCCCGCAAACAGACCTTCCGGCGCCTGATTCAGCACCGCTCCCATCAAAAGCCCGCCCGCGGATCGTCCCTCGATGACGATGCCGCCGCGCTTGCCGTACCCTTGGGCGGCGAGGCCTTCGGCGGCGTCGATGAAATCGTTGAAGGTGTTCTGCTTCTTCTCCATCTTGCCGTCGAGATACCAGCTTTCGCCCTTCTCGCCGCCGCCGCGTATGTGGGCGATGGCGTATATGACGCCGCGATCCGCGAGCGAGATGGAGCGATTGACGAAATTGGCGTCGATGGTCGAGCCATAGCTGCCGTAGCCGTAGAGATAAAGCGGTGCGGTGCCGTCCGTCGGCGTGTCCTTGCGCCGCAGGATCGTGACCGGCACGTCGGTGCCGTCGCGGGCGGTGATGTTCTTGCGCTCGACCAGATAGTCGTCAGGGTCGTGGCCGCTGGGCAGGATCTTCTCCCGCCGCAGCGTCTCAGCCTGCGTGCGCAGGTTGACGTCGTAGATGCGTCCCGGCTCCGCCGGCGTCTGGTACGAAATCCGCAAGATGTCGGTGTCGTACTCGAAGCCTTCCAGCACGTTGGCGGCGTAGGCCTGACCGGGAAATTTCAGGGCGTATTCGTGGCCGTGGTAGTCCGAGACAATCACGCGGGGCAGGGCGTTGCGGTACTCCTCGCGGATTAGAAAATCTTTCAGTGCGACCACGCCCGCGATCGTCGTTGCCGGGTCATAGGGCACGACGTCGGTCCAGTTCTCCTGTCCCGGTGCGCTGACGGGCGCCTTCATGAGCTTGAAGTTGGTGGCGCCGTCGCGGTTAGTGCGGATGTAGAAATCGTTTTCGTGATGGTCGAGGTAATAGCGATGGCCGGTCTGCCGGGGTGCAATGAGTGTAGGTACCGTGCCGGGCGGCGCGTCGGTACGCAAAATGCGCACCTCGTTTGTGTCGCTTTCATCGCTGGAAATGAAGATGTAGTCGCCCGACGGGCTCTCATCCACCGACAGCTCGAACGTCATGTCGGGCTCTTCATACACCGTGATGTCGTCCTCCGGGTCGGTTCCCAGCGTGTGGCACTTCACCTTGGTCGAGCGGTGGTTGTCATCGGTCTCGCAGTAATAGACCATTG
>DATJGZ010000147.1:0-2628 GCA_035494535.1 Patescibacteria group bacterium | reverse complement strand
CCTCGTAGCTCTGGATTACCTTGTCGAGTCCCAGCCGTCCGCGGATGACGTCGTTCAGGTCCCGCTTGGGCATCAGGCCCAGCTGCACATCGACGTTCGCCAAACCAAGGTCGCCGTCGAACAGCAGGACGCGCTTGCCCTGCTTCGCCAGCGCCTGCGTCAGCGTGATCGAGAAGAATGTTTTGCCGACGCCGCCCTTGCCGCTGGCGACCGCAATCAGGTTCTTGCCGCGCCGGAAGGCGGGGGCCGGGGCATCTTCGGGAAGGTCGCGCTGAGAAAGAAAATCGTCCATGGAATTTATCCTGCTTTGGCGGGTTTTTTGGATTTGGGCGGGGCTGTTTTCGCCCGCTGGCGGGCGGCCTGCGGCATCAGGAGATGCGCGAGCCTCTCGGGCGAAAGGGAGGTGAGGCCGTCAGCCACCTTGGCGGTGTTGCTGGCGTCCGAGAACAACAGGCTGCCGTGGTGCGCGGCGGCAAGCAGGCCGCCTATGCGGCGGGCGATATCCAAACGTGTTGGCAGGAAGGATTTGACGCCGAGCGTGGCGTAGACGCGGGCGATCTCGCCGGATTCGTCGGCGTCCATCCCGGCGGGGAGGACTAGCATCGGCTCGACATCGCCGGACGCGGCGAGGCGCGCGAGGTCGCGCATTTCCTCGACGTCGAACGGGTTCATGCCGCCGGTGTCTATATATATGTGATCGGCGCCCTCAACATCCTCGAGCTGGCCGCGCAGTTCGCTGGCGTTGGTCGCGCGCTTCAGGTCGACGCGCAGGATCTTGGTGAAGGCGGCCAGCTGCTCGACGCCGCCGGCGCGCACGGTGTCGGTGGTGATGACCGCGACGCTGTGCCCGGCCATGACGCTGCGCGCGGCGAGTTTCGCGGTGGCGAGCGTTTTGCCGGAGCCCGGCGGACCGACCATCATCAGCGCGGTCTCCGACGGTTTCTGCGGAATCGGGCGGAAGGAATAGAGGTGCTCAAGGGCGGCTACCAGCGCGCGGCCGGCGCTGTTCAGGCCGATGACGGTGGCGCAGGAAATGACCTGGTCGGTGATCTCGTCGGGGACGGAGTGGCGCAGCATCGCGTCGGTCAGGCGCTCGATGACCGCTTCCTCGTCCTCCTCGTCGTCGTATTGCAGCCAGTTCCCGTCTTCGCCTTTAGCTTCGGTTTCGACCTCGAAGTGCGGGTCGCGTTTTTCCTCTTCGGCTTCGTGCTCGGCGATGTAGTTGTCTTCCTGCTCCACGGCCGCCGTAACGCGCACGACCTTGCCGCCGTTCTCCTCGCGCGTGGCGACGATAATGGCGTCTTCTCCTAAGGTGTCTTTGACCATCTGCATGGCCTCGGTCATTGATTTGGCGTAGAAGGATTTCAGACGCATGGCGGGGGTGGAAACTCCCAATATCCAATTATACGTTATCCAGAATCACTATTCTAGGGGATAAAGGTAAAGGAAAACCGAGTCTTCCCCGGTTTTTGTCTTAATTTTCGCCCACCGCGCTTGGCCGATCAGCCCGTTTTGTCGTAAAGTCCGGGAAAATAAAAAGAGTACATGACAGGGATAGACGGCCTCATTTTCGACCTCGACCATACACTTTATTCGCTGGCGGCCGCCCGCGAGGAGATGTTCGTGCGCGCCTCAATCGAGGCTTCGCTTGAGCTGGCGCAGGAGATGGGTGATCCGCTGACGCGCGCCGAGGCGGAGGAAATTCTGCAGAACGCTAAGGAATGGCAACGGGCCGATATGCAGAAACTGATTCGCGAACGCGGCTTCAGCGAGGAGCGCCTGTTCGAGATATTCAACCGTCATGCTTTCGACAACCTGAAGCCGGCGATGGAAAAGGGCATGGACCCTGATCTGGCCGCTGCGCTCGCGCCATGGAAAGGCAAGACGGTCATCATTACCCATGCGTCACGCTATTGGGCCGAACGCGCGGTCGAACTGCTCGGGCTGCAGGACATCTTCCCGCCCGAGCGCATCATCGCGCTCAACGATCCCGCTATCTCCTTTCAGGGCAAGGACAGGAGCACCGTGGCCTTCGACGCCGCGCTGGAAATTCTCGGCCTGCCGGCTGACCGGGTGGCGATGGTCGAGGATACGTCGAAGAATCTGGTGATCCCGCACGACATGGGCATGACGACCGTATTGCTGACATGGGGCAAGGCGATTGAGCCTTCGGATCACCCCCATGTCGACCAGTTTCACGACACGGCGGCCGGTTTCGTGCAGAGCCTCACACCGCCGCCCCGGTGGCCCGACCATCCGCCGCCGCTGCGCTATTGATCAGCGGCTCTTTTTACTGAGATATTCTGCGATATTCTTGCCGACATAGATCTGCGGCAGCGAGGGCTTGTCGCCCTCCGCCTTTTCCCGCGTCGACACGTACTCGACGGCTTTTTGATAGGCTTCCGGCCATGAGCGGGATACGGGCAGCGCCTGTTTCAGGAAGGCATCGCCGAAATAGGTGAGATCGTTTTCGTCCGAGCAACCGAAGGAATTGCGGTCGGCGGCGGCGGCCGTGATGATCAGCGTGTTGTCATCCTTGAGCTTCGGAATGAAGCTGCCGGCGTAGCAGGCCGAGATAACGATGATCTTCCATTTGAACGGGCCTTCGGCCAGCGCGTCATGCAGCGC
>DATJGZ010000146.1:0-5347 GCA_035494535.1 Patescibacteria group bacterium | reverse complement strand
AATCAGGACTCCTAAGTGCATCTGGGCCGGGGCGCATCCTTGTAGGGCTGCCTTGCGATACCATTTCATCGCCTCGTGGAAATCCTTTGTTTCGTCTTGAAGACCTAATTTGTATTGCGAAATGGGATCTCCCTGCTCTGCCCTCGCAGTTAGATCAGCCAGGGAATCTGCGTACGAAAATGAAAGGGGGGTAAGGAGGAATACCAAGGACAAGACCAAAGACATTTTTGACCGTTTCTTCATTCCGGCTAATTTGACTTAATCTTTATTATCACATCGATTCCGATAATATCAGGCTATCTACGTCAGGCCAAACCGGCCCATAATGCCCGTGAAAAGCCCGAGACAATGAGGGTGAACATCGTCAACACCCCGATGTGCCGGTCCGCTCAAGGCTTCGGCGGGGCGGCGATCATCTTCAGAATGTCCTCGCGGGTTTCCTCAACCAGGATTTCGCCGTTAAAGCGCGTGGATATCCGCGTCCCGCCGTAATCAGGCGGCGCAACGCGCATCAGATTAATGTTGTCCACATGAAGGGTGATGGGCTGAACTTCCCTGCCGACCAGCCTGCCGGGCTCTCCGTTCCATAATTCCCGCAACGTGCGCCGGGCGTGGAGCGGCCAGACCTGCGTGAGATTGATAAGTTTTGCACCAGCGCCATTCGTTTGTTCCGACATTTTTCCTCCGCGAAAAAGACAGCCCGAATAATCGGGTTATGGCTGCTTTGTGCTTCGTGCGGAGAAGGACAGGCGAGAAACAGCTTTCTGATGGAAAAACCGCTCTGTCCGGAACATGCACTCGTCTTCGGGGGGAATATAGTGCTGCGAATGCAGGGATGTCAAAAGGCCTTAAATTGTCTTTTCGTACTCGGGGCTTATTATCCCGGCGCGAAGCCGGACGGGCCGTTGGTGCCGGTGCCGCGGATTCCCTTATCCTTGGGGTCGCCGTTCATGTCGTGGTTATCCTGCTCGAACGCGGTCGGCTTCAGCCAGCGCGACGCCTCGCCGAACGACTCTTTCAGCTTCTGGACGCTCTCGGGAGTTCCCTCCGTCCACGGTTCACAATACGGATCGGTTGCGTAGTCTGTGCGCGGTATGACCATTTTCTCCGGCGTGCGGATGCGTTTCATTACGCGCTCGAACTTGAGGTCGTCCATCTGCCCGAGGTTGTGCAGATTCTCGGCCAGCATCGCCGCCAGTTCGCGGATCTTGCGGTCCTCAGTTTGAACGGTCGTGAAAGCGGCATATAGAAGCTTGCGGATATTGTCGTCCGAGGCGTCGAGGATGTCCTTGGACGGCATATTGTCGACGTCCTGCCGCGACGACGGCGTGAAATGGGGCGAAATTTCCCAGATGTTCTTTTTGCCGATCCGGTTGTACAGGCGGTCGAGCGCATCGCTCATCTTGTAGCTTTCGATCTCGGCGATTTCGCGGCCCTTGAACAGGTTGCCGAGCAGCCCATAGCGCGCGTGCTCAAAGACCATGGTGGTATCGCGGTCGGCGGTCAAAGGCTCGCCCGGATTCATGATAATGAGCTTGACGTCGGCGTCGGCGGGTTTGTGTCGAAGCACGTCTTCCACGCAGCGCTCGGGCGTATCGAGTGGCGCCTTGTCGCTAAACACCATGCCGTCCTCGGTCTGATGCGGCAGGTAGGCGAAGGGATGGGCGGTGCTGGCGAGAACGGCGTCCCACAGGCGCGCATTGTTCCGCGAGGAAGCGCTAGGCGTTGCCGGATCGAGGCTGAAAAAGTCCTCCTTGCGGTTGAAAAAGGTCCATATCCGGTTCTTGTTGAGATTATAGGCCGAGATGTAGGTTGAGCGCAGCGCGTCGCTCATGCGCCTGTCGCCGATCAGGTTCTGATATATCTTGCGCGGTACTTCGGGGTCGAACAGGAAATTATTGGCCCACTGCTTCTTGATGAACTTGATCGTGCCCAGCGCAGCCTGGCTGAACAGTTTCGTCAGCACGCCGGTCGTATTGCGCTCCTGCAGCAGGGCGGAGGCCTCGGTGAGCCGCCGCGCGATCTCGGCGCTGCGCTGAGGGGTGTAGTCCTGACAGGAGAGGTATAGTTGACCAGAAGCGTTCATCGCCCGCTTGCGGGCGCCGCTCGTCAGCCAGCGCGCGGTCGAACTTTCCTCCAGCGTTTTCAGGTAATTCTGATGCTTCGGATCGATCTTGCCTTTGAGTTCGGCGAAAATGGATTTGAGATTGCTGACGATATCGGCCTCTTCCTTGAGCGGATCGATATAATCCTCGATCAGGCTGAGGACGTTTGAGACCAGCATCTTGGGCATGCGGTTCGGGATGGGCGGGAAGAATTCAGGCCCATGCTTGCAGAACAGGTCGACGACATCCTTGGCCGTCAGCAGGGGCTTGTCGGGATGTTCGACATCGCGCGCGGTCAGCGCCGCCGCGAGGATGCTGCCGGTCGACACGCCGTTGAAAACCTGAAAGGCCTCGCCGGCGGGCGTCTCGATCAGCTGCTCCACGCGCGAAAGCACGACAGCAGGAATGATCCCGCGCATGCCGCCGCCGGGAACATACAGAATAAAGATGGTACGCTTCTTCGCAGGCTCTTCAGCCATTGTGAGTCCCAGAAAGATACTTCCCTGATATTTTTTCTTTTTTCGCCTTTTTAGCGATTGGCACTAACAGTATGGCAAAAACCGCGCGGAGTCACCGTTGAAGCGTTGTGCAGCGCAAATTTTTCAAGCGGACTTATATATTAGGTGCCGGTCTTTCCGGTAATCTTTTTCACATAGTATTGGAGGCCGTGGCGCAGGCCCTTGGCTTCGGCGATACGGCGGTCGCGGTTGGCGACGAGCATGTGGCAAACGTCGTCCATTTGGCGGCTATATTCTTCCATCATCGCCTCGGCAAACCGCTGCATGGCCTTGAGATTTTCCGGGCTGGCGTCGTCAATCTCCTGCGTGGGTATAGATGGGTTGTCCTTCTCGGGCGGCAGCACCTTGTTAAAGATGTAAAGATTGTCGCCCATCTCGTCGGCGAATGAGTCCATCAGCGCAGATTCCGAAGCGTGGAAGAAAATATTGATGAGTGGCAGGTCGTTGACGGGGTCGACGACGCCGAGCGCGCCGTAACGGTTCCAGTCCTCTTTTTTGATCGACCGGTTGGTGTAGCCTGTGCCGAGGCCGATAATGACCGGGCGATGGCCGGCCGGAACGTGTTCCCGGATCGCGCCGAGATAGCTTATGCATGGGTTATCGAAGATACCGCCATCGATGGCCGATAGCGCCATCGTGCCGCGCGCGTCCGGGTATTTAACCTGAAAGTGGTGGCAGGGATAGAATGTCGGCGCTGCGCAACTGCCCATCACGGCGTCGAAGATAGCGACATCGGGTGTGCGCTTTTCAACACCTTCGGGCGTGCCGGTCTTGATATGTTTAAGCCATACGGCGTGGCCGCCCTCGTCGAGAAAGCTATTTCTTACCTGCATCCGGTCGCCTTCCTGCCGGACGGTCTCCACCACGATCGGATGGCGGTCGATGTTGTAAGCGGGGATGATCAATGTGCACAGCGCTTCGTGCAGCCGCGTATTGCCGAATAGCGCACGCAGGGGCTTGCCGAGATCGGACGGATTATAGTGGCCGTGGCGGAACAGCCCCTCGAGCTGGCTGAGTTTAAGCGTGCGGTTGTTGAAATCGTGCACCATGCCGCGCAGTTCCCGAAAGCGGTCCCGCGGGAAAATGTTCAAACCCTCACGCTCGTAGAATTTCACCAGATGACGCGCGCGATATTTCGGCCGGTGCGGTTCGTCCGGATGCGGGATATTCAGCGCCGCGTTCAGGATTGCGCCGGTGGAGGGGCCGCAGAAGATATCGACCATCTCAGCCATGCGGAGCCCGGTCTTTTCCTCGATGCGCGTCATTATATGTGCGGGGATCAGACCGCGCATGCCGCCGCCATACAGGAACAAGGCGATGGTTGTTTTTTTCGCAGGGCTCACGGGGGATCAAAATCAGATGGAACGCGTTAAACCATTATTAACCAGATAACGACAGAGTGTGAAGCGCTCAAATTTACCCGGCGAGCGAACAGGGCAAAAAAAAACCGGGCACTAATGCCCGGCGAGTTGAACAGGGAGGTTTCACGTCTGGGAGACGTGGGACCCCGGAGGGTCCGTCAGCACAGGAAGCGCTGACGGGGCAGGTTATACATGTAGGGGGAGTCTTATCGCCAGAGAATTTTTTGCATAGCTGATATGATAAATATGCATATCTTATGGAATTAAAGCCCCTAATGATATGCTGTGCATAGGTGATTGTTATAATTAATAAATCTATCTGTCAGAAAGAAGTTCTGCCAACCAGCGCGATCAGGAAGTCCCTGAATATGGCGATTCTCTGCGAATGGCGGCGCTCTTCGGGATACACGAAATACATATCGACGCCCTTGGGTCTGGTATCCGGAATCACGGTTTCGATATTCTTGTTATCCTGCGCCAGATAGTCCGGAAGCATGGCGAGTCCCGCGCCGCCCTCGACGGCGCGGTGGATGCCGTAAAGCGAATTCATCATTAGCAGACGATTATTCTCAGTCGGGTCCGCGCCCGCGACGCGGAACAGCCAGTTGGGATCGGTGAAGGGCAGGGGCACATCCTGCGGATAACCGATCAGCGTGTGGTTCTTCAGATCCTTTGCGGTCTGCGGACGTCCGTGCTTCTCGAGATAGGCGCGCGAACCATAGATGTGGAAGTTGATCGAAGCGATCTGACGCTGAATCAAGTCGGGCTGCTCGGGTTTGTAAAGGCGGATGGCCGCGTCGGCTTCGCGCATGCTCAGGTTCAGTACCCGATCATCGAGCAGCAGCGTGACTTGCACTTCGGGGTGTTGTTCCTGAAATTCCCGCAGATGGGGTGCCAGCCAGGTCGAGCCGATGAATTCCGTCGTGGTGATGCGCAGCGGCCCTTCGGGCAGTTGCCGCGAATCCACCAGCTGTCCCTCGATCATCGACAGCTTGCCGAAGATATCCTTCGCCGCTTTCTGCAGAAGCTCGCCCTGTTCGGTCAGGAGCAAACCGCGCGCGTGGCGATGGAAGAGGCTGACACCCAGTGATTCCTCGAGCGTGCTGATCTGGCGGGAGACGGCGGACTGGCTCAGGTTCAGCTTTTCGCCTGCGTGGGTGAAGCTGCCGGCTTCGGCAACGGCGTGGAAGATGCGAAGCTTGTCCCAGTCCATATGTCTTTCGTCCTTATTATCCCGCCGCTTTTATGCTTGTCGTGCCGGATTCATGCGCGGCCAGAAATTTGTCCGCCTCCAGCGCCGCCATGCAGCCCATGCCGGCGGCCGTGACCGCCTGCCGGTAAACCTTGTCCTTCACGTCGCCCG
>DATJGZ010000145.1:0-17459 GCA_035494535.1 Patescibacteria group bacterium | reverse complement strand
AATGCCGATAAACTGGACGTTGAGTCAGTAGCGATCCTTTCTTGCTACGTGGCTCCCTATGACATCCAGTCTGCGCACGCGAAAACTCTGTTCCCCGAGTTGATCGCATCATGGAACGAGCAGCTGGAAATCCGGAAGTCGATTCCGTCACTGACCAAAATCGAGGACGATGTATCCGGCAAGGTGCGGGACCAGTACGAGCAGTTCCCGTACCCGCGCTGGCAGGGCTTTGCCCGCCTGATCAAGGACGAGGAGGCGGAGGGCCGCTTGCGCGGCACGAAGGCTTCTATCCTCGTCGCCGGCTGCGGCACGGGCAAGGAGCCCATCGAACTGGCGACCGTATTCCCCGATGCGCAGATACTGGCCTTCGACCTCAGCCGGGCAAGCATCGCCTATGGCGCACAGAAGGCGAAGGCGCTGGGCCTAAGGAACATCACGTTCAAACAGGGCGACATTTTGGGACTGGAGAAATTCGATCAGCGCTTCGACTACGTGACTGCGTCCGGCGTTCTTCACCACATGCACGATCCGGCCAAGGGATGGAAGATTCTGGTAAATCTTCTCAAATCCGGCGGCCTTATGCGCATTGCTCTGTACAGCCGCACCGCCCGGCGCCCGATTACCGCCGCCCGCAAAATTATCGCCGAGAAGGACTATAAAAATGACAGCGAGGGCATACGGTCCTTCCGGCGCGACATCGACCGCGTCATGGGCACGGCCGACCGCGAGTTCATTACGAACATGCGCGACTATTACTACATGTCCGATTGCCGCGACCTGCTGTTCCACGTGCAGGAGCACCAGATGGATTTGCCGCAGATCGCCGGGCTGATGCACGAGTTCGGCCTTGAGCTGGTAAAATTATATTTGCCGGACAATGTGATACAGCAGTACCGCCGCGAATTCCCTGCGGATCCGTCATTGAAAAACCTTAATTCGTGGGCAAACTTTGAAGAGAAGCACCCCGACACTTTCCGGGAAATGTACAAGTTCTGGTGCCGGAAAATCTGATAGTCTGCCCGCCATGAAAACGCACTCGATTCCCGTCCGCGTCTATTACGAGGATACCGATGCCGGCGGCATCGTTTTCTACGCTAACTACTTGAAATTCTGTGAGCGCGGACGCACGGAATACTTGCGTTTCTGCGGCTTTGAGCATAAACAATTGAGGGACGAAAAGGGCCTGATTTTCGTCGTCCGGCGGCTCGAAGCCGACTACCTCCAGCCGGCGCATCTTGACGATGAGCTTTCCGTCCATACATCGGTTGGCGAGGTGAAAAACGCCAGTTTTGCCATGCGCCAGGACGTTATGCGCGGCAAGACGACGGTCTTTAACATGACCGTGTGGCTGGTGTGCGTTAATCTAGACGGCCGTCCGGTCAGGCTGCCGGATGAGCTGAAAAAGGCTTTGGAGAAGGGATAAAGGACATGCAAGCACCTGATGCCACCGCCGTTCCGGCTGGCGCTGTCGATGCGGCACACTTATCGGGCAGTTTCTCGGGCGACCTGAGCATCGTCGGCCTGTTCATGCAGGCGGACATCGTGGTCAAGATCGTCATGTGCATCCTGATGTTCGCCTCGGTCTGGAGCTGGGCGGTGATCTTCGACAAGCGCTATGCGCTCAAGCGGCTCAATAGCCGCGCCCAGCGTTTCGAGGACTCATTCTGGTCCGGCGAGCCGCTCGACAAGCTTTATGAGCGCGTGAAGAAAAGCAAACCCGATCCGCTGCTCAAGGTTTTCTGTGCGGGCATGGAGGAATGGCACAACGGCGTTTCCGGCGGCCTTCCGGCCAAGGAAAGCCTCCAGGCTGGGCTGCGCCAGCGCGCCGAGCGCGCGATGTCGGTCACTATCAACCGCGAAATGAACGTGCTCGAGCGCGGCATGACGTTTCTTGCCAGCGTCGGCTCGACCGCGACGTTCATCGGCCTGTTCGGCACCGTGTGGGGCATCATGAACAGCTTCACCTCCATTGCACATACGAACAATACGAGCCTGGCCGTCGTCGCTCCCGGCATCGCCGAGGCTCTGTTCGCAACCGCCTTCGGCCTCGTCGCCGCCATTCCTGCTGTCATCGGCTATAACGCCCTGACCACGGGCCTTAGCCGCTATGCGGATCGGCTCGATGCCTTCGTCACTGAATTCTCCGCTATCCTTTCGCGCCACATGGAAGCTCATGAAACCAGCACTGGCGGTGCTGGCCGTAAGGTGGCCTGATGGGCGCCTCGCTTCAGGGCGGCGGACGGATCGGGCAGGCGGGTGGCCGTAGCCGTGCCTATCGCCGGTCGGCCGAGATCAACGTCACGCCGCTCGTCGACGTCATGCTCGTGCTTCTCGTGGTCTTCATGATTACGGCGCCGCTGCTGACCGCGGGTGTGAAGATCGACCTGCCGAAGGCCGACGCGCAGGCGATCAAGGACGAAGACAAGAAGCCAATGGAGATCTCGCTGACCAAGGACGGGCGGATATTCATCGGCGAGACCGAGGTCAAGCATGACCGTCTCGCGAACCTGCTGGGGGCGATGACGGGCAGCGACCCTGAGCGCCGGATTTTTGTTCGTGCCGACCAGAGCATCCCCTATGGACAGGTTATGGATATACTGGGTATTTTAAATGGTGCCGGTTTCCGGAAAGTCGCTCTCATCACCCAGCCTGAGCCTAAGGGCAAATAGGCTGGCGGAGAGGGAATTCCGGTCTAGTTCATTCGTTAGTGCTTGTCAGGGATACGATTCACATGCCCAGCGCCGCGGTAGCAGCACAACATAACGGCCCGGCCGTTTACCACGAAGAACACCGCATGAAGGGGCCGTTCACGGCGTCCCTTATTTTTCACGCGATCGTGATTTCGTTCTGCATCTTCGGTATCCCCTACATCCACAAGGACGTTCCGATTCCCCCTGAGCCGCTGTCAGTTGAACTGGCGCGACCGGACGAACTGACCAAGGCTGTTAAGCCGCCCGCGCACGTGATGCCGCATCCGCCGCCGCAGCAGCTGGAAAAGCCGCCGCCTGTGCCGCAGATGCCGCAGGTCACGACGCCGACGCCGCCCAAGGCGGTCGAGCCCGAGAAGCCGCCGGAGCCGGAAGTGAAGCCGACGCCGATGAAAGAGGCGGACGAAATCGCACCGCCGGTGAAAAAACCGGTGAAGCCGCACAAGCCGCCTGAGAAGAAACCGGTGAAGGAGAAGGCCGAGGAGCAGAAGCAGGCGTTCCAGTCGCTCCTGCGCAACATGATGCCGAACAAGCCGGCGCCCGCGGCCAACGACACGCCCGACAAGTCAGAAAAATCTTCACCCGATGCGCCTACGGCGCAGTCGCTAACTGCCGATGAATTTGAATCCCTTCGTCGACAGCTTAGCGAATGCTGGAGTGTTATGGGTGGCGCTCGGGATGCGGCGGACATCTCGGTTGACGTAAAACTTGTTATGAATCCGGATCGAACCGTGCAGAGCCGGCAAGTCGTAGACCAGTTTCGCTATGCCAGTGATCCGGTATTCCGAGCTGCCGCGGATAGCACGATCCGTGCTATTGATGATCCCCATTGCAATCCGCTTAACCTTCCGGCAGACAAGTATAGTCTATGGAAGGTCATGACTGTTCAATTTGATCCGAAGGAAATGCTCCAATGAGAAAGTTAGCTTGCGCCCTGATTGCCATTTTAGTTGTATTCCAAATTTCAGAGGCCCATGCTGATATGAGTTTCCGGGTGCCTCCAGGAAAAATGGAAGCGCTGCCCATTGCCATCATGCCTTTTTATGCCGAGCCGGATGCAGATGGATCGCTCGCTTCGCAATTGCCTGAAGTTCTTTCTAACGATCTCGGCGGATCGGGCCTGTTCGCGCCGATTAACCAGAGCGCCTTCATCCAGGACGCCGTCTCGGTTCACAAGGACGGTCCGCGTTTCGCCGAGTGGCGATCTATCAACGCCAAGGCGCTCGTCACCGGCACGGTTTCCCGCACGCCCGACGGTCGCACGCACGTCGAATATCGTCTATATGACCCGTTCGGCCAGCAGCAGCAGGCGGGCACGGCCTATACGACGACACCAACCAACTGGCGCCGCATCGCGCACATCATCGCTGATGAGATATACAAGCGGCTGACGGGGGAGAAAGGATATTTCGACTCCCGCATCGTCTATATCTCCGAAAGCGGTCCGATGAACGCACGGGTCAAGCGCCTCGCTATCATGGATCAGGACGGCTACAACCACCATTACCTGACCGACGGACGGTCGCTGGTCCTGACGCCGCGCTTCTCTCCAAACCAGCAGATGATTGCCTACATGGCCTATTACAACGATCGTCCGCGCGTCTATCTGTACAACCTCGATACCGGCCATCAGGAAGTGCTGGGCAACTTCCCAAACATGACTTTTTCGCCGCGTTTCTCCCCGGACAGCCGCAAGGTCGTCATGAGCCTGTCGAAGAACGGCGCCAGTAACATCTACGTCATGGATCTCCGCACGCGGCAGACGACGCAGCTGACCAGCGGCGTGGCGCTGAACACCAGCCCGTCCTTCTCGCCCGACGGATCGCAGATCGTGTTTGAATCCGATCGCGGAGGCTCACAGCAGCTCTACGTGATGTCTGCCATGGGCGGCGAAGCCAAGCGTATCACATTCGGGCAGGGCCGGTACGCTAGCCCTGTCTGGTCGCCGCGCGGGGATATGATTGCGTTCACCCGCCTGTACGGTGATCAGTTCTATATCGGTGTCATCAAGCCCGATGGCTCCGGCGAACGGGAAATCACTTCGGCCTATCACGTCGAAGGGCCGACCTGGGCGCCCAACGGTCGAGTGCTTGCATACTTCAAGTCGTTACCCTCGGGCGGCGGGGGAGAGCGTTCGCGCCTCTACAGCATAGACCTGACGGGCTATAACGAGCGTGAACTCGATACGCCGGGCGATGCGTCGGACCCCGCCTGGTCGCCGCTCAACCCGCCATAACAAATTACCATAAATTACAAGCAACCTGTTGTTTGGAAAGGCTCAGGATCAGGGAAAGTTGACTCCCATGACCGCCTATGCCATTTAACGTTAACAAACAGATTCTCCTTTAAGAGAGAAAGGATAACCGATGCCAGAACCATCGGACGACGGGGACCAAAGGGACGAATTCAGCGACCTGTATGGCGAAGACATGGACAGCGATGTCCGCCTTGCGGCCATCATCGACAGGGTCAAGGAGCATATCTTCGAGAAACCGTTTCCGCGCCCCATGATCGATGCGATGAACGAGAAGATGGGGGTCAAGCTTGACGAATTGTCTCTGACAGGCCGTGAAATAAAGTTGGTCGAAGGTGTATGCCCGGAGGGCCACATTCATCGTGAAATAATTTTGGTTGAGACATTTGGCAAAGCGGCCAGCCAGACTCCGCCGGATCTGAATCTTACTATTGCAATGGACCGCGTCAGAACACTTGGTGTGACCGTTCCCCCGACAGCGCTTGGACGCCATCAGGAAGATCAGTGCAATACAATGATGGGCACAAGCAAGGACGGAAATGTTGTGCGGGCCTTCAGCGTCAGTCAGGTCTTCGAGACGGAAGCAAGTCTTACCGGACGCAAAAACGGAATACCGCCCGGTATGCGCGCGATGCTGGCTCTGCGGCGCGCGCGGGACGGCGGACCGGATCTTTCCATCGGCTGACTAAATATTATTCCAGACTTCTCCGGCATAGCGCGGCAAGAGCCGGGGCGTGGTTCGCATCATATGCCTTTGCCATTTCCGGTGACCGTGCTTCGGAAGGCAGGAATATATAGGCATCCTGCGGCCCGAGAATGCGCGTGACAGCCGCCGCGAAGCAGTCAGCAATCTGAAGGCCCTTCAGGCCGATCTGCAAAGTTAGGTCTTCAGTATCATGGCTGGATTTTTCGGCCTTCTCGATAGCCCCGTCCAGACGTTCAATCGTGGATACCGCCTCGTTTCTCGTCTCCCGCTCCCAGACGGTAATGGCGCGGTCGGCGTCCTTATCGGATACGCGGCTGTGAGCAGCCTTCACAAACTCATCGGCTAAGGTAAGCAATTTTCCGACTTCATTAATGTCCGGCATCGATTTCTCCCTGTATTTGCTTCAGCATAGGAATTAGCGTCCACAATCGTCAACAAAAAGAAAAACGCCCCTTTGCAGGGGCGTTTTTGAAAGTCATGACCAATCTTACGGGCGCGGCGCGAACGCAGCGGCCAGCGTCGGCGCGTTGTTGGCTGCGAAGCCGGCGCTGAGGCCTTCTTCACCAACGTGGGCAGCGACATGCTCAGCGACTTCAGCAAACGTTTCTTCCGGCAGAACTTGCTTGAGGATGCTGGCGACGGCTTCCTGAAGTTGCAGGAACACCGGTGCAGCACGTTCGTTGATTTCGTTGAGTGCGGCTTCCGCGGTTGAGACGGCCAGCGCTTTTGCTTCGGCAACTTCCGGAGCGTCGGGCGTAAAGGCTGCATTCGGGTCGATACCGAACATCGGGGCCAATTGCTTGAGTTGTGCCTTGCCTTCTTCAGGGAGCTGATCGTAATCGGCACCCAGCATCGCTGCCAGTTCAGCCAGCGGATTGGCGGCCGGCTGGTTTTCTTCGATAATTCTGATCTGCTCTTCCCCTTCTTGGCCGAACGGCTCGAGCTGTGCGTGGAGCGCTTCGAGCTTCTGCTGGTTTTCGGGTTGGGCGAAGAGCTCATTGCCAGCGGCGGCGGCTTCACGAGTCTGGAAGCTGCCTCTTGCAATGTTGTTAAATACGGCGGCAGCGCCGGCAAGCGTGGAAACGGATACTTCAGCCATAATGTTATCTCCTTCTTTCTGTAAACAGGGTGCGGGTGCGATGCTGACCATAGAAAAGGAAAGTAGGCTGTGTCAATAAATTTTTCGGAAAATTAATAGGGTTAATAATACGGAAAATAAAACTGTAGCAGAGATTGATTGTCTTATATTTTCGGAGCAAAGGCGCGTGCAAGAGTTTCGGCGCCATATGCTTTAAAACCTTCACTGTACGCAGAAGAATGGACATAATCCGGAGCAATCTTCTCCGTGTTTTCGCCAAGCGCCTTCGCGAAAACCGAAGCCATAATTTCTTGCCCTTCGAGCGCTATCGGAGCGATTTGGAGGTCGATTTCACGAATCGATTCCGTGACAGCCTCATGAGCGAGTAGCCAGGCATCAGCATGTTCAGGCGCGACTTCCACGCTCTCTTCGTCCGGAAGTTCGGATTCAAGTTCGCGGGCCCGTTTTATAAGAGGCCGCACACGTTCATTGATATCCGCAAGGCGTTCATTGATCTCCGCCGTCATGGCCTCACGGGCGATTTGCACGAGCCGAGGGTCCTGACGGACAATGTGCTGTGCGGCCTCGTTCCATTTCTCGGCAAGTCGCTCGAGTTCGATAACATCGGGTTTTGCAGGCATGCTTGTCTCAAAAAATATGCGTTCGCTTTAACTTTATCGTTCTAGCGAATTGCAAGGCACTGAGTCAAACTTTCAATACCCCCTCGAAGGCTCGAATGACCTCGCGGTACGTGTCCCGTTTGAAGGGAACAATTAGATCAAGCACATCTTCGAGCTTTACCCACTTCCATCGGCCGAATTCCGGCGGGTTGTGGGCGTCGATATCGACATCCTTGTCCAAGCCGGTGAAACGCGCGGCAACCCATGTCTGTTCTTGGCCGCCCCATTTGCCGCCCCAGAGCCGGCCGCGCAGGCGCGGCGGAAGATCGTAGCGCAGCGGTTTGTCGTGAATTTTGAGAATTTTTGCCTGATCCGTTCCGATCTCCTCCCGCATTTCGCGGAAGAACGCTTGTTCAACGGTTTCACCTTCGTCAATTCCGCCTTGCGGCATCTGCCATGCGCCCGGATTGTCGAGACGTTCCCCGACAAAGATTTTTCCTTCAGTGTTGAAGAGCGCTATGCCAACACAAGGCCGATACGGAAGCTGTTTCGCCATTTACATCCCTGTCTGCGCCGATAAAGGCGCCAGCGTCAGCCCTTTGTCTTTCAGTCCTGCGATCCATTTGCCGATCTCTTGATAGCTGACCGGCAGGGGATGGATTATACCTACTGCGGATCCACGCTCGCGCGCTCTTTGCTCGAGGCGAGCGAGAGCTTTCTCAATATCATCAGGTGTGGCGGGCATGTCGATCCAGATATCGACGCTTGCATAAGGCGCATTTCGGTGCATGGCAAGTGTCTGCGGCTCGGCGCCCGGCGTGGCGGAAGAATCGATAAAGCCCAGACCACGATCATAGATATCGTTCAGAATTGGCTTCATGTCACTCAGAGATCGCATGAAGGCCGGATTGTGGCTAGTGATGACCCCGGCGTAACCGACGGTGCTTCCCAATGCCTGCGCCAGTTTAATGGCGTTCTGCTGTTCGGGCATGCCGATCAGAAGTGTGTCTGCGCCGGTATCGACGCGCGGATAATCGTCAGATTCCATAGGCAGCGTCAGCCAGACTTCATGTCCTTTTTCGCGTGCGGCAGCCATCAGTTTGTCCGGGTCGGTCGTATACGGCGAGAGATCGAAGGAAACCTCAGGCGGCATATCGGCGAGAGCCGTCTCGGATGCGCTGCTTGAGATGCCCATATCCATGATTGCGATCGAGATGATCGGGCCATTTGCCGTGGAACGATCGAAGGGACGACGATATGCCTTGAATGGTGTCATCCCGTCGCTCTTGCGTATGACCGGCAGGCGTCCTTTTGGACCTGGCTCATAAAGACCGTCGATCGGTGCGACCGGCAGCGCCGCGGTTTCCTGCCCGGATTGCTGGTTGTTATCGACGTGGGGCGCCACCGGATTTTTCGGCGCAGGCGGACCGTATAATTGTTGGACAGGAGGAAATTCGATCTCAGCGACCGCGAACGGGAGCTTCTCCTGCAAATGGCGCATCGTGGCCGGCGTTAGATGGCGCAACTCTGCCGCAAGCAAGCCGTACACCAAAGCGACGGCGATCAGCCCGTGGACAAAAGCCTTTCGGAAAGCCTGCATCTGCGACCGGGCGTGAGCGCTCATTTCTGCCCGGCCCGTTATTTTTTCTGGACGGGTTTAGGTGTTTCCACAGGTGCGACCGGAGGTGTAGGGGCGGCCGAACCATGTTGAACGCCACTGCCGTAAACCGAAAGACCCTGCAGCAGGTCTATGGCGCGCGCCAGCTGGTAATCGTTTTTCGGATCGGCTTTTTCCATTGCCTTTAGCTTTTCGTAGTCCGATTTCTTGTCCTTGTCATCCGGCTTTTTGTCGGTCGGGATGGTGACGGTGGTCTTGTCCTTGTCGGTGGTGACCTTCACATCCTTGTTTTTGTCGTCCGGGTTCTCGAGCGCGTGGGGAAGATCGGATTCGTGAATCCTCTCGCTTGCCAGAGTTTCCACCTTAGACTGCTCAACGATGATGTCGGGCGTGATGCCTTTGGCCTGAATCGAGCGACCCGACGGCGTGTAATAACGCGCCGTCGTCAGACGCATAGCGCCGTTACCGGGTAGGGGTATAACCGTTTGGACGGATCCCTTGCCGAAGGATTGTGTGCCGAGCAGAACCGCGCGGCGGTGATCCTGAAGCGCGCCGGAAACGATTTCCGAGGCGGAAGCCGAACCGCCGTTAATGAGAACGACCAGCGGCAGGCCGTCTGCCAGGTCGCCGGATGTCGCATTGTCGCGTTTTGTATCTTCCTCGTGACGTCCGCGAGTCGAAACGATTTCGCCCTCGTTCAGGAAGTCATCAGACACGGCGATTGCCTGATCTAGCAGACCGCCCGGGTTGTTGCGCAGATCGAGGATGTAGCCGATCAGCTTGTTGTTGGTCTTGTCCTTAATGTCCTTGATCGCTTTGTCGAGGCCTGTGTCGGTGTTTTCATTGAATGTCGTGATGCGAATGTAACCGACGGCGTTGTTGCTTAGCACCTCATGTTTGACCGAGTTTATGCGGATGATGTCCCGGGTCAGCGTAACCTGAATCGGATCGGGAACGCCCTCGCGCCGGATGGTCAGTTTGATAGGGGTGCCGACCTTGCCGCGCATTTTGTCGACTGCATCGGCGAGCGTCATGCCCAAAATGGGCGCATCATCAAGATGAGTAATGTAGTCGCCGGCCTGTACACCACCGCGGAACGCCGGGGTATCGTCGATCGGGGAAACGACGCGGATCAGGCCGTTTTCCATCGTAACTTCGATACCGAGGCCGCCGAACTCGCCTTTTGTCTGGACCTGCATCTCCGCAAATTCATCCTCGTTCATGTACGACGAGTGGGGATCCAGCGACATCAGCATGCCATTGATGGCGTTCTCGATGAGCTTCTTGTCGTTCACCTGATCGACGTACTGCGCGCGCACGCGCTCGAAAACGTCACCGAAAAGATTGAGCTCTTTATAGGTTTGGCTTTGGTCACCGATCGTCGAAGACGAGCCCGCAGTTTTTGTCGATGCCGCGCGGTCGTCCTGTGCCTGCGCGCTCGAAGATATAACCACCGGCAGAAACGTAAGAAGCGCGGTGGTCATGAGAGTGACGCGGAGGGAGCGGGAGGCAGGCGAGAAAATCATATGTATAATCCTTGCTGTATTAGCTTTTCGCTTTTAGATCAGGGAACTTGCCAGACGGATTAACAGGCCGTCCTTGGTAACGCAACTCATAATATAACGCCGGGTTATCGCCCCGAGAAGAGGCCGCTGGAAGCTTTCCGACCGGCTCACCGGCGTCGAGGTTCTGTCCAACCGATGCGTCTATTGTCTCCAAACCGGCAATGAGACTCACATAACCATCGCGGTGCTCAAGAATGACGAGTTGCCCATAATTCTTAAACGATCCCGAGAATTTTACCGTACCGCCCATCGGGGCTACGACGAGAGCTCCGGGCTGGGCCCGTATTGTCATGCCCTCGCTGATCGCGCCGATCGGATCCCGCTGGCCATAACCCGTAAGGATCACGCCTGCCACAGGGAGCTGCGGCCTACCTGCCCGGGGGACAGACCATTCATAATGCCGGTGTGGTTGTGCTGTCCGGTCTTCGTCTTCGCTGCGGCGGCGTTCGGCATCCCGCTCCGCGAGGCGGTTCATCAAGTCCTGCATATCATGGGCCTGTTTGGAAATTTTTTCGATTTCGGCCGCTGTCTGCTGATAATCCGTGTTGAGATTTTTATATAGAACGGTTCGTTTCCCAACCAAGGTTGATATATCCGCATATTTTTTTGATAAGGCATCTTTTGTTGTCCGGGCTTTAAGCCGGTCATTCTCGAGCGACAATCGTATCTGGCGAAGTTGCTTCAGATGATCGCCAAGCCCGTCAGCCTGCTTGTTCAAAGCGGGGAGGATGCTGCCTAGAAGCGTTGCCGTTTGCGCCGTTTGCAATGGGGCACCGGGGCGGGCGACTAGAAGCTCCGGCGGCATGCGACGCATGCGTGCTAGCGCCAGCACAAGGTCTCCCATTGACGCATAATCGTCGGCGAGAAGCTTGCTGACATCGGCTTCCTCGCGCTGAAGGGATCCTATTTTGTCTTCAACGCCCCGCAATTCTCGTTCGTTGTCGCGAACAGACCGGGCGACCCCAACAAGATCACTCTTTGTCTGTTCCATATCCCGCTGCGCCCGTTTCATCTGTCCTTCTATGCGGGCTTGGTCCTCTTGTTGGGAGGCCAGTTTTGCGCGCAGGGAAGCGAGGTCGGGTTTTGCGATTGCCGGGAAAGGGACGGCGAAAAGAATGGTGAATAGGAGGATAGCGCGTTTCAATGTCTATTCCCTGTGATACGGATGCCCGTCGATGATCTGCCGCGCACGGTAAAGCTGCTCCATCAACATTACGCGCACTAGCATATGCGGCCATGTCTGCGAACCGAATGATAGCAGAAACCGGGCTTTCTTTCGCAGACTTTCGTCGAGTCCATCTGCGCCGCCGATCACGAATTGAATGTGGCTTTGTCCTTCGACCGCCAATTTTTCGAGCTTGGAGGCAAAATCGGCGCTGCGCAGACTCTTTCCTTTTTCATCCAGCGCAAAAAGAAACGCGCTCGATTCGATCTTTTCGCCAAGCTTGCGTTGTTCCTCTGCTGCGTTGCGGCCTTCGACCTCGATCAGCGTGACCGGCCATTTTACTCGCTTCCGGTACTCATCCCAAAGATCGGACAATGGCCCCGCGCGCATCTTGCCGGCGGCGATGATATCAATACGGCGCATTCCCTGTTTTTAGGACAGGGGACTTGGCCTGTCTATCGGATTAAAGCGTCAGGACATTCGCTTTATGGGTGTGGAGGTGCGGCGTCTGCCACATTTTCTCGAGGTCGTAGTAATCCCGGACCTCCGGACGGAAAATGTGCACTATGATATCGCCAGCGTCCACGACGGCCCAGTCGCCCTTGTCCACGCCTTCGAGGCGTACCTCACCGATGCCGCTCGCCTTGAGGCGGTCGCGGATTTTCTCGGCTAGGGCTGCGACTTGTCTTGAGGATCTGCCTGTGGCTATGACCATGTAGTCGGCGAGAGCCGAATGGCCGCGCAGGTCGATTGTGGTGATGTCTTCTGCCTTATTTGCGTCCAGCGACTTTTCAACCATCGCTTTCAGCTGTTCCGGGCTTTCCGGCCCGACGGTGTTCGATTTCAAGATGTTTTCGGCTCCTTTGTTAGAGTTTGCACATAATACTTATATAGAAAAAGCGCGCCCGCAAACAACTGCGCGCGCGCCTCCAATAAGCCTTACTGCAGAAAGTCGGACATGAAAAACCGGACGTTCGTCCCGCCTCACATACCCTCTCTTTCTGTCATCATGCAGTAACGCTCCTTCTATACTTCCATTTTACTATTTTTTAAGGAAAGCCGCAAACGGACAGACCGACTCATATTTACACTTTTAGATTATAATATCTTATTAACTAATTGTTTTTATTATTATTTTTTAACATTGTGGACGAGACATCCATCATCTCTTTCTGAAGTAGCCATATACTGTGCCCTGGGGCCAAGTCGACACTTTTTGAATGCCCACCCGAGTCGTGGGATTGCGTAGATAGCCATCGAAGTGGACAGGCTCCGACAAGGGACTCTGCCGGGGGACGAGAAATATGAACCGTCGCTATTTCCTTAAGTATGTCTTTCCAGCGATACCAGCGGTGAAAATTCAGCGCGTTGTCCATGCCGGTGATCCACGCAAAGGATGTATGGGGAAAGGATCGCTTTAGGGCGCGGACAGTGTCCCAGGTACGATTCACCTCAAGCTGGCGTTCAAGATCAGTCACCAGAATTTGTGGATTTTGGACCAATTGCCGGCAAAGCGTCAGTCGCTTCTCGTATGGCATAAGCGTGCTTTGCGGCTTAAGAGGGTTGTGCGGCGTCACTAGCCACCAGATGAAGTCGAGCTGAAGCGCCTGCAGGGCAATGAGGCTGATATGGACGTGACCGCGATGAGGTGGGCTGAAGGAGCCCCCCAACAAACCTATGCGCAACCCAGCCCAGCGCGTTCCGTCCAGAAGGTGGGGAGGGGTGAAGGTCATATCGTTTAATTAGAAATGGTCGTATTAAGCGGCCTGTTTGATTTTGGCGGCGATTTGTTTCGTCGATTGCTCGACAAGTTTCGCATTCGTCTTATCGTCCATCTTGCCGGCGATGATGTCCGTTGTCGCCTTTACGGCCAGATCGGCCGCGTAGGCTCGGATTTCTTGGATGGCCGCTTCCTCCATCCTGCGCAGGCGCTCGGTCAGCTGCTGCTCGCGGCGCTTGAGAAGCTCTTTACGCTCCGCATCAGCCTGTCTGCTGATTTCGGCGGCATGCTTCTTGGCGTTCTCGATGATGGCCTGTGCTTCGCGCTCGGCGTCCTGCTGCTTGCGCTGGTATAGGGAAAGAAGCTCTTGCGCCTCGGCACGCAGGGCCGCAGCGGTCTCGATATCCTTTTTGATCTCGGCGATCTTGGCATCGAGTTTCGCTAGGAGCGGCTTACGACCGAGAACGACAAGTCCGACCACGAAGATCAGGAACGAGAAGGTAACCCAGACTTCAGCGTTCTGAAGGTCCATTATGCCGCCTCCCGGTTCTTGATCGACTGAATCACAGTTTTGGCCGTAACGACATCGGTCTTTACGCCTATGATCCGCGCCGATATGTCGCTGGCGATTTCAGCGCAAATGCTGACCATTTCAGCCTTTGCCGCATCCTTTTCCTTCGCTATACGCTTTTCCAGCGCCGCAGCTTCCTTGGCGCCTTTTTCGCGCAAGGCCTGAAGCTCTTCTGCCGCTTTGGCCTTGATGCCGTCGTTCGCTTCGGTCAGAACCCGCGTCGCCTCCGAACGGGCGCCTTCAAGCAAGTGCTCGTAAGTCTTGCGGGCTTCATCCGCGTCGTATTTCAGCTTGGTCGCAGAGTCGGTGTCGTTCTTGATGTGCTCATTGCGATTATCCTGCGTCGTCGTAATGACAGGCAGAACTTTCGTCGTGATGATCGCGTAGAGCAGCAGGAAAGCCACCGCCAGCCAGAAAACCTGGCTGGTGTATGTCGACGTATCAAGCTGCGGCAGGCCGCTGGTTTTCTTTTCCTCGTCCGCAAGAGCAATCGCAGGCATTACACAAATCACCGCGCTCGCGGCGATTGCCGCGCGGATGGCAATGCGGTTCAATGTCTGCGTACTGCGATTCATCGATCCGGCTCAGCCCGTGAAGTACAGGAGCGCCCAGGCGACGATGGCGACGAGGCCGAACATTTCAACGAAGGCGAAGGTCAGCCAGAATTTTTTCTCGAGGATATCCGAGGCGTTCGGGTTGCGGGCGACGGCCATGTTATAGGCGCCAAAGATGATGCCGAGGCCGACACCGACACCGATGATCGGCGTCAGGGCAATGGCGGCCGCCAGAAGTTTCGCTGCTTGAAGGTCCATTTTTTCTCTCCTTGTTGAACGGATTAGTGGTGGATTTCGATTGTGTCTTTCAGATAGATGCAGGCCAAAATCGTGAAGACGTAAGCTTGCAGCAGGCCGATCAGAAGCTCAAATCCCAGCAGGCCCGCGTTGATAATAACGGGAAACAGACTGCCGATAACACCGAGGGCGCCGGCGCCGATCATCATGACGCTGAAGCCGGCGAAAACCTGAAGCATGATATGGCCTGCCAGCATATTGGCGAAAAGACGCAGGCCGTGCGTAATAGGACGCGCGACGTATGAAATGATCTCAATCGGAACTAGCAGCGGGTAGACGAACCAGGGCACGCCCGAGGGCACGAACAGATGCAGGAAGTGCGTGCCGTGCCGCAGAACACCTAGTAGGATCACGCAGACGAAAATGCTAAACGACAGGGTTGCCGTAACGATGATGTGGCTGGTGAAAGTGAACGAGTAGGGGATCAGTCCCATCATGTTCCCGAGCAGCAGCGTGATAAACAGGGTAAAGATGAAAGGGAGGTATTTCTTGCCTTCCGGCCCGATCGTCGACCGCACCATGTCGGCGACCATGTTGTAGAACATCTCGACCAGAACCTGAAGCCGTCCCGGGACCATGGCACGCTTTTTCATGCCGGCGGTGAAAAGGATGGTCGCCAGCGTAATAACGATCAGCATCCAAAGGGACGAATTGGTAAATGAAATATCGAAATGGCCGACATGCAACGGCACGATCGGTTTAATGACGAACTGCTCAAGCGGGTCAACGGCCAAAATACGCTCTCCGTATACCTGTGAAACGCCCCGATTTTGTAGCCGTTTTCAATGTCGGATGCAACGAAAGAAAGGCCGAAATTCGGCGGAATCTTAGCTTTTTTTGTTCATAATGCTGTAGGTCCGGTATAGACCCGATCCGAACCCCGCGAAGACCAAAAGCAGCATGAAAAGAGGGGATGTTTTGAGATAGTGGTCGAGTACCCCGCCAAGCACCCCGCCGGCGATGAGATGCGACATGAACTCGGTCCCGGCGCGCATACCGATGTTCATGTTCTTTTCCATTTTCGCTTCGTCGACCGAAAGGGGCTTTTCTTGAGTCTGCTCCTCTTTACGGCGGAACGCTTCAAGCCGGGCTTCGAAGTCCTTCAGATCATCAGGCATGGCAGTAACATAGCAGGCATCCGTCCGCATTTACAGCGGATAGATATGTAAATATCAGAGCGGAGGACGAATTACTCGGCCGCTTCAAGGAACTCGAAGCGCTGGTTGAGGTCGACCGACACCAGCTGTGACACACCTTTTTCCGCCATCGTGACGCCATAGAGGCGGTCCATCCGCGCCATGGTCAGGCGATGGTGGGTAATGAGCAGGAAGCGGGTCTCGCCACGTTCAGCGAATTCATCGAGCAGGTCGCAGAAGCGGTCGACGTTGGCGTCATCCAGGGGTGCGTCGACTTCGTCCATGACGCAAATGGGTGCCGGGTTTGTCAGGAAGATGGCAAAGATCAGCGCAACGGCTGTCAGCGCCTGCTCGCCGCCCGAGAGCAGCGACAGCGACTGCAGGACCTTACCGGGCGGCTGCGCGAAGATTTCAAGTCCGGCCTCGAGCGGGTCGTCCGATTCGATCAAGGCCAAATGGGCCTTGCCGCCCTGGAACAGACGGCCGAACAGGTCGCGGAAATGCTCGTTGACGGCGTTGAAGGCCTGATTCAGGCGCTCGCGCGCCTCTTTGTTCAAGGTATTGATGCCATTCCGGAGCTCGTTGATGGCTTCCGTCAGGTCATTGCGCTCGGCGAGGATACCGGCGAGCTGCTGCTCGAGCTCAAGCGCCTCCTGCTCGGCGCGTAGATTGACCGGGCCGATCAGGTCGCGGTCTCGGACGGCTTTGTCCTTTTGGGCTTTGAGTGTATCGAGATCGAGCATGCCTTCTTCGCTGAGAGCAGCCTGCGCCGCCAGTTCTTCGGGCGACATGCCGAACTGCTCGCGGATATAGTTGCCGATCTCCTCGAGCGCGCGGCGGCGCTCATCCATTGTTGCCTGCGCGCTCGCACGAGCTTCGCGGACTTCCGCCAACGCGGCTTCGGCCTGCCGCAGGGCTTTCGTCGTCTCAGCCAGTTCGGCTTCACAGGCGGCTAATTTGTCCGATACTTCGCCGCGCGCCTTTTCCTGTTCCGTAATTTGCGAAAGAAGCGCTTCACTTTCCTTTTTGATTGCCGCTGGACGATTTTTGAGATCCTCGATCCGTTCATCTAGCTTGGTTCCGCGTTCGTCGAGTTCGACGATGCGCTCGCGCGCGCGAATACAGCGGTTGTTCAGATTGACACGCTCGTCGCCAATTGCCTGTAGGCGCGCCTCGCGGCGGCTTTGTTCCTGCTTGCTAATCTCGAAGTCGCGCAAAGCGTCGTGCAAAACATCTCTCGCATCGTTGAGCGCTGCGCGGGTATCATCCGTTTTCGCCTGTTGTTCGGCCAGCATAGCATCGCCGTAAGATTCCAGCGTGCGGGCATTTGTTTCGAGCGCCTCATCCAGCGCCACAAGATCGGTTTCCGCCAAAGAAAGCGCTTCCTCGAGTTTAGCCAGTTCGGCTTGCCGCGCCGCTTGAGCGCGTACCGTCTTGTCCAGATCGATGCGTTTGCTCCGCACGTCG
>DATJGZ010000144.1:0-28962 GCA_035494535.1 Patescibacteria group bacterium | reverse complement strand
CGCCGAGGAGCGCGAGACGCGCGGGTTCATCTCGATCACCACCATCCGCCCGTCGTCCGGATTGATCGCGAACTGGACGTTCGAGCCGCCCGTCTCGACCCCGATGCCGCGCAGGACCGCGAGCGAGGCGTTGCGCATGATCTGGTATTCCTTGTCCGTCAACGTCAGCGCGGGCGCGACGGTGATGGAGTCGCCGGTGTGCACGCCCATGGGATCGAAGTTCTCGATGGCGCAGACGATGATGCAGTTGTCGTTCTTGTCGCGGACGACCTCCATCTCATATTCCTTCCAGCCGAGGAGCGATTCCTCGATCAGGACGGAATGGACGGGCGAGGCCTCGAGCCCCGCCTCGACGATGGAACGGAACTGCTCGCGGTTATAAGCGATGCCGCCGCCGGTGCCGGCGAGCGTGAAGCTCGGGCGAATGATGGTTGGCAGGCCGACGAAGTCGAGCGCCGCCTGCGCTTCGTCCATCGAGCGGATCATGCGGCTTTTGGCGCTTTCCAGCCCGATGCCGTTCATGCACTCCTTGAATTTCTCGCGGTCCTCGGCGCGGTCGATGACGTCGGCGCGCGCGCCGATCAGCTCGATGCCGAGGCGCTTGAGCGTGCCGTCCTCATCGAGCTTCATGGCGAGGTTGAGCGCGGTCTGGCCGCCCATGGTGGGCAGCAGCGCATCGGGCTTTTCGCGCTCGAGAATCTTGGTGACGACTTCGGGAGTCAGCGGCTCGATATAGGTCGCGTCCGCCATCTCGGGGTCGGTCATGATGGTGGCGGGATTTGAGTTGATCAGGACGACGCGGTAGCCGTCCTCCTTGAGCGCCTTGCAGGCCTGGGCGCCGGAATAATCGAATTCACAAGCCTGGCCAATGACAATGGGTCCGGCTCCGATGATGCAGATGGACTTTAAGTCGCTACGTTTTGGCATGTGATTCCGGTTCTCAGTTTACTCAGTTACGCGCACCGGAGACAATTCTTTAAAGCAACAATTCCGGAAATACAACCAAATAAGACGGCCCGGATATCGCTATCCGGGCCGCTTGGATTCTACAAAACGGGCCTATTAGTTACCCGAGCCGGTCAGCGGCAGTTCGGCGCCGTCATCATTACGGCCCTTGTTGACCTTGACCGACTTATCAGGCTTTTTTCCGGTGGCGGCAGCCTTGCTCCCCGACAGCGGGTTGACTTTGCCGTCCAGCGTCGCGCCGGCCTCAACCGCCAGTTCCTTATAGGAAATGGTGCCGGTGACGGAGCCCGTCGATGTGATGGTCAGTCGGCCTTTGCAGGTGATCTCGCCCTCGAAACGGCCGGCTACGGTCGCTTCGTCGATCTCGACGGTGCCGTAGAACGCGCCGCTTTCAGCGATTTCAAGCACGCTGGCGCCTTTCAGCGCGGCCTCAACATTGCCTTCGATGACAAGGTATTCACAAGCTTCGATCTCGCCCGACAGGCTGATGCCTTCGCCGATGACGAGACGGCGGCCCTGCGGCGATTTGTTGGCGGCTGCGCCCGGAATGCCCGGATACGGGCCCGAGCCGAACACGCTGCCCGGCGCGCGGGCAGGTTGCGGCTGATAGGACGATGAGCCCGGAATTTCGATCGGGCGCGGAGGCGATTTGGGTGCTTCTTCGGCGTTGCTCATTTTCTTCGTTTCCTCGGTTTTGCTATGAACGACGGTGGGAGCGTTGGTCTGCGCGATAGGCGGACCGGCATTAGGGTTCTGCTTAATATATACACTAATCGGCGGCCTTTCACTACCGGACCTTTTGTCCGCAATGGGGTCCGTCCCCTTTTCCTCGCTTTTAGGACGATGAAACATATCGCTCCCCTTCCCTCGTTCGATACTGTTTGACAAGCGCAGACACTAGCACGCACCCCTTGTTATCGCAACAGAATTCAGGGTTGTTGTCCCCATGCCGTTCATTAGATGAAACCATTGATTTGAGTACATTTTCCTATTGCTCGTGGAAATGTTCATAGATCCTTTTGGCAACCGCTTTCGATATGCCTTTGACCTGTTCGAGGTCCTTCAGGCCAGCCCGCGCAACCTCCTGTCCGGAGCCGAAATGCATAAGCAAAGCCTTCTTGCGGGCGGCGCCGATGCCGGGAACATCGTCGAGCGGCGAGCCGGAAATCTGCATCGCCCGCCGCGTCCGGTGCGCGCCGACGGCGAAACGATGCGCTTCGTCTCGCAAACGCTGCAGGTAATGTAGGGCGGGGTCGTCCGGCGGCAACATAAAAGTCTCGCGCCCTTTCATAAAAAACTTCTCCCGGCCGGCGTTGCGATCAGGCCCCTTGGCGATCGAGAGCACGGCGACCTCGTCCTCGATAGCCAACTCCTTCATAACCTCAAGCACGGTGTTCAACTGCCCCTGCCCGCCATCGATCAGCAGCAGGTCGGGCCAGTCGGCGTGGCCCGGCCCCTTCTCCTCCTTCAGCGCACGGCCGAAGCGGCGCTGCATCACCTCGCGCATCATACCGTAATCGTCGGCGGCGTCGGCGGTGCGGATATTGAACTTGCGGTAGGCGTTCTTGCGCAAGCCCTCCTGCCCCGCCACAATCATCGCGCCCACCATCTCGGAACCGGAAATATGACTGTTGTCGTAGACCTCGATCCGCTGCGGCGTTTCTTCCAGTCCGATCAGGGCCGCGACCTTATCGAGCATCGCCACCTCGCCCGCAAGCCGCGTCCCTTCCAGCTCAAGCGCTTGCTTAGCGTTTTTCACGACAAATTCGGTCAGGCGCTTCCTCGTGCCCGCTTTTGGCGTGATGATGGAGATCTTACGCTTGCCGCCCTCGCGCGCGGTGAAGGCTTCTTCGAGCAGCGCCTGCTCGCCCATTTCATGGCTGGTAACGATCTCGGGCGGCACCGGTTTGTTATCGTAGAACTGGGCGATAAAGGCGCTCAGGATATTGCCCGGCGACTCTTCTTCGGTGTGTTTGGGGAAATAGGCGCGATTGCCGAAATTCTGCCCGCCGCGGAAGAAAAAGACCTGTATGCAGGCCTTGGGCCCATCCTGATACAACCCAAACACATCGGCATCGCCGACGCCTTTTACGTTGATATCCTGCCGCGACTGGATGGCGGTCAGCGCCTGAATGCGATCGCGCAGATCGGCCGCCACCTCGTAGTCCTGCCGCGTGCTCGCGTCCTGCATGAGCTTCGCTAGACGCTCCTGCACCTCTTTCGTCTTGCCGGCCAGAAAGTCGCGCACCTCGTCGACCTGCGCGTTATAAATTTCTTTCGTGACTAGACCGACACACGGCGCGGTGCAGCGCTTGATATGGTATTGCAGGCACGGCCGCTTGCGCTGCGCAAAATATGAGTCCGTGCAATTGCGCAGCATGAACGCCTTCTGCAGATAGACAACCGTCCGGTTGACGGCGCCGGCGGATGCAAACGGGCCGAAGTAATCCCCCTTGCGGTTGCGCGCACCGCGGTGCTTGCTCAGCACGGGAAAATCATGATCGCCGCTGATGAAGATGTAGGGAAAGGATTTGTCATCGCGCAGCAATACATTATAGCGCGGCTGGAATTTCTTGATCAGGTTCGATTCCAGCAGCAGCGCCTCGGCCTCGGTATGCGTGCGCACGAACGCCATGTCGTGGGTAAGCGCGATCATGCGCTGGATCCGCACCGGCTGCTTGCCGACATTGGCGTATGATGTCACGCGCCGCCGCAGCGAACGCGCCTTGCCGACGTAAAGCGGCTCGCCCTTTTTATCGAGCATGCGGTAGACGCCCGGCGCATCGGGCAGAGTCGCGCCAAAGCGCCGGATAAGCTCCGCGCCCCGCTCACGCTCGGTCATTTTCGCCGGTTCGGTCATGGACAGATGTATATATTAATGTATAAGCACCTGCAAAACAGGCAAGGCGCTTCAAGCGGCTTTCGCTTTTCCAAACAGAGCGGCTCCGACATAGCAGAGCGCCGCCATCGGCAGCAGCGCCTTCAGCCCGAAGATGAACGATGCATTCTGCGAAAGGCCGCCGGCCACCGCGCCGATCACATTGGCGCCCAAAGTTTTGGACTTGTCAGGCGCCTGCGCAAATGTCGACGTGAAGATAAGCCCCGCCATAAAGATCGAGGTCGCGTAGGCGCCGCTGAGCATCAGGCCCGTCGCCCACGACGAATACGGCAGCCGCTCCCACGGAATGAAATAATTGGCGAGGATGCTGATGACAAGGACGATGTAGAAGACAGGGCCATTTGTCTTTTTTCCCGCCGCCTCGACGACCAGATTGGCGAGCACAAGGGTCAATAGAACCGCGCTGATCGCAATGCTGTTGACGATCCAGGTCGTGCCGAAATACAGGGTCAAACGGCTGACGAGCTGGGTTTCCATGAGCATGAAGCCGGCCCCGAGCAGGAACGGCGTCCAGGTCGCCTTCTCGCGGACCGCGAACGACGACCTGACCATGAACAGCGCGATCACCAGCAGGATGGCCGACACGGTCAGGTATGTGCGTGGAATGAAATGCCCCTGATTGTAGGAATACGGCCAGTCATCCGTCGCCGGGGCGGGAGCTTCCGCAAGCGATGGTTTGAAAATTGCGGGGTGCGCGGCGATAAACTTTTTCAGATCCGGATGTTTCGCCCTGCTCCAGAGATCGGCGTTGTCGGATTCAAGAAAAACCGACCCCGACCAGACCATATCCGTCACATAGCCCACATAATATGTGACAGGCTCGCGGCCGAACACTTCCGAAAGCGTCCGGTAAAAGCGCTGGCCGATCCACAACCAGGGCGGACGGACTTCGAATTTCAGGGCAAGAATGCCATCGGGCTTCAAAAGCCGCCGGGCCTGCGCGAATGCATCCTTGGTGTAGACATAGTTGTCGACGCGCAGGTTGGAGTAACCCGAATAGCCCGTATGGGAATCGAGAAGTCCGAATATGATGACGTCATAACGCTTTTTCGTTGTGCGCATGAAGTTGCGCGCATCGTTAATGACGACATTGACCTTGGGCGAATCATACGGATGGTCGGGATGCAGGCGCTTGCCGAGCTTATAGATCATCGGGTCGATTTCAACGGCGTCGACATGTTTTGCGCCCTGCCGCAGCGCGGCCGATGCATCATTGCCCGCCCCCGCGCCGACAATCAGGACGTCGTCGGTTTTGGCCGCAAAACGAAACGGACTGTCATACACGCTGTCCGGGAGCTGCGCGGCGAACGCCGGATTCTTCTTCTGGAACTCCTTGGTCGTGCTGGCCATGCTCATGTAGTTGGTGTCATTCACCCGCACGACATAGCCGCCCTGTTCGGGCTTGGGCATCACGGTCAATTTCTGGTAGGGGGACCAGTAGACGGAGCCTTCACTGCCGGCGGTTCCCTTCTGACCCAGCACCAGCACAAAGGTCGTCACCAGCATCAGGCAAATGCCCTTGAAGAGATCCTGCTTGGTCAGCGGCGCGGATACGAGAACCAGCGCGATTGCCAGCGCCACCCAGTAACCGGGCGGCAGATAGAGCATGGATAGTATGACGAGCAGCCACGTACCGACGAGACTGCCGGCAAGATTAGCGGTGTAGGTTTTCACGACGTCCGGCGAGCGGTCGAAACAATAGCCGATCCACTGCCCCATCGGCACCATGATCGAGGCAATCAGCCCGAGCAGAAGCGCGACCATGAAAACCGCCAGTATGGAGAACATCAGGAACATATGCGGCGAATAGGAAAGGTTCTCGAACCCCCACAGCGCGGCATCCGGCGAGAGCGTCAGGAAGTTGGACAGCTCGTACATGAACCCACCGAAGAAAACGCTCGCCTTCTGCTGCCCGAATCCGCCGATCACGGGAAAGCTGACGATAACTGCCAGCACAAGCAGATCCTTCAGGCTTGAGATCAGGCGATCCGGTTTGTCCGAACGCAGGCAACCAACGCCAAAACCGAGGAAGCAGGTGACAAGAACCAAATTCTGCACATAGGCGAAAACGCGTACTTCCGTTCCCGCCCAGCGGATCAGGAAAAGTTCAAGGTAAAGCGCGGCAATGCTAATGGTGAACATCCGCCAGAGGGAAACATTGCCGGCATTTGTTGATTGCACATCGTTCATGTGGGTCCCGGACACGATTACACGCGTGATATCGTAGCGTTCCTGTAGGGATATGCAACACGGCAACGCTGAAGCGCGGATAGCATTCCCTCCGGGAGTTGCGCCGTTTTCTTCTTATAACATACTGATATACAATGATAATATAATTAACATAATATTTACCGCTTGTTTTTATAATGGCCGTGAGTTTGTGAGTCTAATTTGCGTATGCGTATGTTTATATGACGAGTTCAAAAGACGACACGATCGACGCCCTGTCGGACGAGCAAATCCTTAATCTCCCCAGCACGTCATTAAGCGCCGAGCAGGCGGTCAAACTCGCGCAGCGCCTTGCCGAGATCGAGGAAGATTCTCTGTGGGGAGACGATCCGGCTTTCCACGGTCTGCCGTTATTCAGAAATCTGCGCTGGCAACGGGAGCGGGAAAAAGAACGCCGGGAGAAAGAAATAGAGGACCAGCGGCACGAGGAGCTGAAGCGGTCAAAACACGGTCTCGAGAAGCACGAATTTCAAGATATCATGCTCCAGGTCGTCGTCCATTTCCGGGACGTCGCCAAAAGAGCGTGCCGCTGGGGAACCGCCCTTCTTGCACGGGAGATCGAGATACGCAGCCGGGCAATCACTCTCGGCGACGGTACGCGTGTTTACGTCGACGGCAGCGGGTTCGTTGACGAACAAGGCCGGGAACTGACGGATTCCAGCGCCATCGCGGAAGCCCAGGCGAAGAAAAAGCCCAACTCCGCCACATCGCATGAATTGCAGGTCGCCGCCCGCGCGCATGCCCTGGCCGATAAGGAAATAACGATCGAGCAGCAGGCCAGCCAGGGCGCCCGCGATGCGGAGGACAAGAGGAAAACCGGCGGACAGATGACGCCGCCAGAGCGGACAGTGACCGCCGCAAGCGCCGGTGAACACGCGGACGATCTTGGGCGCGCGCAGTCATCTACGGAACAACAGGCAAAAGAGCTAATGAACTGGAATACGGCGTCCCTGGCCGCCGGCGCCGCCTTACCCGGGGTCATACATGGCGGCGGGGCCCCGGCCACTCCTCCGGAAATCCCCGCCTGCAAGGGTTGCGGCATCCTCAACGATGTGGGCAACGCTTTTGCTGCGGCTATCGATAGCACTAAAACCACGCAGACAAAAACCTCCGGCCTGCGGCCAGAACCGGGATCGCTCAAAAATGAATTTTCTGTCGCCATCGCGCCGCCGCGAAACGACAACACCTCATCGACGAGGGAAACCGTCACGACCGATTCAATACCGCCGATGCGCCAGGTTATCCTTTAAGACTGACGAAAGAAGAAAAAAGCGCGCATCAGGAAGTATAACTCAATCCCGCGTAATTGAATCTATATAGTTATGTTAAAAACTTTGCCGCGTGACTTGGCTTTGATATGACACTATTTTTCCGAAAGCGGCCCCGTGGCGGAACAGGTAGACGCACACGACTTAAAATCGTGAGCCCGTAAGGGCGTCCCGGTTCAATTCCGGGCGGGGCCACCAGGATTTTTCTCCGCGTACTTACTCAAGCAGTGAGAATTAAAACTCAACAGCGTTTCAAAAAACCAGACTTGACTTGTGGTATGTTTCTGCAGGTTCAAGTAAAATTAAACTCGAACAGCTGACATACTTACCCAGTTGCACGCTACTGCACCATGAGACCAGAAAAACCCACCAATAGTGGTGCGGACATTAGGAATCTACGTTTGGGTCCTGATTATCTTATACGCTTCCAACGAATTTCTGATAATTTCAATGAAAAAACATATGAAACAGGTTCTTTTTCGAATTTTTCGGGTGATCATAATTTTATCGGTTGGTTGTCCGCTCGTGATGATCATCGTCAACTACTTCAATCCCATTCACCCTGCATTTGACGCATCGAGCGCCTATTACCGACGGTCGATTTTCTCCACGTCGTTCCCGTACATCATTCCCTACATGCTGTTTGTACCCAACGGTTACGACGCTACGAAGAAATACCCGCTCGTTCTCGTACTCCACGGCTCAAACAAAGACGCGCTCGAAGCGGAAATCCTGACCTTCCCCGACATTCAAAAGAAATATCCCTCGTTCATTGTTATGCCGCTGGCGCCTTTTGTACAAACATGGGCTTTGCCCGACGACACCGAGTTTCAGCACTGGTCGTCTTTTGCAATGCCCTATGCAATGAAGGCGCTGTCCCAAGTCGAGGAGAGCTATTCGATCGATAGGGACCGCGTTTATATTACTGGCGTTTCTTCAGGAGGGTTTGGGGTTTTCGGCACGCTCATCAAACATCCGGACGATTTTGCTGCCGCAATCGTCGTTTCCGGCGGTTGGGTTTCTGCTGAATCGCCACAGGTACCTCACATTCCAATTCGCATATTCCACAGCGACGATGACCCGCAAATTCCGGTTAGCTACGCCCGAGGAATGGCTAAGTCGCTCAATGAAGAAGGCGGGAACGTTAAGTACAAAGAATACACCGGCTTGGGTCATGCCGTAAAATTCACAGCATTCGCCAACAATTACCTCTGGGACTGGCTGTTTGCGCAAAAGCGCGGCGTTTTGCACGAGGAATATGGGCCACCGACTCTATCAGCGAAGCAACCCTAAATTTTTACACTTCCTTACTCGGCCGGATTACGGCGCCGGCATGCGCGCCGCGAAATGCCGGCGCAGGCCTGCCGTATTCAGGGTGCCGATAAGTTCCTGAAAGTTGATCTTGTCGCGCGCACGCTCGGGGATTACCTGCCACAGCTTGGCCAGATCCTGTCCGCGGCCGATCCAGTCGCGCGGCTCGAGGATCAGACCCAGCTTGTCCTGGCTGGCCAGATGATCGACGATGCTTTTGCCGTTTTCGTCCTTTTCGATCAATTCATCAACCCGCAACTCCCCGCCGCCGGCGCGCATGATGGCGATGACCTTGTCGAAATTGCCGTAGCGGGCGGCGTGCAGCAAACAACTGTCATCATGCTTGCCCGACTTTTGCCTGAGGTCGTCCAGCGTGAGCGCCTCGCCTTTCGCCTGCAACAGATCCTGCACGCGCGCGATCTTGTCCCAAACCTCCTTCAGCCCCAGCGGGCGAACGGCATGAAAATCGGGCTTGTCCCGGTCGGCCGCATTCAGCGGTTCCATCAGGTCCGCGCGGCCGGCGATTTGGCCGTTGTCGACACGAACGGCATAATCGTGGCTGATAAGTTCCTCGAGAATCTCGTCGAGCTTTACTTTCGCTTTCGACTCATTCGACAGCATGCCATGCAGTTTGATAACGTCATCCGCCCGCCCGTACCAAAGGCGCGGCGTGAACATTTGCTTGAGGCCGTCGCTGTCGTCCTGCGCGTCCTTCAGGATCGTATCGCGGCCCGGCACGCCAAACAGGAAATCCTCAATCTCGAGCCGCTCGCCGTTCTTCGTCAGCTCGTCCCACATCTCGACGAAATGCTTCCAGCCTGCGCTGCTGTCGAGCGTGTGGTCGCCCCACTTGTCGAGGAGGAAGACGTCCTCGCGGCGGAAATGGTCGCCTTTCGCGGCAAGCTTCTCCCGCACCTTGGCGTAGTCGCCGGACGTGACGGCAGAACGCATGTCGCCCGGATCGATGCCCATGTCGCGAAGCTGTGCGACGCGGCAGGTCTTGCCTTCGGTAGCCGCAACTTTCTCCTGCACCGCGACAAAATCGATCTTGTCCTTGCGCGGGTTCGAATAGCCGAGACCGAACCATGCGCCCAGCATGGCGTTGTACTGGCCTTGCCAGATGACGGGCGTGAAGAGATTCGCCAGAACATCGCGATCATCCGCGAGCGCGACCGGCGACTTCGTGCCCGTAACGGTTACGGTGAAATCCGAGCCCTTGATATCGAGCCCCTTCTCGCGCAGGGCCGTAATCGCTTCGTCCATATGCGCCCAGGTGTCCACGTAATCGAAAAAGCTCTTACCCTCGGCATCCACGGCCGCGAAAAAATCATCCTTGTCGATGACGGCAATCTGCGCCAGCGCGACCGTATCGGGATCGGTCAGCAGATCCTTCATGATCGGATGGTCATCCGGCAGCTTGAGGAGCTGTCCGAGCGCGAGCTGTTTTGCTTTTTCCATGGCTTGTAACCGCCACTCCCTGTTCCGTATTTTCAGGTACTGTACGGCAGAAAGCGCCGTTGTTTCAAGCGTGTTTGCCGGACCTCCGGCCTGTGCGGATTTATCTCAATAGTCCCCGAACACCATGTGCTTGTTACCGTTCTTATCGAATGTCGCGAGGAACGGCTCCTCGTTCGGGTTGTTCAGCGACAACCCTAGCACAACGCGGTCGTTCTCGTGATTGTCCTTCATGACAAGGACAGGCGACTGGTTCTGTCCGGCGATTCGCAGCAGCATCTTCAGGTGTCCCTGATTGTCAGAAAAAGCGATCACGGGAAGCCCTTTCTCCGCGCTTGATACGTCACCGGTATAGGTGCCGATCTGGAGTCGCAGCTTGCCGTCCTCGCCATACAGATCCTCGATCGGCTGGTCGTTACTAACGCCGACATCGAGGCGCAGGCGTCCGGAATGATCCGGAAATGTCATTCGGTCCGGGTCTTCGTCCGCAGCCAGGCTCGCGCCGATCCGGAACAGCGGCTGCGAAACGACGCCACCCGCGAACGCAAAAAAGCAAATTAATGCCAAACTGATAAAACGGTCCTTCTTCATATCGATCTCCTGAAATAAAAGCCTATCGCCAGCGCAACGCGAGTTTTCCGACCAAAATACCTATCAAGCAGAAAATAAACACAGGCAAGGCGTGCCACATGAGCAAGTGGAGGGGATCGTCGTTCTGTTCGATGACGCGCATGCACAGATAAGCAAAGGCGGCCACCGAAAACGCCGACATGCCGCCCGCCCAGCCGGTGCTGGCCACGGCGCCCTTGCGGACCATCACGAACATGGCGATGGCCGGAATAATGGCGCAAAGGAATATGCAGCCGGCGCAATCGAACCGCATGGAATCGATGGCTTGCATCACGGTGGTTCCGCCCATCGGATCCATGTTGAACTTCGCCATGACAGCCCAGGGAACTACGAACAGGAACGGCAGCCAGCGGATTTTCGCCCTCTGCATCGCGTCGGGGCGCGACAGGAACAACGCCGCCGCCGCCGCAGAAAACGAAATGGCCGCAAGGAACATCAGTTCGGGAATGAAAAACGTTGAGTTCAGCTTGTACGTGATATCCGGACGCAAACCGCTGTGGCAGGCGACGAGCGTGATCCAGACGAACGTCACGGCCAGCCACAACCCCATCTGGCGCGGCACGCCGGACATGGGCTTCCTCGCCCCCTCGCCGACTAAATTTGCAATGAGTTGCTGCGTTTCCATCAGACTTCCCCGTCCCGTTCCGCAGCCAGCGCAAGCGTTTTGTAAGCGCGGTGCGCAGCGACCTTCACCGCCGACACGCTCATGTTCATCCTGGCGGCCACGTCCTGCGCGGAATAACCTTCGACCTTCATCATCGTCACGATTTGCCTCTGCCGGGCGGGCAAGCGGTCAAGCATCGATTTAAGGTATTCGCTGCGCTCCCGCTCCGCGGTTACATCGGTTCCCTGAATTTCATTTGCGAGGTCGTCAAAGGGTACTTCCGGCACCTTCCTCTTATATATAAGTCGCAAATGGTCGTTAAGGCGGTGCCGGGCGACGGCAAACATCCAGATTTTGAATGGCCGATCAGTATCATAGGTATGGCTGGCGCGGTGGATGGACAGCAGGATGTTCTGCACTACGTCCTCGACATCCGCTCCGGGCCCGAGCCGCCGAATGACGAAACCCCGCAGGATCGGGATAATCGACCGTAGCAGCGTGTCGTAAGCCTGCTTGTCGCCCTGCTGCGCGCGCCGCATCAGGGCTTCGAGGTCGGCATTCTCATTTCCGGCCGTTTTGTCCATTGAGATCAAGGATATGGATAAGTGTAACCTTCGCCAGTATCCGACGAATATATCTGACAGGAAGGCCGATTGCACTAGCGGGAGAGGCAGATGATCAAAAGACGTCAATTTCTGGGATTGATACTAGGTGTGGCGGCCACGCCGCTTCTGATGGGCCGTTTTGGCGGCAATGTCGTTCTAGCCGCCGACGATACGGTGGAAAAAGTCAAACATACGAGAGAGGAGTGGAAAAAGATGCTGACGCCTGAGCAATATGCCGTCCTGCGAGAGGAAGATACCGAAGTCCCGTTCACCAGCCCGCTCAACCATGAAAAGCGCAAGGGCGTATTCGCCTGCGCCGGTTGCGGGCTTGAACTGTTCCCGTCGAAATACAAGTTCGACAGCGGTACCGGTTGGCCGAGCTTCTTTGATTCCATTCCGGGCCGTATAGAGACCAGGGTCGATCACAAATTGGTTTATCCGCGCACCGAATATCACTGCGCGCGTTGCGGCGGGCACCAGGGCCATGTTTTTACCGACGGCCCCGATCCGACCGGTCTGCGTTACTGCAACAACGGCGTGGCGTTGAAATTCATTCCCGACCAGGAAGGATAACCCGATGAAGAAGACAGCCCTCTTTCTAGCCATTCCGGTGCTCGCAATTGGTTATCTCGCGCTGCACGCGCATGCAGCTATATTGCCGGACCCGAAACAGGACGTGAAAGCCGCCGGACACAGGGAAACGGTTGTATTCGCCGGCGGTTGCTTCTGGGGCGTGCAGGCAGTTTTCCAGCATGTCAAAGGCGTCGAGAGCGCGACTTCCGGCTATGCCGGCGGCGCGGAGAAGGACGCGCATTATGAGACGGTGAGCACCGGCACCACCGGCCATGCGGAGTCGGTCGAGGTCAAATACGATCCGGAAAAGGTGAGCTTCGGCCAGCTGCTGAAGGTCTATTTCTCAGTCGCGCACGACCCGACGCAACTGAACCATCAGGGCTACGACGAAGGCACCCAATACCGCTCGGAGATTTTCTTCACCAGCCCGGGGCAGGAAAAGGCTGCCCGCGCCTATATTAAACAGCTAGATGATGCGAATGCCTTCCCCTCGCCCATCGTGACCAAGATCGAGCCGCTGAAAGGGTTTTATCCTGCCGAGGACTATCATCAGAACTATGCCACGCTGCATCCGGAAAACCCGTATATCGCGATCAACGACCTGCCGAAAGTGGCGCGGCTGCAGCGGCAATTTCCCGATCTCTACGTCGAAGACAATGCACAATGAGGGCCCGGTACTTTATATTCCCGGTTTTAATTCTCGGGTTGCTCGCGCTGTCGCTATCAATCCGAGCGGCCGCGCCGGTGGCTGACAACCCTGTCGTGTTGGAGCTTTTCACATCGCAGGGATGCTCCTCCTGCCCGCCGGCCGACGACCTGCTGACAGAGTTGTCGTCTGATCTCTCCTTGCTGCCGCTGTCGTTTCATATCGATTACTGGGATAATCTGGGCTGGAAGGACGTTTTTTCTTCGCCCGCGAGCAGCAAGCGCCAGTGGGATTACGCACGTTCCCTTGGAACATCCACGGTCTTCACGCCCCAATTGATTGTTGATGGCAGTACGTCCGTTGTCGGCTCGCACGCATGGGACGTGCGCAGCGCCATTGCCGCCGCGCGAAAGGCAGATCATCCGGTCAACCTTGCGCTAACGCCTCGCTCTTCCGGATTTCTTTTGAACATGGATAAAAAGATTCCCGACGGCATCGAGCTTTGGGAGATACGCTTCGTGACGCATGCGAAGACTGACGTTAAGCGCGGAGAGAATGGTGGCCGCGCGATGGCGAGCGTAAACAATGTCACGCACATAAGCAGGCTGGATCGCCAAAAAACCGGGCGTGATTATGAACTGGCGCCACTTGATGGCAAAGACGATGGCGTCGCGATAATCGCCCAGGCTTCCGGTCAGGGAAAAATCCTGGGCTCCGCCGTCTACATCCGTCCCGGTTTGTAAGGATATCGACAGCTTGGCTGGATAGAATGGAAATGTAGACATCAGGGACTTTGACAACGTCGTTGTCCGCATGTCCACATAACCCCCCGAAGCCCGGCTTGCTCTCCGCGCCGGGCTTCTTTGCTAGCTGCAGGGAACGGGCAGCGCTGACATGGCGTTAAAAAGCTCGACGGCATTGACGGAAACGATTCTTACCGCGCACTGGCGCCTGACGAACTGCCCGAGGTCATGGATACGGTCTTTCTGGATGTAGCCGGCCGCATGAAGGCTGTAGGCCCGCGCCTTGTCATGCGTCCAATCCGACGTGGTAAGAACAACGGCGGTATGATGCCGAAGATGATCATCGCTGCGAAGACGCAGGAGGAACTGGAGCCCGTTCATGCGCGGCATATAGATGTCTACCAGCAGCAGGAACGGCTGCACAAGCGAGGGATCCCGCATCATTTTATCGAGCGTCTCCAGCGCCTCGACGCCATCGCGCGCATGGAAGACAGGGTTGCCGATACCCGTCCGCTGCAGCATGTTCTTGATGATATGGCTGTCGCAGGTATCGTCCTCGACCAGCAAAATCGCCCTGCGCTTGAATTTCTCGTTACCCTCCATGATGCCACCCTCTTAAGTATAATTATACGGGGGGACGGTTTTTCAGGCTGTGACGGCGGTCACGATTATTTCATTTTATTTTGCGGCGGAGCGGCTGGTGGCGGGGGGACCGAATAACCGCCGGCCATCCAGTTGATCACCATGTCCTTCTCGGCGAGCTGATCGGATGCCTTTTTGCGGATTTCCGTTGCGCGCTGGTGCGCGCTGATGGCGAAATCGACCGCGTCCCGCAGCATCTGCGGATGGTCGATGATATGATCCTTGTTGATGAAGTTCTGCGCGCCGCTCCCGACGATCCGCACGGCAAGGTCATGGTCGTCCGTGCCGGTCAATACGACGATCGGGATTTCCATGCAATATTCCTGAACCCGGCGGAATGTCTCCTCCATGCCCGGCGTGTCGGGCAGCCCCAGATCGAGGAGCACCAGCCTGATGTCGTCCTTGCGCTCCTCGATAAACAGGCAGGCCTCTCGCAACGTCGTCTGCCGGGACAGGGTTAGTGGTTCACCGATCTGTTCCTGAAGGCGCCTGCCAATGATCATCGCATCGTCATCGCTGTCCTCGACCATCAGAATGACATGTTTCACTTCATATCTCCCGCAGCGTTACTCTACTCCTTATAACTCAGTTATGTCTTATTCCCTCTGCTGCAATGAATATTGGGTAAAAGCAATCCTATTACCCTGATTTTATTGTATAGCCCGTCAGAAATCGGCCCCGTGACGGCAGTCACAAGCTTCTCACACAATCTTTTTGAGAGACTCGGGAACCGGTATTCTCGCCCGGACGTTTGGTATTAAGCGTTTGCACGCCAAGCGGGTGGAAATGTGATTGAGTGCACATTTAGGAAAAATTGAATCTAAATCGGCTGGAATTTAGAAAATCCGGAGGCAACTTCATTGAAAATCGGCTTGTTATTCTTCGCCTGCCCGGCGATCTATACGCGATTATGATATAATTTATGTATGGAAATTAAAGACGGGGAACGCTAGGAATTAGTCATGACAGCTTTGCCGCGCCATAAACCGGAGGAGCATGGGGACCGGGACGTCGTGACCATTCTGGTGGTCGAGGACTCGCCCGAGGACCGCGTGCTCTATAAGCGCATCCTCAAGCGCGACAACGCCAATTTTCGCGTTCTCGAGGCAGAAAGCGCGGCGCAGGGCCTCGAGATCGGCCAGAACAACGAGGTCGACTGCGTATTGCTCGACTACCACCTGCCCGATGCCGACGGCATGGATTTCATCAAGTCGTTCCAGCAGCAGGCCATGAACCCGCAGGCCGCCATCATTATGGTCACCGGGCAGGGCAACGAGAAAACCGCCGTCGAGGCCATGAAACTCGGGGCGCTGGACTACATCACCAAGAACAGCATTTCCGAGGCCTATTTCGGCCAAAGTATTCTGAACGCGGTCGAGCGCTCGCGCCTGCGGCAGCAGATCAGCCGCTACCAGCGCGATCTCGAGAAATCCAATCGGTCGCTGTCGGAGTTCGCCCACATCGTCTCGCACGATCTAAAGGCGCCCCTGCGCCGCATCGTCTCTTATTGCGACCTCCTCAGGGAAGAAGCCAAGAGTAAGCTAGAGGGCGACGCCGCGGGCTATGTCGACCGCCTGTCGGCCAACGCGCTGCGCCTGCAACGATTCATCAACGATCTGCTCGAATTCTCCCGTGTAATGCACGCGCAGGAGGAGAGCAAGGAAGTCGACCTGAACAAGCTGGTGCAGGAAATCCTTGAGGATCTCGACCCGCTGATCGAGGAAAGCGGAGCCAAAATCGAAGTGGCGCCCTTGCCCGTCGTTAAGGCTTATCCCCTGCGCCTGCGTCAATTGTTCATGAACCTGATCAACAATGCGATCAAGTACCGCAGCAAAGAAGCGCCGCTGATCAAAGTCGGCTGCGAGGAGCGCGCCGGCGATTACCTGTTCTGGGTCCGGGACAACGGCCTCGGCATTCCGAAAGAGTATCAGGCCAACATCTTTCAGGCTTTCCAGCGCCTGCATACACATGACGCGATCGAGGGCACAGGCCTCGGCCTCTCGATCTGCAAGCAGGTTGTCGCCATGCACAAGGGCCAGATCGGCGTGGAATCCGAAACCGGTAAAGGTTCAAAATTCTGGTTTACGATTTCGAAGGACTTGGCGGCCGCCAAATCGGGTCAATAATACCACATATCCTTGCGCGGCCAGGTCCATGCCTGTTTGAAAAACGATTCAAACTTGGTCACGTCGATCGGTTTCTGGAACACGGCATCCGCCTTAAGGCCGAAAGCTTTCTTGACGTCCTCGGGCGACTGCGTGCCGGTTACGACGATCACCGGTATTTCCGACAGGAACGCGTCCGATTTGAGTTCCTGCAGCACCGCGAAGCCGTCCATTAGCGGCATATTAAGATCGAGGATGATGATCATCGGCGTCATGCACCAGACGCTGCGATCGTGAAATCCCTGATCGTAGAGATACTGGATGAGTTCGGTGCCGTTGGCGAAACACAGCACCTCCTCGACCATGCCCGAGCGCGACAGCCGCTTTTTGGCCAGCACCTGGTCATCGAGATCATCCTCGATGAGCAGCACCCGGCACGGTTTCATCTTGTCTTCCTGTGGGCCGGTCTCGCGGGCCGGGCGCACAGGCTCAACGCCTCTCGTTACCGTTTCCATGACAACGTCTCCCTGTTCGTTCCCTATGCAGTCCGGTCTTTTTGCCGCCGGATCTGGATACGAATATTTATCCCGGCCCGCCGCGTAATTGCGACGTTCGTAAGGCCTTTTATCTATTCTAGAACGATTTGGCTTCAGGCGTAGTAAAGATAGGAAACAATTTTTCTGAAATTATTCTAAAAATTCCGCAATCTATCCACACCGCAACCGCATCCGCTCTTAACCCTTAACCAACGAAAGGCTGCGGAAAAAGTTTCTTAGGAAAGATGTTTTATAATGGAATTGTTATTGCGGCAGCGCGACAGTCTCGAACCAATACGCGCGCAACATACTGATCACATCGAGCAGCCGCTCGAGGTCGACGGGCTTCGTGATGTAGCTGTTGGCCCCGTTTTGATAGCACTCATTGATATCCTTGTCGGATTCGGAGGTCGTGAAAATAACAGTCGGGATTGATTTGAGATCCCCGTCGCTTTTGATGAGTTTGAGCACTTCCCGGCCGTCGGTCTCAGGCAGGTTCAAATCCAGCAGAATGAGGCCGGGGCGGGGCGATTTGTCAGGATCACTGTCAGCTCCACGGCGAAAAAGAAAGTCGAGCGCCTTTTGCCCGGTCTCACAATGAAAGACGGGATTATCGATGCGGAGCTTTCGGAAAACACGAGTGATTGCCTGAAAATCAGGCATACTGTCCTCGACGATCAATATTGGCTGAGTATTATCCAATAAAGCACCCAGGTCATTCTTCAAATTCGAGGACATCATACGCGACCCATTCATCTCATAATAATAACACAATTCCCTTATTTCTACTGAAAACACCAGCTCTGTTACATAACTGAAACAATGACGGGATTTGCCTGTCTTCGCAAAGCCTGTACAAATTCAAAAATGTAGCTGCGAGGTTACGAACTCGAGGAACATTAAATTCTGAAATCTGTTTGTTACGGAGATTATATGAAATTGAAAAAAACAAATTTTCACCCCGACATCCGCGCCTCCGTCATTATGACCGCGGTATTCTATTTTTTATCGGGAACGGCTGCCTTCGCCGCGTCGAATTCGATCCCGGATTATTTTAGCCTGAGCCCGGAACAGCTTTTGGGCGCCAATGTCATGTCCGCCTCGCGCCGCGTGGAAAAAGTCGCCGAGGTCCCGGCCGCCGTCTATGTCATCACGCAGGAGGACATTCAGCGCTCCGGCATGACATCAATTCCCGAACTGCTGCGCATGGTTCCCGGCGTCGACGTGGCGCGGCAGAATTCCAACACCTGGGCGATCAGCATCCGGGGTTTCAACAATCCGACCGCCAACAAGATTCTCGTCATGGTCGACGGCCGCACAGTCTATAACCCGCTGTTCGCCGGCACGTTCTGGGAGGTGCAGGACATGCCGCTCGCGGACATCGAGCGCATCGAGGTCATTCGCGGTCCCGGCGGCGCGCTGTGGGGCGCCAATGCGGTCAACGGCGTCATCAATATCATCACGAAAAACGCCGCTGACACGCAGGGCACGCACATCGTTGGCGGCGGCGGCAATTACGAGAAGGTCTTCGGCACCGCCCGCTACGGCGGCAAGATCGGCAACGATTCATGGTACCGCGTCTATGCCAAGGGCAACGAGCGCGGCTCGTTCCATTCCTCCGGCCTGAGCGGCGGGGACGACAACCGCGCCAATGATTCCTGGCAAAGCTATCACGCTGGGTTCCGCATGGACTGGAACGGCCATGGCGGCCCGGACACGGTCTCCATTCACGGGGACGCCTACCACGTCGACGCTGACGATATCGATGAATCGTTCTCCTTCACGGCGCCCTTTACGTCCTTCATTCCCGAATCCATCCAGTCGATCGGCGAGAACATCGTCGGCGTATGGACGCATAAATATGAAAGCGGCGCGAACCTGCGGCTGCAATCATATCTGGAGTACACCTCGCGTAACGAGATTTTGTTTCAGGACCACCGGACGATCTTCGACAACGAGGTGCAGTACACATTCCAGCCGATGGGCCGGCATGAGTGGATTGCCGGCGCCACTTACCGCCTGACCTCGGATAATATCGGCGGGTCGGACGAGATCACCTTCGACCCCGACAGCCTGACCCAGAACTTGTTCGGCGTGTTCGCGCAGGACAAGATCACGCTGGCGCCGGACCACTGGTATCTGACGCTGGGCGGCAAGCTGGAGCATAACGACTACACCGGCTTCGAAATCCAGCCCGACGCGCGATTGGAGTGGCTGCCCGACCCGAGCCAGACCGTCTGGGCCTCGGTCTCGCGGGCGGTCCGCACGCCGAGTCGGATCGAGCGCGACCTCGACATCGACAATCTCGTCGTCGGCCCCGGCGTCCTGTTCCCCGGCTTCCCGACAGAGGTTGAACTCGCCCACAACAAGGATTTTGATTCCGAGGACCTGATTGCCTACGAACTGGGCTATCGCAAGCAGATCTCGCCGGCTGTTTCCGTCGACGGCAGCGTCTTCGCCAACGACTACCGGCGTCTGGGGAACGACACTCTTTTAACGCCCTTCTTCGTTCCAGCCGGCGCCGATCCGGCACACTTCGTGCTTCCGATCGAATATACGAACGGCATGTCCGGCGAGATTTACGGCGCCGAACTGGCGGCGAGCTGGAAGGTCAATCCGCGCTGGAAATTGACCGCCGGATACAGCCATCTCGAGATGTTCCTGCACTCGCCCACCGTCTTCGGGTTTTCGCAGGAAACCGATGAGGACCGGTCCCCGCAGAACCAGTTCAGCCTGCGTTCCTACTGGGACATCAACGACCGCTGGACGCTCGATACCATGGCCTACTGGGTGGACCAGCTGCCCGCCGACAACGTGCCGGCCTATCTGCGCGTCGACGTCAATCTCGGCTGGAAGTTCAACAAGCATCTGCGCTTCAATCTGGTCGGCCAGAACCTGTTCGCGCCGCCGCATCGGGAATTCGGGCCCGCGACGAGCGCCAATGTGTCCGAGGTCCCCACCAGCATCTTCGGGAAATTCACATGGGATTTCTAAGGTCGCGCAAGTTTTTGGGTTTCCTGCTGGCGCTGCACCTCGCGGTGCTCGGCGTCTGCGGGCCCGTGCGCGCGCAGGACCAGCCGCTCCAGCTCTATGAGGAGAAAATCAAGGCCGGATTGCTGTACAACTTCCTGAAATACACGAGCTGGCCGACCGACTCCGCCGGCAAGGGCGGCCTGCGGGTGTGCCTGCTCGGCGACGGCCCGTTCGACACCTATCTCTATCCTCTGCAGGGGCGCATGGCCCAGCAGTACGTGATTGCCATCACCAAAATTGCAAATGCATCGGAAGCCGGCAATTGCAGCCTGGTCTACATCCACCGCGACCGCGAGGATTCCCTGCCCCAAATACTTCAGTCCTTGAGGGGCCGGCACGTCCTGACGGTCAGCGATATCGACCAGTTCGCGGCCCAGGGCGGCATGGTCGAGTTCGGACGCGAAGACCAGAAGATCGACCTTCTGATCAACAAGAATGCCGTCGACGCCGCCGGCCTTAATATTCAGGCACGGCTGCTGAAGCTGGCGAAACTGGTACCCGGCCGAAATGGCTGATAAGGGAGCGTAACGTGAGAAGCTCCGACTTGTCGATTCGGACCACTTTGTTGCTGATCATCGGTGTGCTTAACCTGATGATCGCGCTGCTGGTCGGCTTTGGCGTTTTGCGATCCTGGACGCGTTATGAGGAAGCGCAGGACCTGCAGCGGAGCACGACCGTAATCAACTATATTTTCCGGACGCAGAAGTACCTTTCCCTCGAGCGAAGCGACACGGCGCCCATCGTGTATACAACGCGCACCACGACGGCAAACCTGCTGGACGAGCTTATATCCAACCGCATCCTTGCCGACGGCCAGATCGATCAGGTCTTTGCAGCAATGGCGAAGCAGAAAGATCCGACGATTGCGGAGGCCATGGCGAAGGTTCGTCGCGAATATGTCAGGCTGCAGACGATCCGCTATCGGGTCGACCAAGCCCTCGTCAACCCGGTCGGTCAAAAGTCCGAGCATCTGTCGGATGAGGCTTTTGACGCCAGCACGGATCTAATTATGGGTCTGAAGGACGTACTGGACATCTATACAGTCCCGATTTATGAGATCGACGCCGTCGCCACGCAGCAGATCCGCTTCAAATACTTTATCTGGGAGATTACCGAGTACGCGGGCCGCGAATACGCGATGATGGGAAAGCTGATCGTCGAAAACCGGCGCGCAACGCCTGAATTGCAAGAAAAACTTTATGGCTGGCGCTCCCGCGTCGAGCACGGATGGGAGATCGATCACGTGCTGCTGAAAACCAGCCGTCTCGACAAATCGCTGGGTTCCTACATGAGCGAGGCGGAAACTCACTACTTCATGACCTTCGACCAGATCAAGGACATGTTCTACAATCCGGCATCGATGACGCCCGGCACCCCCTACCCGATCAATATCGAACTATGGCTTGAGCTCGCGTCGCAAGCCGTCGATTCACTGATCTCGCTGAAGGACGTATCGCTGGCGGAAACGCAGCGATATGTCGATGACATCGCCCGGAAGGCCCAGAGGGACATCGTCGAAAGCATGATATTGTTCTGCTGCGCCATGATCCTGAGCATATATTCGTGGAGTGTAATCGTGAGCCGGGTTCTCCAGCCGGTGAACGCCATGGTGACGGCGCTTTACAGGGCGACTCGCGGCGAGTCCTATGTATCGCCCCCGGTTACCAATCGGGACGACGAGATCGGCAAGCTCGCCCTCGTCTTGCAGGCGTTTCAGGAAAACGTGCGGAAAATCAGGCAAACATCGATCGAGCTGGAAGAAAGAAGGAATTATCTGAATGCGGTCCTGTCGACGATGATCGACGGCATCGTGGCGATCGACGAGGCGGGGACGATTCAGCTGGTCAACCGGGCGATCGAAGGAATGTTCGGCTATGGCGAGGGAGAACTGCTCGGCAAGAACGCGACCACCCTCATGCCGGCGGCGACCGACGCTCCGCCCCGCCTGTATCTCGAGCCGTTCATGGTCGTCAGGAAGGAAAAATACGCCGACCGAAACCGCGAGGCGATGGCGCGGCGCAAGGACGGCCATCTATTCCCGGTCGAAATGATGGTGACCGAAATGTCGAGCGGCGGCGTCATCTATTTCGTCGGCACGCTCCGCGACATCACCGAACGCAAGATCGCCGAGGAGGAGCATGATCGCTATCTTCAGGATCTCGAGAATAGCAACCGGGAGCTAGACGATTTCGCCTACATCGCGTCGCACGACCTCAAGGAGCCGCTGCGCGGCCTCCACAACTTCTCGAAATTCCTGCTCGAGGATTATTCGGAGCGCCTCGACGACGAAGGCCGGAACATGCTGAACACGCTGGCCAGCCTTACGCAGCAGATGGAAGGACTGCTAAACGCGCTGCTGCATTACTCGCGCCTCGGCCGAACGGAAATGTCCATCCGCGAGACCGACCTGAATCAGATCGTTCAGAACGTCCTGCAGATGTTCTCGATCAAGATCAAGGAGACCGGCGCGACCATAGAAATTCCGCGTAAATTGCCCAAGGTGACCTGCGACCACGTGCGGATCGCCGAAGTATTCCAGAACCTGATAGGCAACGCGCTCAAATACAATGACGGCGGGGATATCAGAATCGAGATCGGCTGCACACGCGCGCATCCGCAACATCCGGGCGAGAACGTCTTCTACGTCAAGGATAACGGCATCGGCATCGCGGAAAAGAATCTCGATTCCATCTTCAAGATCTTCCACCGCCTGCATCCGCGCAACGCCTATGGCGGCGGTACCGGGTCGGGCCTTACGATCACCAAGAAAATCATAAACCGTCATGGCGGCGAAATCTGGGCGGAATCGCCCGGGAGGGGCCTAGGCACGACCTTTTACTTCACGATCCCCCAGCACGCACATGACGGACGAGCCGCCTCCCCTGGGGAAGCGGCTCGTCCGGGTGGGATGGCTTAACGCGCGCCTAGGCGCTTATGCGGCCCCGGCTGTATGCGCCAGCCTCCTCTTCTTCCTCCTCTGAAGGCTCCTCACGGAATTCCTCTTCGTCCTCGTCTTCGTCCGTCCGTGGACCGGCCGTGATGCGCCGTGCGAGAATGGCGCTGATCCCGTGCCTGTCACCGAACTCCTGAGTCTGATTTTGCCGGTTTCTCATATCTGTCCTCCTCGTTTTCTGGACGTGATTATTTATAAAACGCCCAGCGTTTGGGAGGGGTTCCGATAATGTTTACTGAAAATTAGAGAAGCGAAGCCAGTTTGCGCTCGAGGTCCGCGAGAAGAAACGGCTTCGACAGGCAGTCATTCATGCCCGCCTTGAGGCACAATATGCGGTCGTCATCCGTGGCGCGGGCTGTCAGGGCCAGTACCGGCAAGGGGGTCTTGCCCGCCGCCGCTTCCGCGGCCCGCACGCGGCGCGTTACCTCCATGCCGTCAATGCCCGGCAACTGGACATCCATAAGAATGACGGCATAGGAATTGGCGTTGATTTTCTCAAGGGCCTCTTCGCCGCTGACCGCGAGGTCGCTGGCATATCCCAGCTCCTGCAGATACGTAACCGCCACGATGGCGTTGGGTTCGTAATCCTCAACGACCAGCGCGCGGCGGTCCGGTTTTCCATCTCTGGTTTTTGACATTTTGCCATACTACGCGAACGACGCGCCGGGTCAAACAACCTTGTTTTTCCTCCAAAAGAGGGACCCCTTCCTGAAGTGCCAGGAAGGGGTTTGCGGGGGAAAAGAAATTTTCTCTTGTGTGTTGCGCGCTATCTAACGAAGCAAGCCCAGTCCGGTTCCACGGCTTCAAAATATTTTATCCCTACAAAAAGCGACACAATCCGGAAACAAAGCGGGCTCATAATGAAAGATAGAGAAGGAGGCAGACCATGAAATTTTGCATGATTCTGGCCGGAGATACCGCCTTCACCATCAATGCCTGCCGGGCGTCCGACAACCTCGGCTATGCGCGGCTCGACACCGAGAACGGCTTTCACAGTTATAAAACCGGCGACCATGAAAGCGTGAATTTGGCCGTAATCGACATGGATACGATGCAGCCGGAGCGAATCATCGAAAAACTCCACGCCATTGGCCAAGAGCGCAAACTGATGCCCTTTTGTATGAGCCCTAAGGATGCGGCCCGTCTGAAGAGCCTGATGGGAAGCGAGCTGACATGCACGATTCCGCTCGATCAGATGAATTGACGGGCTCGATTAACAAAACCGACATAAAAGAAATTATTGCAGACACATTTCTGCGATATTCCTGCCAAAAAGATTCTGTATTCTGAAAACACATAATCATAAAAAACAGGAGGGAACAGGAGATGACTTCGATAGCGGACAGGAGTTTTACAAGGAATCCCTATATCAGCAGGATTTTCCTTGAGTGCAATTTCGAGAAAGTCGGCGGCGAGGGTAATGTTCTTGTCGTTGAGACGACACTGGAAAAGCAGGCAAAAGACGAGCATCTGGATGATGTGCTGATGGATCTGCCGGAAATTCAGGATGCTGCAAAAGAAAAAGTCGGACAATTTGAACGAATCGACATCCGGTTCGTTTGATAGGTGTTACCCAACCCCCTCAGCCAGCCGGCAACGGCTGGTTCTTTTTTTACGATGTGGAGGTCTCGCCGCAGAACATGTAGCCGACGCCACGAACGGTCTTGATCAACTGCGGACTGCGCGGGTCGTCGTTGAGTTTTTTGCGTATGCGCGCAATCTGGATGTCGATCGCACGGTCATAAACATCGTAATCGCCATTGCGAGTCAGCTCGAAGAGATGCTCGCGGCTCAGCACGCGATTCGGGGCCATTGCCAACGCTTCGAGCAGGCGGAACTCGCCGCTTGTGAGTTCACCGGACTTGCCCGTACCCGTGTCGAAAAGCTGGTACTGAGAACGATCAAGCACCCAGTTGCCAAACGTGATTTTCGTCGCCTTACCGTGATCATCCGCCTTCTCGGCCGGCGCGGCGTTGCGCCTCATGACCGCTTTGATCCGCGCCGACAGCTCGCGCAGCTCGAACGGCTTTGTGATGTAATCGTCGGCGCCCATTTCGAGCCCGACGACGCGGTCCGTTGTTTCGCTTTTGCCACTGACGACGATAATGCCGGCCTTGGATTTTCCGCGAATCGAGCTGATAAGACCGAGGCCGTCCTGATCGGGAAGCACGAGATCGAGAAGAATCACGTCAGGCTGCGCGCTTTCTACCTTGTCGAGCAGCTCGGTGCCGCTGGCGGCGCCCACGAATCGATAGCCGTCCTGCTCGAGATATTCACGCAGAACGACCTGCAGATTCTCGTCGTCGTCAACGGAAAGGACGGTTGTTTTTTTCACGTTTCTTTGCTCTCGGCACAAAAACAGGGCTGCTACACGGATAGACTGTCAACATAACCCACTGTGAAAAAAAAGAAAATAGCGTTGTTACAATTCAGGCTGAAGTTACAGAACTGATACAAAGCTTTTCACGACTGAAACACCGCAGACAAATTGCGCTCATAAACTCGGCCTAGGCTTAAAGAATAGATCATAACAAAGGGAGCTTAGCTATGTTTAACCAAGAAGCGCTGGTTGCTGAAATGGATCACCTGCGCCGCTTCGCCCTGAGGCTGACCGGCAACAAGAGTGATGCCGACGACCTCCTGCAGTCCACGGTCCTTCGGGCCCTGGAGAACCGGGAGCGCTTCGAGACCGGCACGAATCTGTTCCGCTGGAGCTCGAAGATCATGTTCAACCTATTCGTGTCGGGCTATCGCCGCCGCACGAAATTCGAAACCCAGTTCGACCCGGACAAATATATGGACCGGCAGTGCGTAGCGCCGCAACAGGATACGCTGGCCGATCTCGAGAACGTTCGCCGCGCCATGGAGCGCCTGAGCCCGGATCACCGCGAGATCCTTCTGCTCGTGTGCGTCAACGGCATGCGGTATGAGGAAGTCTCGGAAATGCTGTCCATCCCGGTCGGTACGGTCCGTTCACGCCTCTCCCGCGCCCGCGAGCATCTGCAAATGCTGATCGACACGCCAGTGGCGGTCGAGGAAATGCCGGCCGCCCTGCTGGCCTCAACCAAGCGCGCCAGCGCCACGGCATAGAACTTCAGACGCATGAAGGATGAAGCCCGGGATTCGCCCCGGGCTTTTTCTTTTAGGCCGCGCGCCGCTCCGCCATCAGGCATTCCGCAATGGCGGTCTTAAGATCAGCCTCGACCACGGGTTTGGGCAGATAGACATCCATTCCGGCATCGAAACACTTTCCACGGTCTTCCGCCCGCACATGCGCCGTCATACCGATAATCGGAACGCGGGGCTGCGCGCGTTCGCGCTCCTGCTGCCGGATCATCGCCGTCGCTGTCAGACCGTCCATGTCGGGCATCTGAACGTCCATCAGCACGAGGTCGTAATGATTGCGCTCCCACAAGGCCAAGGCCTCGCGCCCGGTGTGCGCCACGTCGTACTGGCAGCCGAGAGAGTCAAGTATGTAGCTGAGCATCACCACATTGCCCTCAAAATCCTCGGCCAGAAGAATTCTCTTTTGTCCCGGCGCCGCATGTTTCATCTTCTCGACGAGTTCGACCCACTTGCCGTCGCCGTTGACTGCCCCGGCCTCGCCCGTCCGGAAGGGGATGATCAGGCTGAAGGTCGAGCCCTTGCCGGGCGTGCTGTCGAGCAGAATGGTGCCCGACATCATCTGCGCGAGGCGAAGCGAAATCGCAAGTCCAAGTCCCGAGCCGCCATACTTGCGCGAAATCGACGAATCGCCTTGTTTGAAATGCTCGAAGACGAGCTCAAATTTCTCCGGCTCGATACCGATGCCTGTATCCACAACATCGACTCGCAACCTGTCATGCCCGTTATCATTAACGCGACGCGCCATCACCGTAACCGATCCTTCGGACGTAAACTTGATTGCATTGCCGATCAAATTGATCAGTATCTGGCGGAGCCTTGTGCGGTCGCCCTTGAATTGCAGCGCCGCCACCTCGTCGTATCTAACGTCGAATTTTATATTCCTTTCGCGAGCCGTCGGCGCGGCAATATCGATGACCTGCTCGAAAAGCTCCGACAGAGCGAAGGGGACATCCTCGATACGCAGCTCCCCGCTTTCAATTCGCGAGAAATCGAGCACGTCGTTGATCAGTTCACTAAGAAGTGAGCTGCTCGAGCGAAGCGTCTTGACCAAAAGCTTCTGCTTGTCGTCGAGGTTCTTCTGGTTGCGCATCAGGATCTCGGCGATGCCGGTAACGGCCGTCAGCGGCGTGCGAATCTCGTGGCTCATGTGCGCAAGAAACTCGCTTTTGGCGCGATTCGCCTTCTCCGCCCGCTCCTTCTCGCTCTCGAGCCGCTTTTCATAGGCCTTGATGTCGCTGATGTCCGTCTGGGCGCCGACGATCCGTACCGGCTTGCCCTGCGCGTCATAGAGGATGCGGCCGCGCGAGCTGATCCACAGCCATCGGCCGCTCTTGTGCTGCATCATAAATATCGCAGAGTACCCCGGCGCGCACACTTCTGACGCCCGCCTGATTTCCCCATCGAATTGCTGCCGGTCGTCGGGACGCAGCAGCGAATTGAACGAACCGACCGTGGCCGGAAGTTCGCCGGGTTCATATCCCAGCATTCCCCAAAACCGCGGCCCGTAAAATGCTTGGCCGGTTTTCAAATTCCAGTCATATATGCCGTCTTGGGTTCCTTCGACCGCGAGACGGAACGTCGCCTCGGATTCCTCGAGCCGCGTTTCCGCCCGTACCCGCTCCTGCTGGGCGACGAAGATCATGCCGTTGAAGAGAAAGATTAATGCGATGGAAAATATACCCCCGGTAACGAGAGCGCCAAAGAAATGGCTGCGTTCCGCCTGTAACTCACGCGTACGCTGATTCAGAAGCCGATACTCCTCATCTAGTATGTCCTTATCGATCAGAACGAGAGCGTCTTTGAGACTGCCGATCATCCCCGTGTCATTCGGTCGGTCATTCAGCGAAAGCGAATATTGCCGGTTCTTGCTGTCGAGAATTTTTACGAATTTGGCGAAATGGCTTTTGAATGATTCAACGCGCGCCACCTGGGGCGAATTGTCCGCAGTCTTTATCTCGAGGTCATCGAGGAGCTTCGCGACATCGCTCTTGGTTTTCTGGTAGTTCTGCCGGAGGGCGTCGGCGCCGGATAGTTGATAGCCGCGCTGGTCCGCCAGAATGCGTTCCAGCATGATATCCAGCGTCTGCACTTCAGAAATAACAATGCGGGAATGCTCGACCCAGCTGTTGGTTCTATTGACCACGGACCTAGAGTAAAAAAGAAGATAACCGAGGCTCCCGAAACAGATGCCGAGTAGGATCGCCTGGAGCAGAAAATGTCTTATAAGACGACGGTTCATCATCCCCACAAATACTAAGTGATTACGGTGAGATTGGTAACCCAGACGTGCTTAATACGCAACATTTTCATAGTTTTAACCCCGCCTCCAAACGAACGGGAAACAATTCCGGTTCCATTTGGAACCAAAACTGAAACAATTCGTTTGATAGCCGAAGGGACAGAGAGTCCTAAGTGGGCAAGGCAAAGCGATGATACTGGTATGCGATAAAAAGAGTGATTTAGTTCAGGACCTTATTACCGATCTTGACATCCAGGCCCTTCTTGATTGTCCGGACGATTTGCCGCCGGGCGAATACGATCGGATTATGGGTCTCATTCGCCGCAGTGCTGTCCTGCGCCAGCGGTTTGATGATCTGAAGCGCCAGAAAGACCTCCTCCGCCAGTGGTGGGAAGATAC
>DATJGZ010000143.1:0-2731 GCA_035494535.1 Patescibacteria group bacterium | reverse complement strand
CTCTTTAGGCTTGCCGGTCGCAAAGGGGCCGAGGCGGCGGCGGCGGGCGAAGCGCAGGGCGGCCATAAATTCCGGATCCGTATCGTCCTCGGTCTCAAGGTTTTTCCGGATTTCTTCTCGCGGCAGGCCTTTGGCGCGCAGTCGTGCCTCGATGGCGCGGGCGGATTCCCCGCGACGGCGCAGGGTCGCGACGGCTGCGCGTGTGTAGTCGGCATCGTTCAGAAGCCCGGCGCGCGCGAACTTTTCGATCAGCGCCTCGACCATCACTGCGCAGTCCTCACGGCTCTGGTCCTTATGGTGGCGGCAGGAGCGGTCGACCTTGCGCATCATGACGCGGCGGAAATTCTCGGTTCCGGTCGAGAAGCGCTGCAGGTAATGCAGCCCCGAATTGTGTAGATATGATTCAGTGATCTTCTTCGGCGCTTTGCGTGCACGCTCCGATTTCGGTTTTGCCGCTGTCATCAGTTCAGGACAGCGCGGTGGTGCGGGCTGTCGAGCGAGAAGGCGGGGATGTCGACCTTGAAGGCGCGGCCGTCGACGGCTTCCATCGTATAGTTGCCGACCATGAAGCCGCTGGGCGTTGCGAGCGGCGCGCCGCTGGTGTACTCGAAATTATCGCCGGGCTTGAGCGTGGGTTGCGCGCCGACGACGCCTTCGCCGGAGACTTCCTGCACATGACCGTTGGAGTCGGTGATGCGCCAGTAGCGCGAGCGAAGGCGCACCGTTTCCTGCCCCTTGTTCTCGATCCTGACCTTATAGGCCCAGACGTAGCGGCTGTCCTCAGGCGAGGATTGGTCGTCGAGGAAAGAGGGTTCGACGCTGATCCGGATATTGTCGGTGGTTTTCTCGTACATGCTGATATTTAGGCATAAAAGAAGCCGGGGCTGCAACAGTCCCGGCTTCTTTAATTTTATTTACGCCCTTCTTACTGGAAGGTGATCTGGGCGCGGCGGTTGGCGGGCTCCCGCGTATTGTCGGGGGTCTTGACCAGCAGCTCGTCTTCGCCATGGCCTTCCGTCGAGACCAGCGTGGCGTCGATGCCATGGCTGGTCAGGTAGTCGCGCACGGCAGCCGCACGCTTGTTCGATAGGCGGTCGTTATAGTGTTTCGGACCGGAGGTGTCGGTGTGGCCGACGATGTGCACGCCCTTGAGCTGCCGGCTCTTGACCTCGGTCACGACGGCATCGAGGACGTTCTGCGCGCCAGCGCCGATGTTGTATTTGTTCCAGTCGAAAAAGACCAGATACATGGCGTCTTCCGTCTTCATCGGCGCGGCTGTCGCGGAGGTCGCCTCGACCGGCGGCGGGAATTCGGCCGGCTTGAGCATGCCTTCCAGCTTATTCATTGCGTCCATGAATTGTTCCTTGCAGCCGCGGATGTTCTTGGCTTGCCAGTTCTCTTCCTGCTCCTCGATCCAGCAGTCGAAGCGGACCTGCGCGACGGCGGCTTCCTTCGGCGCCATCTCGCGGGCGCCCATGTCGAATGCCACCAGCAGACGGCCGCGGGCGGTCGAGAGCTCGTTCATATGCTCGGGCAGGAGGTTCCAGTCGCTGATCGGCTCGGGCAGCACGGTCTCGCCAGCGGCGGCGGCCAGACCCTTGCGCGCGAAGTGGAGCGCGTCAGGATAATCATATTCCTTGTTCAACTCGCTGTTGGCGAAATCGCGGTATTCCGATGCCAGCGCCTGCGTGAAGGGGCTGCCTACGGCCTTCGCATTGTTGAGTGCGTTCACTTCGCTGAAGGATTTGGAATTCGAGCAGGCTGCCAAAGCCAGTACAGCGCCGCACAGAACAAGACCCCGCCAAATATTCATCATTCGCTCCTTGAAAGTTTCTTTGCCGACAGGATGGTAACCCAAAATCCCGCCCGGTTTAAGACTCAAAGCCCTAACCGTTTTGCCTTTATAAACAACTCTTTGAGAAAGTAAAGTCATCTTTGCCGCCTGTTACATCAGCGTTTCTCTTGTTTTATCAGTTCGCTATAAGGTAAATACTGTTAGCACATTTAAGTATGTAAGTGAGTGTGCGCGGGCGTAGCTCAGCGGTAGAGCGTCAGCTTCCCAAGCTGAATGTCGCGGGTTCAATCCCCGTCGCCCGCTCCAGCTCACAAAATATGGAAATAGGTAGGATTTGGCTTTCGATTTTTTGACCAGGCGGATCGGCCCTGCGCATCCCTGCGACGAGAGGCTTCGCGAGGGCAAGACCATCACGATTACCTGCACGCCCGGCCGTTCGGGCACTGGGTTCCTGCAGCACGTATTCGCCCTGTTTCCCGATTTTTACAGCGAGCACGAATCGGATATTCCGCAACTGCAAGGGCACCTCCGGCGCGCGGTGAAGGATGCCGAGTTCGGCAAAAAGATCTGGCGGCAGAAATTCGCGCTGATCAACGCGATGCCGGAAGCCGACTATTTTGAATCAAGCCATCTGGTGAACAAGGGGTATATCGAGCCGCTGCTCGCCCTCGGCGTGCTGCCCGGCCTGATCGTCCTGCGCCGGAATTTCCGGGAGGTCGCGACAAGCTTGCTTAGACTGAATACGATTCCCGGCCGGACAAAGAAGGGTAAAAATTTTTTGCTCCAGCCCGATGATGCGGGCGTCTGGCAAATTCCTGCTTGGAAAAAAATGACCGACTATCAATTGTGTTACTGGTACGTACTGGAGACGGAGCGCAGATCGCAGCATTATGCGCGCCTGATCGGCGAGAAGGGCGGTCGCGTACTTGAAACCAG
>DATJGZ010000142.1:0-3587 GCA_035494535.1 Patescibacteria group bacterium | reverse complement strand
GCGAACACCAGCTCGCCTTTCGCCCGCACGGCCTTGGACAGCGGCACCGCCACGCCGTTCACCTGCATCCTGTCGCCTGTCACAATTTTACCCGCTGCCTTGGCCATGTTCGTTCTCCTATCTGATTGTCATTCTGAGCGTAGCGAAGAATCTCGATATTTAAAACTACCTATTTGTCGTACGCAGGGTTGAAGCTATATCCGAAGGTCCAGAGATTTTTATCCAAATCGTAATTTTTGTGCGCCTTGTCGGGATCGCTAAGGTCAAGCATTTGCCCACGAGCAGACAGGAATGAGAAAACGCTTGTTCTGTAGCCCGGCCGATACACAACACGCGAGATTTGTGCAACAGATACGTCCTTATTATTTATGCGTACAGGTCTAACAAGAACCTTTACGATAAAATTTAGATTTCCGGGATCATCTAAAAACGGACTATAATCGTTACAACCCTGAATTTTGGGATCGTGCTGCTTACCGTCCGCATATGTAATTCTGTTGCCGAGTTTAGAAGAAATGTATGTAAGAGAATCCTGTTCGAGAGCGCCCTGTTTAAGCCAATCAGGTATTTGGCCCCAGTAATTCAAACAAGCAACCACATTGACCTCCTTGACGTCCTTCAGTGTCTGCTCAATCCACTGAGTAATTTCTTTTGGTACAGGAGGATCTGCATCAGAAAAAACAGGCCATGATTTGTAATCTTGAGCACGGAGAGAATTATTCCCTCCGATAAAGATTGCAATTCCCACCATTAATGTAATCACGAAATGGCTTTTGGTCTTCATAAAGCTATATCTCCTTGCCCAGATTTAGCATTATCGTACTAAATGTTGGAAATGACAGGGGCAAAAATATCTTCTAGTATGCGCCCATGAAACTCCAGTTCCGCCAGATCGACGGCTTCGTCAAGAGCCCGCCCGTGAATGTGCGTGCGATTCTGGTCTACGGTCCCGATTCCGGCCTGATGCGCGAGCGCGCAAAAACGATGGGCGCGACGGTCGTGAAGGACATCAACGACCCCTTCAACGTCTCGGTCATCAAGGCCGACCAGCTGATCGAGGATCCGGCGCGCCTGTCGGCGGAAGCGAATGCGTTGTCCATGATGGGCGGCAGGCGGCTGGTGCGGGTCGAGGACGGGCGCGACGCCATCGCACCCATGGTGCGCGAGTACCTTGCCGCCGCGAACCCGAACACGACGGTGATTATCGAAGCGGGCGAGCTTGGGCCCCGCTCGGCCCTGCGCCTGCTTTTCGAAAAGGCCGAAAATGCGGCGCCGATCCCGTGCTATGTGGAAAACGAGCGCGACATCGCCGGCTTCGCCCGCACCTTGCTGTCCGAACAGGGCTATACCATCGCCTCAGACGCGCTGGCCTGGCTGGCCTCGGCCATTACCGGCGACCGGCAGCGCGCGCGCAGCGAGATCGAAAAGCTCATGGTCTATATGGGCAAAAATAAACAGATTGGCGCGGCGGATGTTCAGGCCGCATGCGGCGACGCAGGCGCGCAGACGACCGACGATCTGGTCTTCGCCGCAGCCGGGTCTAAGCCCGCCGATGCCCTGCGTGCATACAACGCTTTGGTCGAGGAAGGTTTGCCCGCCATCGCGATCCTGCGGTCGCTGCAGCGGCATTTTAGCCGCCTGCACATCACGCGGGCGCGGATGGATTCGGGCGAACCCGCGGAAGTGGCGATGAAGTCGCTGGCGCCGCCGGTTTTTTTCAAGCAGGAGCCGCTGTTCCGCGCCCAGCTCACGCGCTGGTCGCTGCCCGCGCTCGAGACCGTCATGCAGCGCCTGTTCGCGCTCGAGGCGCAGTGCAAACAGACCGGCATTCCGGCGGAAACCCTGTGCAGTCAGGCGCTGCTCGCGATCAGCTCACGCTAGGAAGTCGGCGGCGGTATTTGCGGCGGCGGCTGCTTGTCCGGCGCCGGGGACGACGCGTGCGGCGCGGGCGCGGCACGGTTATTGGGATCATTCATGAGTGCCGTGGCCTCCGATTCTTCCTTCGCCACCGTGACTACGAGTTTCTCACGCTCGGCCGCCGGCATATGGCGCAACGTATCGCGGAAAGGGTCGACGAGCGTTCTGGCATCAGCCAGCAGGTCGGGCTTGACGTTGCGCTCCATCGCCTTGACGTACTGCTCGACATTCAGGCGCGTCAGGGAATTTTTGCCGAACATGCCCTCCTCCAGCATCGCCTTCGCGACTGCATAGTGCAGCAGCGGCGCTTCCTTCGATGCCTCGCGCCCGAGGAGATGCATCACCATGTCGTATTTCTCCGGCTCCTTCGCCTTCATATCCATCATCTGCTTGTATAATTTCGGCGAGTCCGGCCGGATGCCATTCTCGAGCGTTTGTTCGCCAAGAAAATGATGAATCGACCGGTTGGCCAGACCGGGAGCCACCAGCGCGACGACAGGGTCGGCGCCCGGGCGCAGCAGCGGCCCGATGGTGGCGTGATCGCTCATCAGCAGAAGTTTGTTCTCGTGCAGACCGAAAGTCTCGCCGGGATTGAGCATGCCGCTGATCGCGCGTTGGTCGAGAATTGCCTGCAGCGCCTCTTTCTTATGCGGCATCAGCGATGACGGCAATGCATTAAGCTCTACGCGCGCCAGACTGTCGGCCGCAGCTTCGGCAGACAGGGCGTCCGCGGGATACATGACGAAAAGCGCTTGTTGTTTCGGCAAATTCCCATTTGCACCTTCCTCACAGTGGCCCACCTCGTGCGACAATGCGTACTTGCTGAAACTCTCGTTCATAATGGCTAGCTTATCCGGGCGGAGATAACTGTCCGGCAGGCCCGTGATCTGCCGCGTCACGCCGTTCGTGCCCATGGCGGTGGCAGGATTGAGTTGCACCATGCAGGCTTGCGGCCCAAGTTGAACGTTGGCCGCCTGGGGCGTGACTTCCATTTCTCGGAATCCGTTGATGAGACTTTTTTGCTCGTCGTCGCTGAGCGCCACTCCCGGATAGAAATTGGCAATAACATCACCGAGCTTGGTCTGGCTCGCGGCAATGTCGACCTCGCCTTTGGGATTCTTCACCAAAACATCGGACGGGGATACAAGAAGCGTGACCGGCGCGGTGCCAAGGATTTTTCTTTCAGCCGGGCCGAGGCGGTCGATGGTGGACTGCGACGCGCGCAGATTGGGCAGGTCGGTCGAAACACGCTTGAAAACATTATGCAGGTCGGGAACTTGGTGCGCAGGCAGCGGCGTCTTGACCGGCGGCGGTGCCGTGTTGGGCTCGAAACGCTCGCGCTCCTTTTGCTCGGTCGCTGACGATGTTCCGGCGCCCCCGCCCATCGAAATCCTTTCTTACTCAATATGTTAATTTAAGCAAAAAAGTGTTAACATAAACTAAGCACCTACATTAGAATCACCTTGAATAAGCCCCGTTTTGGTTTATCTCATTGAAGGGGAAAGCTTTTAGGGAATCAGTATGCCAACATTGTTCGATCCGCTCGCCGCGGGGGTTATCCGTTTCAAGAACCGAATCGTCATGGCACCGCTCACGCGCGGTCGCGCCGGCGAAACCCGCACGCCAAACAAGATTATGGCGGAGTACTACGCGCAGCGCGCGAGTGCGGG